>NZ_JBHMAA010000010.1:0-70142 GCF_042429745.1 Neorhizobium puerariae | reverse complement strand
TCGGTGCGTCCCTGACAGAACCAAGGCACGGACCGATCTGGTGCCATGGGAACACGAGACAAATCGCCTTCGGCAATTTGCTCGGAAGTGGGCATCACAGATACGCTGTGATGCCGCCGTGACAAAGCCCAAAGGGTTTTGCACTTGGCGCGGGGTGGAGCAGCCCGGTAGCTCGTCAGGCTCATAACCTGAAGGCCGCAGGTTCAAATCCTGCCCCCGCAACCACTGATACCGACACTCCCGTGAGCCCTGCTCCGGGAGTTTTGTTTTTTGTAACATTCCCAATGATTTGACGCTCTACCCACTTCAGGATCGTCCCCAATTCCCCATACAGCAGCGCGTCGATCTGGCCACGTTCCGGCCCCGGCGTCAGCACGATCTTCTCGATCAGCATCCTCAAGGCTTCCGCCGCTTGCAGACGCTCCTCCGGCTTGTTCAGCGCTTCCGTCAGTTTTGCGACCTTCTTTGCGTAGATCGCGGAAGCGCTCGGCAGAAGGTCTGGAAGATCCGCCGGAATGTCGGTCAGCAATTCGGTGAGTTCGGCCTTGCGTGCCTCCAGGCCGGTCATCTTTTCTTTCATCGAAGGATGATACATGCCATCGGCGATCGCATCGACGATCTGCTTAATCTGCTTGCCAACCGCTCCCAACTCCGCCTGCCAGACGTCGGCACTGGATCGGCGTCCGCGATTCAGTCGGTTCGTCTCTTCCGCATAGGCGCGCATCGCTTCGGACGCCACCTCCGGCGACATCATCCGGTCCTTGAGGCCCGCAAGCACCCGGTTCTCCAGCTCCTCGCGCGGGATCGTCCGGCTGTTCGTGCAAGAGCCGTTGCTGATATGTTTCGAGCAGGCAAAGCGGTCAGCGCCGCGCAGGGAGTAGGGGCCGCCGCAGCCGCCGCAATAGATCAGACCGGAAAGCAGCGACTTCGGCCGGCGCGTGCCGTTGAGCCGGTTCTTCGTGTGATGCTTGCGTACCGCCTCCGTCACATTGACGTATTTTTCCGAAATCTCACCCTGCCGTGTCCGAACGGCTTGCCAGAGTTCATCATCGACAATGCGCAGGTGTGGTACATCGGTGACGATCCATTCACTTTCCGGGTTCTGGCGTGAAACGCGTTTGCCCGTCGACGGGTTCTTGACGTAACGGAGCCGGTTCCAGATCAGCTTGCCGATATAAAGCTCGTTGTTGAGGATGCCGGTTCCCCGGCTGGCGTGGCCCCGGATCGTCGTATCGTTCCAGAGCTTGCCATCGGGACCGGGAATGCCTTCCTCATTCAGGGTTCTGGCAATCGCCCGCGGCCCGATCCCGGCGGCAAAGTCACGGAGGATGCGTCGAACCACCTCGGCTTGCCGTTCATCGATCTCTCGGTCGCCGCGAACGAGTTCGCCCTTTCCATCCAACTGCTTCACGACCTTGTAGCCGTAACACAGGCCGCCGCCTGACTTTCCATCCTCGACGCGGCCGCGCAGGCCGCGCCGCGTCTTGTCGGCGAGGTCTTTGAGGAAGAGCGCATTCATCGTCCCCTTGAGGCCGACATGCAGTTCGGAAATCTCACCTTCCGCCAACGTGATGATGGGCACGCCGGCAAATTTGAGATGCTTGAACAGGTTGGCCGTATCGGCCTGGTCGCGGCTGATGCGGTCCAGCGCCTCGGCAAGCACAATGTCGAACTGGCCGGCTTGCGCGTCCTGCAAGAGCATCTGGATGCCTGGCCGCAGGATCACGGTGGAGCCGGAAATCGCCGCATCCTTGTAGCAACCAACGACCTTCCAGCCCTCTCGTTTCGCCTGATCACGGCAAATACGGAACTGATCCTCGATCGAAGCTTCGTTCTGATTGTCGGAGGAATAGCGGGCGTAGATCGCAACGCGGGTCATTGGCTGTCCTTTTGCGTCAGGCTGCCTTTTCGAGGCGGCTTGGCCGGATCAGTACATCGGCTGATATTCCAAGGCGATCATGCAATTGCCGGATCATCTCGATGGACAGGCCACGCCTGCGGTTGAGGATTTCCGATGTGCGGTTACGGGTTCCAAAGATCGGTTCGAGATCCTTGCGGCTCAACCCCTGCTGCTCCATCCGGAACTTGATCGCTTCGATCGGGTCCGGCGGATCCATCGGATAATGCTTTGCTTCGTAAACCTCGATCAACGTGGCCAGCACGTCGAGGCGATCACCGTCCGGTGTGCCGCCTTTGGCTCCCCACAGGCGTTCGACCTCGGCAAGTGCTGCGTCATAATCCGCTTCGGTGCGAATGGGTTTCAGGTCAGTCGCCATGCTTCACCTCTGTTACATCGATCCTGTCATATGCCTTGTGCGAGCCGATCCATTTGATCCAGACGATGCCTTTCTCGAAATCGGTCGACACCACGAGGCGATAATCATTGCCCTTGATGTTGAAGACGATGCGCTCGGCGCTGACGATGCTCGCCGTGGCGTAAAGTCGCTTCACATCGGCGGAGCTTGCCCATTCCGCCTTGCTGACTTCATCAAACCAGGCATCAAGCGCCGCCTTTACGGCCGGCTGATCTTTCTGCCCTGCGAGGTTTTCGACAAATTCCCGCAAGGTTCGACGGGCAATGATCCTCATGAAGTAACCCTATCATGATCCCATTCGGGGATCAATGGTGATGTGAAAATATCCCGGCAAGCTATACTTGTGCCGGGACTGGGATAAGTAATCGCTCACGACTCTATGGTCTGCTTTCTGGCTTTATTCGAGCGTCGCTCCAACGCCATTTTCTTTTGAAACTGCTCGCGTGCCATCTGCCGGCCGATCAGGCGGGCGAGGGCCATGATCGCCTCATCGGCTATCCGCATCCGAACCGCTTCCTCTTCCGACGCGTCGGACGGAGGAAGGACGTCGATCCTGATCCTTTCGCGCTGTGGTTTCATGGCGTTCCTGGCTTGTAACGGAGTATTGGCGAAACCATCGAGACTCGATCAGCCCCGAAAGAAAACAGGGGGAGCCGCTCTGTGCGGCAAAGAGAATACTCCGACCTACAAAAGGGATGGTTTCAACGGCGACCGAAAGCGGAAGCCAGCCGGTTCCGCCGGCCTCGACAGAAGTAAGGAGCGCTTCGCGCGCTTTGTCCTGATCGTCTACGGCTGAAGCCTTGCCGATCATGAGGGGAAGCCAAGGGGCGTTGCCCCTTTCTCCCCTCAAACGCCGCCTGCACATGGCAGGGCCGCCCGCTTCTCAGGACGGCGCACAATCATCACCAGCTTCACTTCTTCCAACCCGTCCCGTTCGCCGCGCAGCCCGGCCATGCTCGCCGGCATTTGTCCCCTCCCATCCCCAGGGCTCGCGCCCCCCCGGGAGGCATGTCGGGGACATGCCTCCGGCATTTACGGAGAAAGGATTGGAACAATGGCAAGGACTGCAAAGAAGACGAAGGCCGTCACTGTTGAGACGGTCGAGAATGCGGCGGCGGATGTGGAAATCCACAGCGTCGGAGAAATCGCGGCGGACGTGGTGGCGGGATTGCCCGCGCCAGAACCGGCTCCCGAAACCGTTGCGGAGGCGGTAAGCGTTGCGGCAGAACCCGCAGCGGAAGCCGTGACCGGCAGGGAAATCTTCATTCCCCTCAACAAGCTCAAGCGGTCGCCCCGAAACGCGAGGAAAACCCCTCATAGTGAGGAAACGGTGGAGACCTATGCGGCAAGCATCGCCGCCAAGGGCATCCTACAAAACCTTGTGGTGGAGCCGGAACTTGGCGTCGACGGTAAGGCGACCGGTTTCTATTTCGTCACTATCGGCGAAGGCCGCAGGCTGGCGCAGATGTTGCGGGCGAAGCGCAAGGAAATCAGGAAGACCGAGCTGATCCGTTGCGTCATAGATACGGCGAACGACCCTTTCGAGATCAGCCTTGACGAGAACGTGACGCGTTCGGACCTCTCGAATGCCGATATGGTCGAAGCCTTCCTTCAACTTTCGCAGGATCGCGGATGGAGCGCGGCTGATATCGCCGTCCGCTTCGGCGTGAGTGAGCATGTGGTGAGGCAGCGCCTCAAGCTCGGCGCGGTCAGCCCGAAGTTGATGCAGATTTACCGCGAAGGCGGCTTGAACCTCGAGCAGTTGCAGGCTTTCGCCATTATCGACGACCACGCGCGGCAGGAAGAGGTTTTCGAGAACCTGCACTATAACAGGGAAGCACGGATCATCCGTCGCGAACTGACCGCGAGCAATGTACCGGCCACGGAGCGGCGCGCTATCTTCGTCGGCGCGGAAGCCTACACGGAAGCGGGCGGCACGATCATCCGTGACCTGTTTACCGAAGATCGCGGCGGCTACTATGACGATCCCGCGTTGCTTGATCGCCTTGTTCTCGAAAAGCTGGAAAGCGTCGCCGCCGACATTCAGGCGGAAGGTTGGAAGTGGGTGGAAGCCTATATGGATTTCCCTTACTCCCACGGCTTGCGCCGCGTTTACCCGGAGCCGGTCGGGCTTTCGGATGAAGATGAAGCCGCCTATGCCGCCGCGCAGGAGGAACATGAACGGCTGGCGGAAGAATTGGGCAGCGTTGACGAATATGCCCCGGAAGACGAAGCCCGCTTCATGGAGCTTGAAGCGGAAATGGCGCGGCTGGACGGCAAGAGGCAAGTATACGACCCCGACGAGCTTGCGCGCGGTGGCGTCTTCATATGCCTCAACCATGACGGAACCGCCCGCATCGAACGCGGCTTTATCCGCCCGGAAGACGAGGCACCCGAGCCGGAACCGGAAGAAGACGAGAACGCGAGCGTCGAAACCGTCATTGATGGCGTTCGCATCAATGCGGACGGCGAAGTCATCGAAGACGGGATCGCCCCGGACCCTGATAGCGACGACGAGGAACCGGAAGGAGACGCGGGCCAGCCGGTTTCCGATATTCTCACCCGCGACCTGACCGCGCACCGGACGCTTGGCCTTCGTCTTGCGCTTGGCGAGCAGCCGGAAATTGCCTTGATCGCCGTCACCCATGCGCTGGCCGCGCAGACCTTCTATCGTGACGTCAATGCCCACGCCCTTGAAATCCGCCCGACCAGTGTACAGCTTGGCGGACACGCGGACGGTATCGCGGATACGGCGGCGGCGAAGATGCTGGCGGATCGTCACGCGGGATGGGCTTCCGACATGCCGCAGAACGTGGCGGACCTCTGGGCCTTCATTGCCGGTCTGGACCCCGTGAGCGTCATGGCGCTGTTTGCGCATTGCGCATCGCTGACGGTCAATGCCCTGAAACTGCCTTGGGAGCATCACAAGCGCCGCGCCCATGCGACCGCCGACAAACTGGCGACCGCGCTTGCGCTGGACATGAGCCAGCATTGGACGCCGGCCGTCAGCACCTACCTTGGCCGCGTGACCAAAGCGCACATTCTCGCCGCCGTAGGCGAAGCCCTTGGCGACGAGGTGGCGGAACGGCTTTCGGGCAAGAAGAAGCAGGAGATGGCGGAAGACGCCGAAAACCTTCTTTCCGGAACCGGATGGCTCCCGCCGTTGCTGCGCACCGAGCGGCCCGCATGGCTGGACGCTCCGCAGCAGGCAGAGGCGGAAGCCAAAGCTTTTGCGGAAGCACCGGAACCTACCGCGACTGAAGCGGAAGAGTTTGCCGAGCCGGAAGCCATATCTGCCGAGGATCAGGTGACGGACCCCAATGCACCCGCAGCAGAGGGGCCGGCTGGACCGGAAGGGGAGGCAACCGGCCTGGATGCGGCAGACGCCGAAGATGGCGCGGTCTTCCACGAAGCCGCCGAGTGAACGGCCATGGCCGGAGCCACCCTTGCGGCTCCGGCCTCTTTCCCCATCGCACCGAGGACAGTTTCCGGCCGCGCCGCAATCGGCGCGGCCGGGAACCTCGACCAGATCACAGGAACCACGACAATGAACACCTATGCCGAGCAGCGGGTAATGCTGGCCCGCATGGTCAGGGCGCGGGAGGAAACCCGCAATCACCTCGCCATCGTTGAACGCCAGATCGAAAAGCGCGCCGAGCGCATGACCGTCACCGCCCGCGTCAAGACCCGCCAGTATGGCCGTTCGACCTCCACATGGACCCCCGCCGACGAGCGCCATTATCACGAGGCTGCCGCCGCGCTTCGCTTCGGACGGCGCGGCGAAATCGACGCGCTCACCCGCATGCTGGAACGGCAGGATGCGGCCATCGTCACCTTCCGCGCCCGCTTCCGGGTCAACGGGGATGCCGAGCTCTGGGCCGAACCGGAGGAAATGGCGTCATGACCCGACGATTTGCCCGCACCGAAACCCTGATCCCTGACGATCTTCGCGCTGCACTGATCGCCAATGGCCGTGCCAGCGAGGAACACGAGGATTTCGACCCACGCCCTGTCGTGAAGCTGTTCACGCCGGACGGTTCTGCTACATGGCTGATAACCGAAGCACACGAGGAACCGGATGGGAACATGCGGCTATTCGGCTTGATGGACCTTGGCTTTGGCAGTCCGGAACTTGGCTATGCCATGCTGTCCGAGATCGAGGAGGTTCGCGGCGGGCTTGGCCTGCCGGTCGAACGCGACCTGCATTTCAAGCCCGAATATCGGCTCAGCCATTATGCCAGAATGGCCCGACACGCTGGAACAATCGTCACATGACGCAACGCTCCGGCGTCGGACCCTGATGTGCCGGAGTGGATCGATGCGCAGAACCGGAAGGGAGACCCGGAAATGATTGTGTTCGTCACATTGTCCGTCGTGGTGGTCATCGCCATGTGTTCTCTCGCCTATATGCTGGCGACCTATGCCGTGCCGTTCTTCTTCGCCGTCATGGCAACCCGCTTCGCCTTCGCGACCGGAGCCGGCTATATCGGCGCTGGCATCGTCGGCCTGTTCGCGGGTGTGGGGGCTTACGGCTTCCTTGCCTATCTCCATGCCACGCTGCGCTCACCAGGATTGCGTTTGGCTATCGCACTGTTATTCGCAGTTCCTGCTGCTATTGCGGGCTTCGCTCTGGTGCATGGTGTCGCCCGCGAGGCGGTTCCGTCCGAAGTCTGGCGGAAAATCTTTTCCCTCATTGGCGGCGCATTCGTCGGCCTGTCGGCGCTGGCGCGTTTGCGTGAAGGACCGTAAAGACTGGATTGATTTTCGGGAATCTCGGCAACGAAGCTCGCCGCATCAGCAATCCTGGCATTGCAAGTGCCGCGCCATTGACGCGGCATCTCGCCCAGTAATCCTGACCGTCAGCCGTTGACGGCTTCTTTCAGCGCCTTGGCGGGCTGAAAGACAAGCTTCTTGGACGCCGCGATCTTGATCGTCTCGCCGGTCGAAGGATTGCGGCCGTCGCGTGCGGGCTTGTCCTGCACCTTGAACTTACCGAAACCGTTCAGCGACACTTCTTCACCCTTGGCAGCAGCTTGCGAAATGCCCTTCAGGACATCTTCGACAATGGCCTTGGCCTGGGATTTGGTCAGCTTATGTACTTCGGCAAGGCTATCTGCCAGATCGTTCGTACTAACAGCCATGGATTATCTTCCCTCGTTGATTCGGGGCATCATTTTAGCGCATGCGGCGATTGGCGTCGTCATCGATTGGGTCAGTCGAGCGAATTGAGGAAACTCTGCAGCATTTCGTTGAAGATATGGTGTTGCTGCCAGTGAGGTCCGTGACCGGCATTGGCGAGACGCAACGGGCGCCTCGTCCAAAGATCGCGATACCTTAGCGAGTCGATATAGTCGAGATTAATGACCGGATCGTCGGCACCGTTCACAATCGCCAAAGGGACGCTTGAGGTCGCGACCAGTTCCCGCTGATCGAGCTGCGTTCCCGCCATGACTGCCTCGACCATGAACTGCCGGGCGCGACCATCAGTTCGACGAACGGCTGACGTGTAGAACAGGTCGCGCTCGGCTCCCGGTCCCAGTGCCATGGTTACCACGCCTTCGATCTGTTCGTCCGTAAGTGTAGGGTTGCCCGTATACGCCATCTCAGGATGGGGAAGGAAGCCAAGTTGCGCGCCTTCAGGTCCCGGTGGGATGGGTGGCGTTCCGAAGATCATCACGCCTGAAACGTTGCCTAGTCTCGCAGTCAGATCCAGTGCAATATGCCCGCCGAGCGAATGCCCGAGAATAGCGACCTTGTCGATCTCAAGCTTTGTGAGTACTTCGGCGACCGCTTCAGCATAACCGCCAAAGCAATAAGTGCGTCGAGGATCGATTGCATCGGACGATGCACCATGGCCTGGCAGGTCCAGCGACACCAGCCGCCTTGTTCCGGTCAGTGCCTGTGTCTGAAACAGGAACATCTCCTTGCAGCCGGAATTGCAGTGCAGCATCAAAAGGGGAGTTTTGCTCCCGTTGACGTCGCTGACCGCGATACGTCCGTGTGAAATGTCGACAAAAGTCTGCTCGCTCATGTTTGTCTTCCAGGTTCAGTCTGTAATCCGGAGTGTGCTTCAGACAGCATCTTCACGAGATTATTGCAAGCGATGCCGCGCCAGCCTCGCGATGACCGTTCCATGTGACTTACCCAACAGATCGCTGAAAGTATAATATGGGGGAGCTTTATCGTGCGCACGTCGAGCAATTTGAGGTGATCCACCCAACCAACTGCAGAACCTGTTCTACCACTCTTTCGGTCCGCCCCCCCAATTTGCGAAGGAATACCCACTGCATCGTTTGTGGCGGGCCAAATCCGTACTTGCAAGCGGTCGTCGATACCGCAGCGGCAGTTGGTGTTCAGCAACTCGATCTAACAAGTCCCTACGAGGTATTCGCATCTGCCCGGGATACGCAGGTGGATTTTGTCTGGAAATCCACCTGCGTGTGCGTGCCCCGACTGGACTGTGGGCTCACTCCCAATTCGACCGTGCCGGGCGGCGGCGTAAATCCGTTTCTGACCGACGGGAGACGCTCGACTTCGTCCGGGGACAGGCGAAAATAGCGCGTCTCGTTACTTCGGTCTGCACCGGCTCGCTGGTACTCAGTCAGGCTGCACAACCCGAAATATCGGACGAACTGCCGAAATGGACGGGTTCGAGCTTTTCCCCTCACGCGAGGGAATTGCGGCCGATAGCCAACGCAAATGATCTTTTTCATTCAGCGCTCAGCGAGATTGAAGAAGAACTGAACGTTGGTTTGGACGATGTGAGGTCTGGTTACCTGTGTGCTATATTAACGACGCCTCATTCGTTTGTTGGATTGATATTCCACGTTCAATTGAAGATCGACCTCCTCAAGTTTGAGTAGCGTTTTCGCGATCGCTATAATGACGAGACAAACGAATAATCGTTGCTGTCGATGGCGCGGGCAAGGCTGTCTTTGCTGATGAGCTGGCTGAGGTACTGACGCGAAATGGTCAATCTGTCATTCGAGCAGGATTGATGGATTTCACAACGAACGTGCAACTCGTTGTCGGCACGGTAAGAACAGTCCCAACGGTTTTTTCCTGGATTCTCACAACTACAGTGAGCTTCACAATTATCTGATAAACCCTTTTCGACGAGGCGTGGAGCGCGTTCATCTTGCTCGTTTCGACCATTTAAAGATAAATGTTGAAGCCAGCGTAGAACCGTTAGCAATCCATCCTCCTGGATGAGATATTTCTCCATCGGGACACTGTACACCATCCGGACGCAGAAGTGGATGCTGTCCGAAGCCTTCTTTCGGGTCAGTGCAGGCGCAACGGTCGTATTTCGAACCTCCGGTCTCCAGCGGAGAAGGGGTCGTATGAGTTCGGCTTCAGGATGGGAATTCGCTTCTGGAGCATGTTCAGATTTCCGTGCGATATGCGGGACACAGGCGGGACAGCTCCGTCAAAAGACGGAAGCAAAAGGTCAGCGCTCTATTCGTATCGATCTGAACATCGGAAGAGAGATACCTGAAGGATCGGCAGAAGTCGATCACGATCAAGGCAACTGATTGAGAGAAAGTTAAAAAGGCGTCAACGCTCTCCGTGGCAGGCTTGTGATGTTGATGCCCGATCATAGCTCTGCGAGACTGAACTTGGGACGTGAACTGGGAGAAATCTTCTGACGATGCAGCTCATACAGGTTCAAGACGACGATAGCTGGAAGGCCTACCACTCCATTCGTCGCCGCGTTCTCTACGAACTGCGCGGTCGGTACGATTACGATGAAACACATCCAGACGAGTACCGCGAAGGGCACTTCCCACTTCTCTTCAATCTCGGCGAAAAGCCTGTCGGCACAACTCGCTTGGACACTATGAGTGAAGCCGCTACCATCGGCACCGTGCGGCTTGTTGCCGTCCTACCCCAATACCAAAGAAGGGGCATCGGCAGAGCCATGATGGATGATTTGGAGCGATTTGCCGCTACGAAAGGAATAAGGCAGCTAAACGTATATGCTGCGCAAGATGCGGTCTCATTCTATGAGAAACTCGGCTGGCAACTCATCGATGCCGCCCGGCAAAGCCCTCTGCTCTCGAAAATCATTTTATAAGATTTCGCTCATGAAGAGCGATGGAGACCTTGTGGCACTTGCTCCATAATGCCGGAATTATGTCGCCGCGTCTGCGCTCAGAACACATCGTGCCTGCCATATTTAAGCGGCCCTCTTGCAACAGGACGGATAACATTTTCATGCTGAAATATCGCCCGGCGTTGGCCTCGGATAAGCAAATGATTATCAATCTTCATGTGGCGATGAGCAAAAGCACCTATGCCAATATCCTGCCACGACATTATCTGGAGAACGAACTTCCCTATGAAAAGCAGGAACTTTGGGAGAAACGGTTCGCGGGCCCCAACTGCAACCAACTCATCTTTGTCGCTCTTAGCTCTTCGGAAATTGCAGGGTTCTGCTGCTTTGCTTTCAATGAAGAGAAGGAGCACGGAACCTACCTGCATAATCTATACGTGACGCACGAATACCAGAGGCGTGGCGTGGCGAAATCGCTTCTAAGCCACGCAATCGGAGCCTTCGATAGCACGCGGCGAAGAATGCCAGTTCATTTGCTAGCATTCGCCGAAAACACGAATGCAGTTGACGTGTACGAAAAACTTGATGGCACCGTCATTGAAAAGCGGGTTGTCGAGCGGTCGGGAAATCCTGCGGTTGAGTTGCTGCGATACCAGTGGCCTTCTGCAGAAGTGCTACTTTACAAAATTAATGATCAAACCAGCCGGAAGACCTGATCTCAACCGGCACTGTGTGGGGAAATAACCGTTTACGAAAGAACTGACCCGAAAAATGCGCAGATTTCATCGCTCTCGGTGAAGTCCTGACGGCATAACGATGAATTAAGCTCAGCTTGTTGACCGGAAAGGCAAGAAAATTGTCATCGAATACGAAAGAGTTTGAGGTGGTGGTGTTATCGAATCCTCTGGTCCATGCAGTCTGGGGAGAATGGGATCGACTGGATCTCCCCGAATGCTGGCTGGTTGCCGGCTGTCTGGCGCAGACCGCGTGGAACAAGCGGTTCGGCTTCCCACCCGAATATGCCATTTCCGATCTGGATCTTGTGTACTTCGACGCCGACGACATCTCGGCCGAACGTGAACAACAACACGGCGAGCGCATCCGGATGATGTTTGCGCATCTGCCTGTCTGGATTGACGTAAAAAACGAAGCGCGTGTTCATGTGTGGTACGAGGAGAAATTCGGTTATGGAATTGCTCCCTACCGTTCCATGAAGGAGGCGATCGATACTTTTCCAACGACCGCGACAGCAGTGGGTATTCGTAAGTCAACGGATCTGCCAGAGGTCTACGCACCTTTCGGCCTTGATGACCTCCTCAGCGGAACGGTCAGGGCAAACAGAAGGCAGATCACCCGTGAAATATTCGAGGCAAAAGTTTCAAAGTGGCTCAGCCGCTGGCCAGATCTGACGGTCATTCCATGGGATGAGTGAGAGGTGGCAGGCTGCTTTTTTAACTTTGACCGTCTGTCTGCACGTCACTAAAATTTCCGACCAGCCATTTTACAAACACAGTCGCAGATTTTGGAAGTTCCGAGAAATTTCTGGCGACCAGCCAATAGGCCCCATGGGAGATTGAGAGATTGAACGGCTGAACAAGCGTTCCCGCTTCCAGATCACGCTGCACAAAAAAGTCGTCAAGCAGAGCCACGCCCTCGCCTTGGAGAGCGGCCTGGAGGACGAGGCCACCGTCAGTATAGACAGTTCCTTTTTTGATCGATGTATCAATACCAGCCGCGGCAAACCAGCTCTGCCATAAGTCACGACTTTCCTCATGCAGCAGGGGGAATTGCAGCAATTCCGAAGGGCCGATGCAGGGTGTGCCCATCAGACCTGGCGCGACGACAGGGATCATATTCGATGCCACCAATCGTTGGCTTTCGACCCTGGGCCATGCGGTTTTGTGTGCACTGTGACGAACAGCGAGAACCGCCTGATCCGTCCTGAACTCTGTCAGTCGGGAATCCGCTTCCAACACGACGTCGATATCCGGCTGTTCTTTCCGGAACGCCGAAAGGTTGCGCACCAGCCATGCCGAAGCGAAAGAAGGCTCTGCGCTCACTGTCAGTGTTTCCGAGGTGCTTTGTCCGCCAATAATGTCGAGCAGAGCCGAAACATCGTCGAAAGCCTTCGTCAGAAGCGCGAGCAACACCTCGCCATCAGACGTGAGCGAGACCTGACGGTGACGCCTTTCGAACAATGCCTTTCCTAACCGGCGTTCCAGTTCGCGTACCTGTCGGCTGATCGCCGCCTGTGAGATATGCAGCTCTTCCGCCGCAAGCGTAAAGCTTTGCAAGCGGCCAGCAACCTCAAAACTGCGAAGAGCCGTTAACGGCAGGCGACCACGCTTCATGGATAACCTCAAGTCATTTGAACGAAACGATAAGGTCGTTTGAAGCGGTGACGCAAGTGGCGTCGAATAGCGGTGAAGGAGTTATCGTTATGGTCATTGGTATATTTGACGTAATCTGGGAGACCATTCGCGTCCTGACTTTTCAGTCAAGGGATGAGGAGAAATCCAATCTTGCTGCCAGGTCAAGCGAGGATCGGAGCGCCTAATTCCTGCAAGGATGTGCGGCATCAATTAGATCACCGCTTTTCGAGAAGGCTGAGAAGCTCACGCAAGGAATCCGCTAGCGCCGCAATCTTTTCATCGCCGAGGTCAGCAACGAGTGCATCCTCATGGTTAAGAAGTGCTTCAACGGTTATCTCAACCAGTTCTTTGCCTTGGGATGTAAGTTCGATCCAAACGGCACGCTGATCATTTACTGGCATACCAACGACACCGTCAATTTCGTTTGTGACTGTCCCGCGCAGGCTCATGCTCTTCACCAAACCGGCGGCCTCGGCTCGTGCGACACGCTGGGTAACGGCGCCTTTGCTGACGCGGCATCGAAGAGCGAGTTCGCTCACCCGAAGCCGGTACGGTGGTCCGGAGCGCAGTAAGTTCGCCAGAAGATCGCGGATCGCCGGCTCCATGCCCAGATGCTTCATCGTGTGGCGCCTATCGTCGGAGAGTAGCTTCGCAATGTGCCAAATACGGGTAATCACGCCGATTGACCGGACCGGCAGATCCGGCCGGGCAAGCGCCCATTCTCGTTGGATGATGTCAGCCTCGTCGTTCTGCTCGTATGACGGCGAGTGTCGGGGAGCTTTGTGTTCCGGATGACCGTTTGACATGAGTAATGTTTAGACCTAAATAATATTCATGTCATCAGATTTGTTCGAAGGGCGGGGAAAACATGTCTCGGACTGTGGTGGTTACCGGCGGGGGTTCGGGCATCGGACGTGCATGCGCCGTTCATTTCGCTACCGAAGGAGCAACCGTCGTCATCACAGGAAGACGTGCCGGCCTGCTCTCGGATGTTGCGTCCGAGCTTGGAGCAACGGCCGTGGCTTTTGACGCCTCGGATGCCGATGCGGTCGCGAAAGCTCTTTCCAAACTGCCCGGCAGTATCGATGTTGTGGTCAATTGCGCAGGCGGCAATACCGATCTTTCCCGTTCGGATGCGACACAAGTGGACGCCGCAGAAGGGCCAACCAGCCTATTGACCGACATCGCCAAACGCTGGCGTGCAAATTTTGATTCCAATGTGTTGTCGGCTGTTCTGGTTACGGAAGCTCTGAAGGAGCGCCTTGTCGACAACGCGCGCATCGTTACAATCGGATCGATTGCAGGCCGCACCGGAGGAGGTGGTTCATATGGAGCGGCAAAAGCTGCGATCGAAGCGTGGACCGGTGATATCGCCCGATCACTTGGACCGCGGCGGATTACGGCAAATGTTGTTGCGCCGGGACTAATCGAGAGCACCGAGTTTTTTCATGGCAAGCTTACCGACGAGCGCCGAACATCCCTTATCGAGGCAACATTCACAAAACGGGCTGGCCAAACGGACGATGTCGTGGCGACAGTAGCTTTTCTTGCTTCAATAGGTGCGGGTCACATCACGGGACAAGTCATACCCGTCAATGGTGGCGCCCATCTGGCGCGTTAGCAACTGGATCAACGCAGTGACTACAAAAGCGGGCGTCACTCCGATAGGTTTGAACAGGAGCAGGCTAAAATCCGCGGCAAATCTCATTTCGTGTGTTCATAGCTCGGCTACATTTTCTGCTTTCGACCGAGGCCATCGTCTCGATGATGGCGGTCCACCAAGAGCCGCTTTCCGCCAACATTCCCGCGCGGCAATTGTCGCCCTCACGGGGTGATCATCGCCGGGGAACCCATCAGGGCAGGACATTTCCATGGCCGTGTTTGCCAGTCGACCGCCAAAACTGACGACACTGGTTCTGCTGACCGCGCTCTCGCTTCTTTCGCTCAATATGTTCCTGCCATCCCTGCCTCACATGGCTCAGGATTTCGGAACCGACTATGCTTTGGTCAGCTTTTCGATCGCCGGCTATCTGGCGATCACGGCATTCCTGCAACTGATTATTGGGCCTCTGTCAGACCGTTATGGACGACGGCCAGTAATCTTGGCCAGCTTGGGCATTTTTGTCGTTGCCTCCATAGCTTGCGCGATAGCCTCCGATATATGGATTTTTCTTGCGTTTCGCGTTTTGCAAGGGGCTGTGATTTCCGGCATGGCCCTGTCACGCGCTGTTGTTCGCGATACGGTTGGCGAGCGTGAGGCGGCGAGTATGCTAGGCCATATCAGCATGGCTATGGCCATAGCGCCCATGCTCGGGCCACTGTTTGGTGGTGCGCTCGATGAAATTTTCGGCTGGAGAGCCAATTTCATTGCGTTCGCTGTTCTTGGAAGCGCCATCCTGTCTTTATGTTGGTTCGATCTGGGAGAAACGAACCGAGCACCGACTGGCTCAATCTTGCAGCAGTTCCGAATGTATCCAGAGTTGTTGCGCTCGGGACCGTTCTGGGGGTATGCCCTGTGTGGCATGTTCTCGACCGGAGCATTCTATGCATTTTTGGCGGGCGTGCCACTCGTTGCAACGACACATTTTACGATGTCGCCAGTCGTGCTCGGCCTATGCATCGGAACGATAACGGTCGGGTTCTTCTTTGGCAGCTTTCTCTCAAGCCGCCATGCAAAAAACTATTCCCTGGCAACGATGATGCTGGTTGGCCGCATTGTCGCGTGCGCCGCTCTGCTGCTCGGTATTCTGTCCTTCGCGGCAGGTGCAGAACACGCCGGCTTCTTGTTCGGCTCCACGGCATTCGTTGGGATCGGGAACGGGCTGACCATGCCAAGTGCAACAGCGGGTGCTCTGTCTGTCAAACCTGTCCTCGCTGGCAGCGCGTCCGGGCTTTCGGGTGCATTGACCGTATTCGGTGGTGCGGCTTTGACGACCGCGACGGGAAGCGTTGTTACGGCAGGCGGCGTCCATGCGCTTCTGGGGATTATGCTGTTCTGCTCGGCAGCGGGGTTGGTCTGCGCGTTTTGTGTACCTAAGGCCGCAAATGTATTATCTCTGAAATCATGAATTCAGCGAGGCTTCGCCCATCGGGCCAAGGAACAGGTATACTGTGCGTGAGCTTCAGGAGTTGGCAGCATATCATGAGGCGGGTCATGCCGTCGCGGCATGACCCAAAAGCTTACCATCTATTCCGCTTCCGTCGTGTCGGACCACGCTGAAGCCGGACACGTGATACATGAGGATAGTCTTTATCCCAATGATCTGATGTTCAGTCCCAAGTCGGGCCGCACCCGGCTTGCGGCAGAACGAAATATCCGGGTGGCGTTAGCCGGGGAGATTGCGCAAAGGCTTTTCGATCCTCTAACGGTGGATGATGCACATAGTGCGAGTGATCGCCTCTCTGTGCAAACTCTTCTGACCACCCTCCATGGGGCAGCGCACCCAGACCTGGCAGAGGCTCATTTCCGGTTGCTTGAGATTGAGACGAAGCTCATCGTCAGAAAATACTGGTCTGTAATAGAGGCCGTGGCCTTTGAACTGCTTCAGCAAAAGCATCTGACCGGAGCTCGACTGAACCGGGTTATCCGCGAAGCCGCCTCCCGATGGGGACTTTCGAGAAGTGTTTAGCGCGAAAGGTGCCGGTTCTGTCGCGAGCATCCATGACTTGTTCCGCCGCATGAATTAGTCGCAAATGGGTGTCGCAGGGTCGGGATCTCTGCGACAGCAGGTTCAGCGCCTCTGGCAGAAAGGACAACCATGCCCGCCACAAGAATTGAAACCCGTCGCGGATGGATCGGCAGCCGCCGGCTAGAAATCATTGAAGCGGTCCAACGGGCACTGCTAACCGGTTTGAAAATTCCGGAGGATGATCGGTGCATCAGTCTCTTGGAGTATGAGGCTGATGCGATGATCGTGCCGCCCGGAAAAGGCGAATCCTATTCGGTTATCGAGATCAAGCTTTTCTCGGGTCGATCTCTCGATGCCAAGCGACGATTGTATGCCGCCATTGTGGATGAACTATCGGCATTTGATGTGCCGGCGGGCGACATCAAAATTATGCTGGTCGAAATCGACCCGGAAAATTGGGGGCTTAGGGGATTACCGGCGAGTGAAATCGACCTCGGTTTCAAGATCGATGTGTGATCGTCACGTAACCCCTAGAATCCTTTACTTTCCATCGCTCCAAGTTCACGGAGCAAGCGGAGGCGAAATTGCGAGTTGGTTTTGTCGAGTGGCCGGAAGGGCTTGAGCCGTATAGTTCGGAATGGAGCAAGATCACGAACCGGTTGGTTGATGCCCAGTTGGATATACTGATCACCAACGAACTTCCGTTTGGCCCCTGGATCGCGGGTTGCAAGCTATTTGATCATGAAATAGCCCAAGCCAGTATAGACACCCATGCACGGGGCTTCGACGCTCTCACAGAGCTTGCGATACCCGCCATCGTGTCTTCCCGTCCCGTTTGGACGGAAGGTCGGCTTCTAAATCAGGCCGTTGCTATCGAAAGTGGCCAGGTGCGTGAGATCCACACGAAACAATATTTCCCAGAGGAACCCGGCTGGTATGAAGCGAGCTGGTATAAACCGGGCGGCGATGGTTTCAACTCGGCTGAAGTGTTCGGTCTGCGCATGGGCGTTATGCTATGCACCGACGCGATGTTCAATGAACACGCGCGGCACTATGGCCGACAAGGCACGGCGCTAATTGCAATTCCCCGTGCGGCGGGAACATCGACAGAAAACTGGCTGACCGCCGGCCGGATGGCCGCCATCGTGTCGGGCAGCTATGTCATCAGTTCCAACCGTTGTGGGCGCTCTAAGGACGGCACTGTTTTCGGGGGAGCCGGCTTTGCATTCGGTCCTGATGGGACACTGTTGTCCACCACCGATTCAGCAAATCCGTTGCTCGTTGTCGATGTATGGCCGGAACTCACAGTTCGCCAACGCAGCCAATATCCCTGCTATGTTGTGGAGCCCCGAACTTAACCGGCAAATGCAACCTCCTTTGAGATCGCGGCGACATCAGTCATTATTGTCTTCAGGCGTGGATTGGAGGCTGTTCGCTACTTTTTGCCAACGAAGGCCGCCATCCAGACGCCGGCGATGATGATGGCAGCCCCACCAAGAGCCGTAATCGTCGCTTCCGAGAACGGACGCCTCAGGCTGTCGATCGCAACGCTCGTTAACATTTGTGCGCCAACGACAAAGCTGGTCGTCTTGCCTGCTCCGAGCCGCGGGACTGCGTGACTGTTGAGAGCGACGAAGGCGACGCCCAGAATGCCCCCGAGCCAGGCCTGGATTGGAACTGCCGCCTCCACCGCCATGTCGCTTTGGAACAGCGTAGTAGCGATCAGCGACAGGAAAACGAAGCCGACTGCATGATTCCATAAGGAGGTACGGATGGCTCCGACCTTTCTTCCCAGATGTCCATTGATGGCGCGACTCGTTGCAATCAGGACGCCGTTCAACAATGCGAGGCCGATCAATGTCAGCATTGTTCAGCTCCGCGCCGTGATGATGACGATGCTTCCGATCAGAACCAGCGCAAACCCCGCGGTCTCCCAAAGCTGAGGTTGGCGGCGTTGTAGCCGAAAAAACCCGAAATAATCTGCGATCACGCCGAACGCCATTTGCCCCACCAACAGCAGAGCAAGGGTGCCGGCGAGTCCGAGAGCACTGTTGACCGTGATCGCGGCGAGCAACACGGTGAAGGCTCCCGGCATCCCGCCGAGATAAGACCATAACGGCCAGCGCTGCGGCACGCTTGTGGTCGCCGTCTTTCCTCTTAGCGATAGGATGAAGACGAGAACCATGCTGGTGGCTGCGCCGACGCCGTGCGCCGCCCACGATGCGAAAAGCGGAGAGCTATACCGGGCAAGCTGGCTGTTCCAATCAGTCATGACCGCCAGCACCACACCAGCGATCAGCGCGAGTAAGACGGTCCAGTCGATAGGTCTCTTTTGCATGTGCATTGTGCCGCCTCTTCTGATGCGGCGGACCGGACGTGTACGGTGTTCAATCGCCTTTGCATCCTCGCATGCTTCACAGCGAAGCACGTATGTCCCCACAAATAGAGGCCTTTCATTACTGGCGAAAGCTGCTGACGTTCCGGTCCATGCGGACTATTCTGTCCATACAGGAGCGACACATGGAGAATCTGGGCGGTCTGAAAATATTCGTACGGGTGGCGACCGTCCTCAGTTTCGTGGAAGCTGGCCGCCAACTCGGTCTCTCGGCATCCGCGATCGGAAAGGCTGTTGCCCGGCTTGAAGAGCGTTTGCGTGTGCGGTTGCTTCACCGGACCACCCATGGTGTCAGCCTGACAGCGGAAGGGACGCTATTTCTCGAACGGGCGCGACGCATCCTGTCCGAGATAGACATGGCGACACAGGAATTATCGGTGGCCCGCCAGAACATTCGCGGCCCGATGAAGGTCAGCCTGCCCACATGGGCGATGGGCTTCATGCCGATCTTCCAGCGCTTCATGCAGGTCCATCCCGAAGTGCGGCTGGAACTCGAATTCACCGATCGGCTGGTGGACATCGTGGGGGAAGGCTATGACCTCGCCATCCGAACCGGGGAGGTTCGCGATTCCAGCCTCATGACACGGATCGTGGGACGGTTTCGGCACACCATCATAGCCGCGCCGTCGTATCTCGCGTTACATGGTGTTCCGGCTTCTCCAAAAGATCTTCTCCACCATCATTGTCTGCATAGACGGCACCCTGAGAGCGGATTGATCGACGCCTGGCCACTTGCCATAAATGGCGAAAACATCGACTGGGATTTACCAATCGCAATGATCGCGAACAGTGTGGAGGCCAGGATAGAACTGGCGGAGCAGGGAGCGGGCATCGCCTGCGTGCCGTCGATCGCTGTCAGTCGTCATATCGAGGAAGGGCGCTTGGTATCTCTTCTGGAGAAGGATGTGCAGGACGCCGGAGTCTTTCGGCTTCTATGGCCAGGCGGAACGATCCCCTCTCGCAATGTCAGCGTATTGGTGGACTTCGTTGCTGAGGCGAGTGTGTCGCAGAAATTCTAAAGCTTGCTACGTCGCAGGTTTTCGTTTCAGAAAGGTTTCGCAGGCTGCAGGTATCTTGTCTATCCTACCTGTTGTTGCCGCCTTTGACGAACTGCTGCCAAGGAGCCCAAATATGATCGTCCGAATTTGGCGAACCCGGTTTGATCCGAGTGAGAGGGAAAAGCTCGTTGCCTACGCGAACGATGTTTCCCTTCCCGTTCTGTCCTCGCGTGACGGTGTCAAAGCCGTTCTCTTCTACGCAAAGGATGATGAATGGGTCACCATGACGGTGTGGGATAGCCAAGCCGCTATTGACCGTCTCGGCGATGATCCAGAATATCAGCGTATCGTTGCTGGTATTCTCGATCTTGGCGTGTTGCGAGAGGATCAATCCGTAGAGATTTTCGAGTATGAAGGTGGAGTATCTCTTTTAGCGCCACCGCATAACTCCTAAGCCTTTTTACATTGACGTTAATCCGCAAGCGAACAGAACAAGATGCTGATTGAATTGTGGGCCTTCTCACGGGTTTGAAATGGCCGGCGCGCATCATGGGGGCGTTGTCGTGCGCGTCGTTTCATTCGGTCTTGTTCGGCCGCATTAACGGGAAGCGTTGCGTATACCGCGACTCGATACGGAACCAGCGGACAGGCTTCGATTCCGATCAGCGTGATCTTTCTCGGGCTTAGAAGGAACGATTGTCTGAAGACGGTTCCGCCATTCTTATCAAGACTGCAGGTCGCTGCTTTTTTCACGCCGAACTCCAGGGCCGATGAGCCGTTTCATTGCCGGGTTCTCCTTCTTTTCTTTCGAACCAAACACGACGGTAGCAGACGTCCGGGGTCCAATTATCCGATCTGACGTAAGGGCTGGCGGCGGCGGACATTCGCCCGGAAAAGCCCCGCTTCCACGAGGCCGAACCGATGGCCTGTTCAGTTGGCGGCGCGGCGGCGTGACCAGATCAGCGCCAGCTCCTCGGTCTTCGCCCCGAACCTGCCTGCATGGAGACGATCGGAGCGGGCAAGCTCGGATCATCCAGCTTCACCAAGAGGTAGGCATCGCCTAGCCCCGGCAGACGTCTCCTTCCACGCCGCACCGAACACGGCGGTTCATAAGGGCGAATGACTGGCGAAAGGAGTGGGCGTTCCGGTTGCCGACCTCGATATCGGCGGGGAACATCACAGATACGACGTTGAGGTTAAGGGACTTGTGCGGGGCGCTGGTAAAGCCGTTGTCGGTGCTCGATGAGAAAGCGCTGAACAAGCGCAGCCATAATGAATTTCCTTTCTCCTT
The DNA here is from genome assembly GCF_042429745.1 of Neorhizobium puerariae. Taxonomy (NCBI): domain Bacteria; kingdom Pseudomonadati; phylum Pseudomonadota; class Alphaproteobacteria; order Hyphomicrobiales; family Rhizobiaceae; genus Neorhizobium; species Neorhizobium puerariae. Next base: position 49,086 of record NZ_JBHMAA010000010.1, on the reverse strand, counting down.
CCGACCAAACAGCACCCAACGCGAACTCGATTGATCAGGTCTGACCGAAGACCGGCGACGCAAAGCGCCGCCTCGATCTCAATCCCGCAACGTCCGCCGCCCGCTTTTTTCCGCCACCGTCCTGAAGGCCGGCTTTGCAGCGCGAAGCAAAAAAGCGTGCGCCGGCCGCCCTCCACTTCATTCCGGCCCATGAAGGGTGCGGGCCGATCGTCCCCGGTCAATCGACCATCATCGAGATCGCGATGGGCGCGGTCCGATCAACAGAAGGAAATTCAAGATGGCTACGATCGGCACTTTCTCCCGCACCGAAAACGGCTTCTCCGGCGCCGTGAAAACCCTCAACCTCAACGTCAAGTCGGTAAAGTTCTTGCCCGTCGAGGGCGAAAACGAAAACGGCCCCGACTTCCGCGTGCTCGCCGGAACCACCGAATTCGGAGCGGCTTGGAAGAAGCAGTCCGACAAGGGCAATTCCTACCTCTCGGTGAAGCTGGACGATCCGAGCTTCCCCGCTCCGATCTATGCGAGCCTGGTCGAAACGGAGACCGAGGAACTGGCGCTGATCTGGTCGCGCCGCCGCGCCGCCAACTGAACAGGCAATCGGCTGGGCCCCGCGAAAGCGGGGCTTTGCCATGCTCATGCACGCCGCCATCAGAGAATACGGAGCGCTGCGCGCGCTCTGTCATGATCGGCTGCGGCCTGAGACTTGCCGATCAAAGGGGAAGCCAAGGGAAACTTTTCCCCTTTCTCCCCTCAAACGCCGCCTGCGCAGTGGCAGGCCCGCCGGTTCGCAGAACGGCCGCCTAATGCTTCCGATCCTCTGCATTCCGTCACGCTCACGCTAGCAGGCCGGCCATGCTCGCCGGCATTTGCCCCCTCCCATCCCCGCGCGCTCGCGCGCCCCCGGAAGGCATGTCGAGGGACATGCCTTCGGCATCAACGGGAAAGGAGCAAGGACCATGAACTATCATCTCGCCACGCGGTTCGGCCGCAACAGCCACCAGATCAGCGGCCGCGAAGCCCTCGACAATGAAGCCCTATATCGGCACGTTCCATCCGTCTTCGCCCGCGAAGCGCATGACAGCCGCTCGGAGCGTTACGTTTACGTCCCCACCATCGACATCGTGGAGGGGTTGCGCCGGGAAGGATGGTTCCCGTTCTTCGCCGTGCAGGCGGTTCCCCGCGACGGCGATCGCATGGGCCATGCCAAGCACATGCTGCGCCTGCGCCGCGATGACGGCATTGGCAAGCCGGAGGCGGCGGAGGTCATCATCGTCAATTCGCATGACGGAACCAGCAGTTACCAGATGTTTGCCGGGATGCTGCGTTTCGTCTGCACCAACAGCCTTGTTGCGGGTGAGCGGTTCGAGGAAGTCCGCGTCCCGCACAAGGGCAACATCCAGCATGATATCATCGAAGGCGTTTACACCGTCGCCGAAGATTTCCCGCGCCTTATTGACGCCAGCGAGACCATGAAGGAAATCACGCTGTCGGCGGACGAGCGCCGCGTTCTGGCGGAGGCAAGCCTTGTCGCTCGCTATGGCGAGGAAGAAAGCCCGATCCGCCCTGACCAGATCATCCAGCCGCGCCGCCGCGAGGATGCCGGTAACAGCCTCTGGACGTCCTTCAATCAAATTCAGGAGCACTTGACGAAAGGCGGCCTGCCCGGACGGCGGCGCAATGCCGAAGGCCGCATCCGGCGCAGTCAGACCCGCGCTGTCAATGGCATCGACCAGAGCGTCACCCTTAACCGTGCGCTCTGGACGCTGGCCGAAGGCATGCAGCGCCTCAAGACCCATTGATTGCGAGCGACATGGAGCCCGGAAACCCTGCTCCATGTCTTTCTTACGAAGGCATGCACGGCTGGGAATCTCCGCCGATCCGTGACACGGATCGGCGGCGCGGCCATGTCCGAAACATGACCGCTGCTCCCCGGACTGCGTCCGGCTCGCAAGATCACTGCGCCAACCGGCCCCCTTCCAAACTTATCTCGCCGATGAAGTCGTGGATCGGCAAGCGACACTGTTCGACGGCCGAGATTGCGAAAGCGCACCGCGGTATTAGATGAACCATCAGATTTGGTGAAAGTGCTTGAACATGGAAGAACCCAGTCCGGCCTTTTCGGCCGACCGGGCCTTGATATGCAGCAGGAAACCGGGACCGACGCGAAAATCGACGACGAGTTGGTCGCCGGGGCCGGCCTTCGCGACCGCGGCGCGCGCGACTTTGCGAAATCCTGCAGGGCTTCCATCAAAGCTTTTACGCCATTCGCCTGGTCCGTGCTATTCTCGTAAATCGGAATGCTGGCGGATGCGATTGTCATGCCCTCTTGTGCCATGTGAGGATTCGCGACGTAAGTATTCACTGCGAAGCTTGAAGCAGCATGCCAGCCGGAGTTTGCTCTGCGACGTCTTCGACAGGGTTTAGAGGGAACTCTACCGCAACAATTCGCTCGGATCGATGCCAAGGGCATCGGCAATCTGTCCGAGCACGGTGACACTGGCGGAGACCTTTCCACGCTCGATCGAGCCGACATAGCGCATACTCAAGTTGGTACGCTCCGCCAGTTGCTCTTGCGTCAGGTTCTTCTCATGGCGAATGCGACGCAGATTGACCGCCATAGCCTCTTTCAAATCCATACCTGATGGGAAGCAGAGCGGAAACTATCATTCTAGGAATGATCGTTCCTATTCATCGCCCGATGCGTTAATATGCATGCAAAGACGTGCTCTAATCCTCGCAATCGATACAACGTTACGTTTCTATGGCATTTCCTACCGGTTATTCAGGGGGAACAAGCGTGCAAAAGCCGGAACTTGATCCAGATGTAGCGGATATAGCGCCCGATTCGCATATCCTCACCGGTTACGACGAGGCCCACCTCGTCACCTATCTGCGCCTGCTCGACGCGGCGGAAGAGGATGCAGATTGGCGGGAAGTCGCCCGCATCGTGCTGCACATCGATCCCGAAACCGAGCCTGAACGAGCGCAACGCGCATGGGAAAGTCATATGACGCGGGCAAGATGGATGGTTTCCAATGGCTACCGGCATCTGCTACGTGGCGGCGCACCGAACTAGATCAATCAACTGACGGTTTTGCCAATCTGATATCACCGGTTTGCGTTATCGGTATCTGGCGCGAGGCAAACTTCGTTTCGATACTTCCGACCTTGTTCACTGTTCCATGGTTGTAAGGAGTCCGGAATGTCCGAATACGACTGGAGAAATCCCGCTGCCTATGCCTACATGAACGAATACGATGCGGAAGGATTTGGCTACGAATATCTGCGCCGGAATGAATATTTCTACAAGGAATACATGACAGCTTCCGAAGACGGCGAAGTGAACGACGCTGTGGCTTCGAAGTGGGGGATTCGATTTCGCTCCCAAAAACGACCTTCACATGGAACCGGCGCTGTGGACCCCCGCCGCCTTTCCCCGCGTGCTTCAGCTGCTTCTGACGACGAGGAACCCACGCTGGTCGAGCAAGTCAATACCACTTTCACGCCTGTCAGGGGCCGATTGCCGCGCCACCGGCGATGACCTCTATGTTCTGTGGAAACCGGACAGGCATCCACACCGGCTGATCGTTGCCGATGGTCGCCGGGATGGATATTTCAATGCGGTTCTCCTGCCATTGGACGAGTCTTTCGAGACCCGGCTTCATGCGGCGGGGCGTTTCTGGCGACAGTTGAACGGCCGGCCGCCTGGTCCCGATTACGGCACATTCCCGCCGCGCAGCCGGCAACTCGCCATTCTTACCTTGCGGATATTCGATGGTCGCAAGGCCGGTGCGTCCTATCGGGAAATCGCCAATGCGTTGCTTGCGAAAGAACCGATCGAGCCGAGAGACTGGCGCGACCATCCCCTGAAACATCGCATTCGCGAATTGCTGCGCAAGGCCGACCGCATGATCTACCACGGCGGCTATCACGATCTCCTGTTCTATCCGCACCGGCGAGGGAAACGCCACTAAAGAAGGACGGGCAGGGGGTAGGAAAACACTACCCCCTGTTTTTTGACATCCCTTCGGCGTCGGCAATTCCGGCACCGTCCGTTTTGTAGGTCCCAATAGGTCGGGACCGCATCAAAACGAGACGGAGCCGACATATGACCGACAACAAGATCATTGACCCGAAAAACCCACCGCAACGTTTCCTCACCACCAAGGAAGCCGCCTTTATCGTGGGCATCTGCAAGCGGACACTGGAAAAGCACCGCACCTACGGCACCGGCCCGAAATACCGCAAGGTCGGCGGTCGCATCCTCTACGATATAGATGACCTGCGCGCATGGACCGAGATCGGCGCGCGCGTGTCCACCACCGATCCCATTGACGACTTCATCCGGCCTGCAAAGCGGCACGCCGCTCTTGCTCCGCGCTATGCGGACAAGAACTGACATGGCCGGAGCGGCAAGGATGCGAAACTCTCCGGTCATCTCACAGCAACTCGAACTGTTTCGGCCGAGCGGCGGTGATATCGCCACCCGCGACGCGCAAGATCTCATGGCATGGCCATTCTTCTCACTGGCCAAATCCCGTCGCGTGACGCCGATCGATTTCCACATGGGCGGCGTTTCGATCCGCGTCGAAGCCACCGCCGAACATGGAATGGCGACGATCTGGGATGCGGATATATTGATATGGGCGGCCTCGCAGATCGTTGAGGCGCGCGACAAGGGTTTGCGGACATCGCGCTTCATGTCCGCCACGCCTTACGAAATCCTCTCCTTTATCGGACGCACCGATTCCGGACTGAACTACGGGCGGCTGAAAGCGGCGCTCGACCGGCTGCAATCCACCACTATCGTCACGTCGATACGCCAGTCGGTTGAGCGCAGGCGGCATCGCTTCTCGTGGATCGCCGAATGGAAGGAACATCTGGACGCGGCCGGTCGGCCGCTCGGCGTCGAACTCATCCTGGCGGACTGGTTCTATGCTGGCGTGATCGACAACGCCCTGATCCTCACCATCGACCGGGCCTATTTTGAGCTGACCGGCGGCCTCGAGCGCTGGCTTTATCGTCTCGTGCGCAAGCATGGCGGCCGCCAGACATGGGGCTGGAGCTTCGATCTCGCACACCTGCATCTGAAGTCTGGCTCGCTCTCGCCGCTCAAGCATTTCGCCTACGATCTGCGCGCCATCGTCCAGCGTCAGCCACTTCCCGGCTACCGGCTGGAGCTTGTCACCGACCCGGACGGCCGTATCCGACTGACCTTCCAGCCATTGCCAACCGATCCAATGAAAGCCGCGCTGCGCCTGCCGCGCCGTTCGATCAGATTGTGAGCAGCCTGTGGACAGACCCGTACTATCGAGGACCGCAAGGCCCGTACTATCAGGGACCGGAAACCCGCCCTATCGGGGACCAAAACCGGGTTTAACCACGTGGATTTGTTCAGCAATCCGCGCCCCTAACATTGCTAACTCAGAATCCTTCGGATTCTTCCTAACGCAACCCGCCAAAAAACGCGTTGTGGAAGGGCTGATTATCCCAAATTCGTGGATCCGGGTTCCTTTAATCGTGGAACGGCCTTCCGTCCGGCTTCCGAGTGAAGGCAACACGAGGGGGACACTTGCGGCGCTTGTTGCCGGGAGGGTAGCTCGATGAAGGGCGGCACTTCCTCTCCTCGCACGCTGGTCCATCTGACATGGCGCGAGAAACGCATCGAGCAGCGCATACACTTCGGCCGGATCGCAGAAGCGCAGCACATCGACCGCCATCGTTGCGTCGTCGGCTTCGATCCCGGCGCGATCTTCGCCTTCGTCAGATGGGCCGCGAACGATTACGGCACGGTCGTTTCCCGCATCGACATTCTGCGCGCTGTCGCATCCGGTGAGAGCTACCAGACCGTGCCGCTGGTCAATCCCGGCGGCGAAATCCTGCTGCGCATCCACGGCTGGCCAAAGGTCGAGGCGGTGCTGAATGCGGTCGATCGCGTCGAGGCGCTCGGCATCGATCCGGCCGACGTCGCGCCGGATCACTGGCGGCACATCCACAACCGTCTCATCGTCAACGAGCCGTTCGGCACCTACACCCGCCAGCAGCACCGCGCCTGGCTGATGCGCCGCGAGATTTCCGCACCACAGGGAGACAGGCCATGACGCGCTTCGCATGGGTGATGGTGACGTATTTCTCCGTGCTCGCCACCACGGCTTCCATCTTCATCGACCCGGACAAGAAACTGATCTGGAACGCATCGGCCAGCGTGCCGGTCGGCCTCTACCGGATCGTGTCGCTCAATGTGTCAGAGGGCGACCAGCTCGACGTCACCGATCTGGCCGTGGTCATGCCGCCCGACGATCTGGCCGGCTTTCTCGACGAGCGCGGCTATCTGCCGAAAGGTCTGCCGCTCCTCAAGCGCGTACTGGCGCTTGCTGGAACCGAAGTCTGCCGCGACGGAGCGCAGATCACCGTCTACGGCATGACCTACGGACAGGCCCGCGAGCGCGACAGCCAGGGCCGTCCGCTGCCCATCTGGCAGGGCTGCCGGACGCTTCGCGCCGGCGAAGCCTTCTTGATGAACTGGGACGCGCCCGACAGCTTTGACGGCCGGTATTTCGGACCGCTTCCCCTCGCAACCGTTGTCGGCCGGGCGGTCCCCGTCTGGACCGCCGACGATCCAGATCCGGTCGCGGACAGCTTCCGCGAGCCGGTTTCCGACGAGCCGTGAACGGCTCGCTTCTCCAACCGAATGAGGTTTACCGCTATGGCCCAGATAGGCACCTTCACTCGCAACAACGACGGCTTTTTCGGCCGCATCCGCACGCTCACCCTCGACGCCGAAGTGACCATTCTTCCCATCGATGAGACGGACGCCGAGAACGCACCGAACCATCGCATCTTCGCCGATGGCCTCGAAGTCGGCGCGGCATGGGACCGAACCGGCGAGCGCGCCGGCGCGTATCTCTCCGTCACCATCGACGATCCTTCCTTCATCGAACCGATCCGCGCCCGCATGTTCGAGTCCGACACGAAAAAGGACACATGGAATCTTCACTGGACGCGCAAGACGCGGCGCGACGAACAGGCATGACCCTCATGCGCTGCCTTCGTTCCTATCGACTGTCAGGCTCACTCCCTTTGATCGATCAAGCGCCGATCACTCCCCTCGACCCGATCGCCCACCGGGCGGCCGTCGCGCGCAGCGGCGGTCAAGGGCGACGGCCTGTTTTCCGGAGAACGGACACGTCTCGCGACGATGCCCGTCCGGAAAATGTTGGCCGGCGGCGAAGCCTTGCCCTTGACCAGAGTGAGCACGATGGCAGGCTGATGGGCAATCGGGACGGCGGACTATGCGCCGCCGTTGCTGCGATCATGGCGCTGCTGATCGCAGGCACCATGATCGTCACGCTGCCATGCGCGGCAATGGCCGATTCGTTGTCGTCGGCACGCACAGAGACCGCCGCCACATCGTCCGAACCGTGGGCCGATCATATCACGGAAGCGGCGAAGCGTTTCGCCATTCCCGAACGCTGGATACGTGCTGTCATGCAGACCGAAAGCGATCATGATCCACACGCCATCTCGCCCAAAGGCGCGATAGGCCTGATGCAGATCATGCCCGCCACTTGGGCGGAACTGCGCGCCAGGTATGGTCTTGGTGACGATCCTTATGATCCCCGCGACAATATTTTGGCGGGCAGCGCCTATCTCGCGGAATTGCACGATCTCTATGGTTCCCCTGGTTTTCTCGCCGCCTACAATGCCGGTCCCGGCCGCTACAAAAATCATCTTGTCACCGGCGATCCTCTGCCCGCCGAAACTGTCGCCTACATGGCGAAGATCGTACCGCAGATCGACGCGGACGCCGCCGTTGCGTACCGCACGGCAGATCGTCCGGCGCGCTCCGAATGGTCCGTCGCGCCGCTCTTCGTTGCTCGTGCGACTGTCGAAATCGCCGACGATCCTCCGTCCGGCCGATCGTCCAATACCGGCACGATCACCGACTTGTCGGCGCTCGCACCGCCGTCCGATGGCCTGTTCGTGCGCGGGTCAGAAGGGCAGGAGGCACGACCATGAATTTTGCCATTCAGGGCATGGCGAGGCAGATAGGTTAGCGGGGAAGGGAAGGCAGGATAAAGGCGGCAGGGTGCTGGCGGTTGGGTGGTGGATTTTCTCATGTTTTCAATTGCTTATTTCCCCACTTGCAGGGTGTTGTCCGCTTGGCACCCTTCTGCATCTCGCAACTATCTGTTTTTACGCAATTCTTGCAGGGTTTGAGGATGTAAATGGCCAAGGATGATGATTTTCGGGTACGTCCGGGGCGTATACGCTCTCGCAGCAGCCAGCGGGCCAAACCTTTCATCGCACAGGTGCTCGCGGCATCCCATCGCGCCGGAGGACCGTCACCGCGACGTTCGACCACGACATCCACATCCGACGGCCCGCGCCGAAGTGTGGGCCGGGGCAGGGCAGCGACCTTGGCCGCCAACCGTTTTCTCAACAATCGTTCTCGTGGCGTCGTCATCAAGGCCCGCGTTGTGCGCAATACGAAAGGCGTCCGCTCCCTGGCTGGTCACGTCGCCTATCTTCGCCGTGAGGGCGTTAGCAAGGACGGTGAGGCCGGTCGGCTGTTCGATGCCGATCATGACGATGCGAATGGCCGCGACTTCGCCGAGCGTTGCGGCGATGACCGGCATCATTTCCGCTTCATCGTCTCTCCCGATGATGCGATAGAGCTGGGAGACCTCAAGACCTTTGCCCGCGATCTAATGACGGACATGGAGCGTGATCTTGGCACCAGGCTCGATTGGGTTGGCGTCGATCATTGGAACACCGAGCATCCCCACCTACATATCCTCGTATGCGGCGTGGCCGACGATGGAGAAAATCTGGTTATCGACCGCGACTATATTCGTGAAGGCATGCGCAGCCGCGCTCGGGATATTCTCACCCAGGAACTTGGCCCGCGCACCGATCTTGACATTCGCCGCACCATGGAACGGCAGATCGACACTGAACGCTGGACGCAGCTCGACCGGGCGCTTGTCCGGCAAGGAGTTCTGGAGAACGGTGTCATAGATTTGCGACCCGATCCCGACCACCGGCCGGATGAGTATCATACGCTGAAGGTTGGCCGTCTCCGCAAGTTGGAAAAGCTCGGCCTTGCCCATCCGGCCGGCGAGGGGCAATGGATCATCGATGATAAGGCGGAAGCGGCCTTGCGCGAGCTGGGCGAGCGCGGCGACGTCATCAAGCGCATCCACCGCGGATTGACCGAAAGCGGGATCGAACGGGCGGCGGCAGACTATTCTCTGGCCGGGGAGGGGATCGAAAAGATTATCGGCCGGCTGGTTGCGCGTGGGCTGGATGATGAGCTTTCCGGTTCTGCCTATGCCGTGATCGACGGCGTTGACGGCCGCACTCATCATGTCCGCTTGCCCGATCTCGACGCGGCTGGTGACAGCGCCCCCGGTTCCATTGTCGAACTGCGCTCCTATGAGGACCGCAGCGGCCGCTGTCGCATGGTGCTGGCCGTTCGCTCCGACTTGCCGATAGAAAGCCAGATACATGCCGATGGTGCAACGTGGCTTGATCGCCAACTTGTCGGCAATGCCGCCACCGAACTGGCTGACGGTGGTTTCGGGGGCGAGGTCAAGGCCGCGCTGGAGACTCGCGCCGAACGTCTCGTTGAGGAGGGGCTGGCCAGCCGTGACGATGAAGGTGTTACCTTCCGGCGCAAACTTCTTGCGACCTTAAGCCGGAAAGAACTCGAACGTGTCGCCGGAAACCTTTCCGCCGATACCGGCCTGTCATGGCAGAGGACCGAGGCGGGCGAGCATGTTTCGGGCATCTACCGGCAACGTGTGACGCTGGCCTCCGGCCGCTTTGCCATGATCGATGATGGCTTGGGTTTCCAGCTCGTACCGTGGACACCTTCGGTCGAACCGCATTTGGGCCGTCAGGTCAACGGCATTGCCCAAAATGGTGGCGGTGTTGATTGGTCCTTCGGGCGCAAGAGGGGGATCGGTTTGTGAACCGGGAACATATGGGCTGGCCGATGCCAAGTGGGATGTGATATTATTAGGTACGATCAGATCATACAGGAGGGTTTCATGGCTCGTAGTTTCACGCTCGGAGATCACTTCGACAAATTCGTGGATACGCAGCTCCAGACCGGCCGTTTCAACAACGCCAGCGAGGTTATTCGTGCCGGATTGCGGCTGCTGGAGGAACAGGCGGAAGAACGGCAATTACGTGTCGAGGAAATTCGACGTTCCATCGAGGAAAGCCGTGCCGGTGGTAAGACAATTCCGGCGGACAAGGTATTCGATGCGCTGGAGGCCCGCATGAAGGGCATGGCCGGCTGACGTGGTATCCCGTTCCCTTCATTTTGCAGCCCTTGCCGAGCAGGATCTAACCGAAATCGCTCTTTACATCGCTGCCGATAATCCGGCGCGTGCATTGTCATTTCACGGCGGAGTTGCGTGCTCATTGCAAGACGATTGCCGATATCCGGAAATCTATCGCTTACGTGAGGAATATGGCCAGGGCGTGCGTGTTGCCGTTCATGGGCGTTACCTGATTTTCTACGCCGAACGCGAACCGGGCATTGTGGTGATCGAGCGAATCTTGCACGGCGCGCGGCATCTGGACTGGATTGAGCTTTAACCCCGCCAGCGAAAATCGCCTGTCTTTGTAGGTCGGAGCGCGAAGAGCGATAAAAGCTTCTTGAAATCTAGCCCACCGTGCATCCTCTATTTCTCCCGCCAATGTTCGCGGGAGAAACCTTGTCTGCTACCAAGATCCTTTGGGGTCCAATCCTGACCGTCCTGTTCATTGTGCTCGCCTCCATCTGGAGCGCGACGCAATGGACCGCGTGGCAGCTTGGCTTTCAACCCCAACTGGGTGAGCCTTGGTTCGAGATCAACGGTATGCCGGTCTATCCACCACCGGCGATTATCTGGTGGTGGTTCTTCTATGACGCCTATGCGCCGGACGTCTTCATGACGGGCGGGATCATCGCGGCGTCCGGCGGTTTCATGGCCATTGTCGTTGCCATCAGCATGTCCGTATGGCGGGCGCGAGAGGCCAAGAATCTCGCCACCTACGGTTCGGCCAGATGGGCGAGCGAACAGGAAATCCGCGACGCTGGCTTGCTCGGTCCGGATGGCGTGGTACTCGGCCGCTATAGCGGCGAATATCTCCGTCATGGCGGTGTCGAGCACATACTTTGTTTTGCCCCGACGCGATCCGGCAAAGGGGTTGGCCTTGTCGTGCCGACGCTGCTGACATGGCCGGGAAGCTGCATCGTTCACGACATCAAGGGCGAGAATTGGGAACTGACGGCCGGCTGGCGTTCCCGCTTCGGCCGCGTCCTGCTGTTCGATCCCACCAATCCCGATTCCGCAGCCTATAACCCCCTGCTGGAGGTGCGCCGGGGTGATGCGGAAGTTCGCGACGTCCAGAACATCGCCGATATTCTCGTTGATCCCGAAGGCATGCTTGAGCGCCGCTCACATTGGGAAAAGACCTCTCATTCGCTGCTGGTCGGCGCGATCCTGCATGTTCTTTATGCGGAGCAGGACAAGACCTTGGCCGGTGTCGCATCCTTCCTCTCCGACCCGAAGCGGCCGATCGAATCCACCTTGCGGGCGATGATGCTGACCAACCATCTTGGCGCGGCCGGCCCGCACCCGGTTGTCGCCTCGGCGGCGCGCGAACTGCTGAACAAGAGCGAGAACGAAAGGAGCGGCGTGCTCTCCACAGCCATGTCGTTCCTCGGGCTTTACCGTGATCCTGTCGCGGCGAAAGTCACCTCCCGCTGCGACTGGCGCATTGCCGATCTTGTCTCATCCGACAAACCGGTCACGCTCTACCTCGTCGTGCCGCCATCCGATATCAGCCGAACCAAGCCGCTCATCCGTCTGGTGCTCAACCAGATCGGGCGCAGATTGACGGAAGACCTGCATGCGAAGGATCGCCGCCATCGCATATTGATGATGCTCGACGAGTTTCCCGCCTTGGGGCGGCTGGACTTCTTCGAATCTGCTCTCGCCTTCATGGCAGGCTATGGAATCCGCGCATTCCTCATCACCCAGAGCCTCAATCAAGTGGAAAAGGCATATGGGGCGAACAACAGCATTCTCGACAATTGCCACATCCGCGTCGCCTTCTCCACGAATGACGAGCGGACGGCCAAACGGCTGAGCGACGCTCTCGGCACCGCTACCGAAATGCGGGCCATGAAGAACTATGCCGGCCACCGGCTTTCGCCCTGGCTGGGGCATCTGATGGTGTCACGGCAGGAGACGGCCCGCGCGCTTCTGACACCGGGAGAAGTCATGCAGCTTCCGCCGACCGACGAAATCGTGCTCGTGTCCGGCCTGTTTCCGATCAGGGCGAAAAAAGCGCGGTATTTCGAGGACAAGAGGCTGTCGGAGCGCATCCTTCCACCGCCCGCGGTTTCTCCAGCCCGGCGAGCCGGTAGCGGTTCCGATGATTGGGCCGGGCGTGTGGCTGCTGCGCCACCCGAACCGCCTGTGCCGTCCGACGGTGCGGCGCTGTTGGCTTCACTGGATGAGAGCGACACGGCCAATTCTGGCATTCGCAAGGAGCCGGAATTGCCGGAGCATGAGGACGTCGACACCGCTCGGTCCAAGGAGCCGGCCAATGAATTTGAACTGCCGGAGGACGATCCCGACGACGAGGGAATACGTGCCCGCGCATTGCGTCGTCAGATGCTCGGCGTGGCGCGTCAGGTTTCGCTCGATCCGAACGATGGACTGGAGTTGTAAAACGCCATGAAAGAACAGCTTTCCATATACCTGGAACCTGATCTCCTCCGCGCCGTGATTGCCTACGCTGATCGGCACAAGGTTTCGAAATCGGTCGTCGCCGAGGCAGCTATAGCATCCTTCCTGTCACCTGACACGGCGGAGCGGCAGGAGGCGGCCATCACCCGCCGCCTCGATCGGCTGACCCGCCAGCTACAACGTTGCGAGCGCGACATTGGAATTTCCGTTGAGACGATGGCGCTTTTTGTTCGCTTCTGGCTGTTCTCCACGCCGGCGCTTCCAGAGGCCTCGCAGGCAGCCGCCCGGGCCAAGGGGCTGGAGCGTTACGAAGGCTTTGTCGAGGCGCTCGGTCGGCGTGTTGCCAAGGGCAACTCCTTCTTACGAGAGGTGTCTGAAGATCGGGGTGAAGCTATCGAGAAAAGTTCAGATTGAAAAGTGAACGAATTCACGTCAAGTCGGGTTCGTTGCCACGGGCCATTTTGGCATCGGCATTGAGAGCGTGCTGGCCGGTATCGCTGGTGTGCCGATGCGACGTCCCAAAAAAGAAGCCATTGAAACAAGATGATTTCTAGTTATAAACATGATAAAAATAATCCACTTTAATTTAATGTCGTACGTTGTCCTCAAATTCAATTCCGTCGTTTCCGCCATCAGGAATGAAATTTGCAAGATGGTGATGCGGCGTATCAGTTGGCCGTTTCATGGATCATCAACAATATGAGGATTGGCAATCTCTGTATGTCGATCAGCGAAAGTCGCTGATCGACTATGCCGCCAGACTAGCGGGCAGCCGTGACGTTGCCGAGGACATCGTACAGGAAGCTTTTACACTCTGCCTTGCCCGGCAGGACCGCGACTATCAAATCACCAAAGCGTTTCTGTTCACAATAGTCCGGAACCTTTCGCATAATCGCCGCCGTCACCTCATCGTCCACCGAAAGACCGATCAGCAAGACTATCCGTGGTGGGCGAGGTATCAGACGACTGAATCACCTGAGTTGCAGGTGATGATCGTCGATCAGGCGAAGATGGCCGCTCAGGCCATCAGCGAACTCCCTCCGAAGATCCGCATGGCGGTCGAACTCTATCGTTTCGATGGTGCTACCCTTCACGAAATAGCCGCACGCCTTGGCACTTCAATCGCAACAGCGCACCGACTGCTGAAGGAAGGCATGGAGATCATCTGGGAAAGAATGGGTTTTGATGAGTAAAGAGAGATTTTTCGGCTTAACGGTGAGATCGGTGAAAAATCCTCCCGCCTCAGGTGTTTTCTACATTAGAGGGCTTCAAAAATGCCTTCAGCCAACAAGGGAACGGAAGTGCTCCTCCGATGACGTCTGACCATCTTGAAGACGAGGCACGCGCCCTCAAACAAGAGGCGTTTGACTGGTTGATCCGCCTGAATGAAGCGGTGGAAACCCCAGGTCTGCGGAAAGAATTCGAAACCTGGCTCTACCAGTCCGCCGAACATGGTCGCACTTGGGAGAAAGCCTGTCGCATGTGGTCGTCAATGGGCACAGCGACGGCTTTCTATGAGCGTAGCAACGTTCCTGCACAGCGCAGATCCAGGGGGCGTTTCCTTCGGCCTCGGCGTGTGTTCGCGGCGGCTGCTGGAATAGCGATGGTCTTCTGTCTGGCATACGTGACCCTGCCTTCACTCTTGCTCCGTTATGAGGCGGACTATCAAACTGACGTGGCCGAGACCCAGAACATTGTCCTGGAAGACGGCAGCACCGTCACCCTCGGACCCGCGAGCGCAATCGCATCCGATTTCTCGTTTGGCTCCAGAAGTGTGCGCCTGCTCGAAGGCGAGGCCTTTTTTGATGTGGTCCACGATGCATCGCGGCCATTTCACGTCGTATCGCGCGACCTTGATGTCGAGGTTCTTGGCACCGCCTTTGATGTACGCGTGAGCGAAGAAGGCACAGACATTGGCCTTGAGCGCGGTTCCGTCCAGGCCAGCGGCTCCGTGGCCGGCAAAGAGATCAACGAGAGACTTTCTCCCGGCGATCTGGTGACAGTGAATCGAAACGACGGCACGTTGACCCGGGAGAAGTTGTCGTTGGCCGACATCGGGGCGTGGCGCAATGGCAGGCTGATCGTCGTGGATGCGACGATTGGCTCGACTATCGAGCAGATCCGACGTTATCACCCCTCCTGGATTGCAGTTCCGGATACGGGACTGGCTGAGCGAAAGGTCTCTGGCGTGTTCAACCTCGCAGATCCGGACAAGGCACTCGTCGCATTGGTCGCCCCGCACGGGGGTCACGTACGTAAATTGTCTGGTCTGGCTCGCATCGTAACCGGCTTTTGAAGAATCTTTTCTGAAATTGTCAACTTTTTTCCAGCCAGCCTGAAAAATCCGCTTCTGACGCGTGTTTACACTATTGAAGGCACCTAGAGGGTGGTGCCGCAAAAGGGACACCGCGTATTATGACATGCAGGGCAGTTAAAAGAAAAAAGGACAAGCAGGGGAAAGGGCAGGCAGCATTTCTTTTATTGAGCACCAGCGTCTTCCCGTTTGTGGGTGCAACCACCCACGTCGTTGCTCAGACAACACCCACGGAACAATCCGTAAGCCGGGATGGTGTTCGTACATTCAACATATTGGCGCAGCCGCTTCGTGACGGTATTTCTGAATTCAATCGCCAGTCCGGCGTGCAGGTGTCGCAAGCTTCCGGAACCATATCGCCGGCAATCAGGACGAATGCTGTTACCGGTCAGTTTACGCCGCAGGAAGCCCTCAGACGTATGCTCAGCGGTACTGGTGTATCTTACCGGTTCATCAGCAGCGATTCAGCAGTCATCGGCGGTGTAGCGCAATCGGCCAGCGGCGTGACGGGCGAAGACGCAACAACACTCGATCCCATCATCATCACCGCCGGACGGAAGGCCGCTTCGGGGTCGGGGTTCCAGGGAACGCCGGATTGGGTCTATCAGGAACCTTCCAGCGTCAGCGTAATCTCGCGGCAGGCAATCCAGAATGCACCTGTTCGGAACACGCGCGACCTGCTGGACAACGTGGCAGGCGTCTACGCCAACCGCTCCGAAGCCCAGAACCCCGGCATAGCCGTCAACATTCGCGGCCTTCAGGACCAGAACCGTGTCGTTACCATGATCGACGGCGCGAGACAAAATTTTCAGCGCAGCGGTCACGGCGCCACGCAGCGCACCTATGTCGATACTGCTTTCATCCGCGAGATCGATGTCGAAAAGAGCGGCACGTCAGGCGTTGGCGGCGCCGGTGCACTCGGCGGCTCTGTCAATTTCCGCACTGTCGAAGCCGATGACATCATCACCGGTGACAAAAAATGGGGGGTAGAACTCAATGCCGGGACGGGCACGAATGAGTTCACCTTTGACGGTTCTGGCATCGCTGCTTTCAGGCTTTCGGACAGTTTCTCGATACTGGGCGGCGTAGCCCATAAGAAAGTCGGTGAATATGAAATCGGCAAGAACGGTGAACTCACTCTCAACGATCTGACTGTGGATAATGGATCGGTGCTTTCCACTGGCCAGGAAGTGCTGGCGACCATCCTCAAGGCGGAAGCCGAATTCACGGACGACCTCAAAGGATCGCTTGCCTGGATTCGGAACGATTCCGAATTTTCTCACGGTTCCTACGATACCGATGGTCTGGTTATCACGAAGAACACGCAAGACGTTCTCAACAACACCATCACTGCCAATCTCAACTGGGATCCCGACAGCGACCTGATCAATCTGAACGCGCGGCTCTGGTACAACCATACCCGGAACAAGGAGGTTCGCGGTGCTTCGACGGTTACGAACTATCTGGATTGGCCGGTAGACTACAGTCTCGGCACGGTGGGCGTCAGCCTCGACAATACAAGCACAGTCGACATGGCTCTTGGCGCTCTGTCATTGAATTATGGCGTCGAAGCATTTTGGGACCGGGGAAAGACTGAAGCGGATACATTTTATGCCAGTGACGGAACCGATCTGACTGCATCCTTCACCGGCGCGACCCCTTCAGGAAATCGCGACGTCTACAGCGCCTTTGCGAATGCAACGCTGGAACATGAGGACTGGCTCGTCGTTTCAGGCGGTCTTCGTTACGACTACTACAAGCTACACGGCAATACGTCAGTCTTTGGCCTGGAGAACGTCAATCAGCCAGTCTGGGGATGCATAAGATACCGTTTCGGGCGTTGCGTCAGCGAAGGCTGGATAGATCAACTGGTCACTACCTATCCCGAAACGGTTCTCGACGTCGACAATTCGCAAGGCGAATTCCTGCCAACGGCGATGGTTGCCTTCAAGCCGTATGATTGGCTTCAGCCTTTCGTAAAATATTCCCGCAGCATGCGACCGCCAAGCATTATGGAAACCTTCTTCACCGGCGGGCATCCGGGCGCCACTATTATCCAATACGCGCCCAACCCCGATCTTGTGGCCGAGGTCGGGGACACCTTCGAGATTGGTGCCAACATTACCCAGAACGGTCTCTTCACAGCGCGCGACAGTTTTCGCTTTAAGGCGGTCGGTTTCTATCGCCAGATCGACAATTATATTTCGATGGGGACTGTTGTCCGTCCGGAAACGGGCCGCGAGCACACCGCATACGTTAACGTCGACGGCACGACCCGAATGAAGGGTATCGAGCTGGAAGCTAATTATGATGCCGGGCCTTGGTATGCTGGCATTTCCTATACCCATCTCAAGACCGACTTCGGGGACTCATACACCTATGACGGGACGGCCTATGAGGTATCGCCCTCAGTCATTTTTGTACCGCCTCGCAACAAGATCACCGTTGATGCAGGCGTGCGGCTGTTCGAGGAGAAGTTGGTTCTTGGCGGGCGCATCAGCCATGTCGGTGGAACCTCGCCAAACATAGGGCTGCTCACGGCTAGCTATGTGTCTGAGGATTACACGCTCTACGATCTCTACGGATCATACGCCTTCAACGAAAACACCAAGTTGCGTGTTGCCGTCACCAATTTGACGGATGTCGCCTACGTACCGGCACTCGGGACCACCAGTTATCCGGGGCCTGGTCGGACTGTGACGGCATCTCTGAATTTCAAATTCTGACAGTTTTCCGTGGCCGTTGAGGCTGCGGATCCGAGGTCCGCAATGGTGCGGACATATGAAGCAAGGAAGGAAACGAAAATGGCAGTAGGAATCGACGTACCGGCCGGCGTCACCGATTGGGTCAGCTACCTGACGACGACGTGGCTCAGCGCCTACGAGTATCGTGGAAACGGCTTCTTCAACTCGTCGAGCCCCTATACGCAGTGGGCAGCAGGCGACCTGACCAACTCCGCCGAAAGCGGTGTGATCCTGAACGGAAGTTTCACCTATGCTCCTCCGGGCGGCTTCTCAGGCACGCTCAGCAGCCTGGAATTTGGATCAAACCTTTCCGGCAGCGCCAGTGCTGGTTACGACCTCAGTGAGGTCCTGACACTTGACCTGAGCGGCGCGACCGCAACGACCGCATTCACCTATGCGATCTATTACCTGTCAACTCAGGCCAACCTTTCCTATCTGTGGACCTACCTCAGCGAGCAGGGCACCACGCAGGAGGGCAACAACGGTGCAGCCGATACGCTCTACAGTTTCTCCGGAAACGATACGCTGACCGGCGGAACGGGGGCCGACACCTTCGTCTTCGACGCAGACTACGTCGGCGTGACAGGCGATTGGGGCACCGACACGATCACCGATTTCACGGATGGGGTCGACCAAATCAAGTTCGTGGACCTGTGGTTGGATTATTCCGACTTCTCCAGCGATACCAGCGTCACCGTGTCGGGCAACGTGATCACTTACGTCGATAGCTCGACCTCGACGACGAACACGATTACCCTCACTGGCTTCGCTGGTACGCTCGACTCCAGCGATTTCATCTTCGCGTAATCTCGCCATGATGAACCCTTCCAAGGTTCGGGCACCGTCGCAGCGCCAAGCTGCGGCGGTCGTCTTCCCTCTCCAGAAAAGCGTGGCGGGTATCGCCATGATCAGCGGCGTGGTCAACGTTCTCGCGCTGACTTCTCCTCTGTTCATGCTGCAGGTCTATGATCGCGTATTGTCCAGCGGCAGCATTCCGACGCTCGTCGGGCTGGCGATGCTGGCAGCCGGGCTTTATACCTTTCAAGCGATTCTGGACATTATTCGCGCCCGCATATTGCTGCGCATAGGTGAGCGTTTCGACGGCCGGTTTTCCAGCCGCGTCTATGAAGCCGTGATGCGCATTCCTCTCCTCACGCGCATGCAGGGTGACGGTCTCCAACCGTTGCGCGACCTCGACAATGTGCGCAGCTTCCTCGGCAGCAGCGGCCCGACCGCATTTTTCGATCTGCCGTGGATGCCGCTCTATCTGGCCATCTGCTTTCTTTTCCATTTCTGGATCGGCATGACTGCACTGGTCGGTGCGATCGCCCTCGTTTCATTGACGATCCTGACCAATGCCTTGTCACAAAAGCCGATCCGCGACACCATTACCAGTAACATGACGCGCAACGGGCTGATGGAAGCCGGGCGGCGCAATGCGGAAGTTGTCGCGGCCATGGGCATCGAAAGGCGGATCGCCACCCACTGGCAGAAGGCCAATGCCGACTATCTCGCCGCCAACCGTAAGGCGGGAGACGTCGTGGGCGGTCTCGGCTCGGTTTCCAAGGCGCTGCGCATGATGCTTCAATCGGTCATCCTCGGCGTCGGTGCGTATCTCGTCATCGAACAGGAAGTGACCGCCGGCGTGATGATCGCCAGCTCGATCATGATGGGCCGCGCGCTCGCCCCTGTGGATCTCGCTATCGGAAGCTGGAAGCCTTTCCTTATGGCGCGGCAGAGCTGGAGCCGCCTGAAGGCGCTTCTTGAGAAGATTCCCGAAGTCATGCCGGTCATGGCTCTGCCGGAACCGAAACGGGACTTGCGCGCCGAAGGTCTGACCATCATTCCGCCTGGAGAAAGCAAGCCGACTGTACTGGGCGTCAGTTTCGCCGTGCAGGCCGGTAGCGCACTTGGTGTTATCGGCCCCTCCGGTTCCGGTAAATCGACCCTTTCGCGTGTCCTTGTCGGCGCCTGGTCGCCGGTCGCCGGCAAGGTGCGACTCGACGGTGCCAGCTTCGACCAATGGGATAGGGAAGCGCTCGGCCGCCATGTCGGCTATCTGCCGCAGGGCGTCGAGCTGTTCGACGGCACGATCAGCCAAAACATCGCGCGCTTCGAAGACGATCCCGATCCCGAGAAGATCGTCGCAGCGGCTCAGGCTGCCGGAGCGCATGAACTGATCCTGCGTTTCGAGAAAGGCTACGAAACGCTGATTGGCGAGGCCGGCTCCGCGCTTTCGGCCGGGCAACGCCAGCGCATCGGTCTCGCCCGCGCACTTTACGGCAATCCCTTCATCGTCGTCCTCGATGAGCCGAACGCTAATCTCGACGCAGAGGGCGAGGCGGCCGTCGTTCGCGCCATCGCCTCGGTGCGCGAACGCGGCGGCATCGTGATCGTCGTTGCGCATCGTCCCAGCGCCATCGGCGCCGTCGACCATGTGCTGATGATGGAAAGCGGTCGCCAGAAAGCATTCGGACCGAAGGGCGAAATTCTCTCCAAGGTGCTCAAACCCGCCGGGCAACCTGCCGCGGCCAGAGGCTATCCAGTCACCGGCTTCGGTCTGACGCCGTTGCGGGTCGTCGCCAATCCGGCACAACAGGAGACCGATTCCGGAGATGATGAAACAACGGAGGAACCCGATGTCAGACATTGACAACGTTCACGATGTTTCCCGTTCGATCCGCCGGCATATGATCGCTGGTCTTCTGACGAGTGTCGTACTCGTGGCAAGCGTCGGTGGCTGGGCCGCAGCGACCAATCTGGCCGGCGCTGTCGTCGCCAGTGGCACCTTTGTCGTCGATACTTACGTCAAGAAGGTCCAGCATCCGAGCGGCGGCGTTGTTGGACAAATCCTTGTCCGCGAAGGCGACACGGTAAATGCCGGCGATATCGTCATGCGGCTCGACGCCACCCAAACGCGAAGCAACCTCGCGATCGTCACCAAGCGGCTTGATGAACTGGGCGCCCGGCTGGCGCGGCTGGAAGCCGAGCGCGACGATCACGACGCGATCAGCTTTCCCGACTGGCTGCTGGCGCGCCGTGACATTCCAGATGTGGCCTCCGCGATCCACAGCGAAACGCGTCTGTTCGAATTCCGCAAGCAATCACGGGAAGGCAAGAAGGCGCAGCTTGCCGAACGTATCAGCCAATATGAACACGAGATTGAAGGGCTCAAGGCCCAGGAGGATGCCTATCAGAGTGGGATAGAGGTCTTTGAGAAGGAAATCGCTGCCCTTAGCGGATTGCGTGCGCAGGGGATCGTATCGGATCAGAGGCTGAACAGCCTGAAAACGCAGCTTGCGACCTATGGCGGCGAGCGAGGCGAGAAAATCGCCTATCAGGCGCAGGCGGCCGGCCGCATCACCGAGACGAAGCTGCAGATCCTTCAGGTTGACCAGGATCTGAAAACCGAGGTTGGCAAGGAACTGCGTGAAATCCAGGCGCAGATCGGTGAATATGTCGAGCGCAAGGTGGCGGCTGAGGACGAACTGAAGCGCATCGATATTATCGCGCCGCAGTCGGGCGTCGTGCATCAGCTCACCGTGCACACGGTTGGCGGCGTCGTCTCGCCCGCCGATCCGATCATGCTGATCGTGCCGGAAGGAGACGACCTGGCGCTGGAAGTGCAGATCGCGCCGAAAGATATCGACCAGATCCACCTTGGCCAGAAAGCCGTGCTGCGGATGTCGGCCTTCAATACACGCGTCACGCCGGAGCTGAACGGTTATGTCAGCAGAATCGCTGCCGATCTCACCACCGACGAGCGAACAGGGATGGATTATTACCTTGCCCGCATCGCAACCCCCGCAGAGGAATTGCCGAAGCTCGGCGGGCTGACGCTGGTGCCCGGCATGCCGGCCGAAGCGATGATCCAGACCGGCGAGCGCACCGCGCTTTCCTACCTCGTGAAACCGCTCTCCGACCAGATCAACCGGGCGTTCCGGGAAGAATGACCATATGCATACGAAAAGGAATGAAATGACGATTGCTGAACTCGAAAGGCTTCAGGAAAATGAGGCAAGCCGCACGAAGCGCCTGAAGGCCGCGACACGGACAGCCCATGAGCGGATCGACAACCGCATTATGGCCGCTGCGCCCTTCGCAGACAAACAGCGGTATAGCCGTTTCCTCACGATGCAATATGCCTTTCATCGGGATCTCGACGCTCTGTTCTTCGACATACGGCTGGATGCCCTCCTGCCCGATCTCGCCGGCCGACGTAGGCTGGAACTGATCGAACGGGACTTCGCCGATCTTGGCCTTTCCGTTCCGCAGATCAGTGCAACGCCGCATTTCAGCAAGGAGCGGACCATCGATATCGCCGAAGCTCTGGGCTGGCTCTATGTGATCGAGGGATCGAATCTTGGCGCGGCCTTTCTTCTCAAAGATGCTGCCAAGCTTGGGCTACATGAGGATTTCGGAGCACGGCACCTCGCCGGCGCTCGGGAAGGCCGTGGTCTGCATTGGCGAACATTCACCGCCGCTCTCGACAGCATCGATCTGACCGGGGAGCAGGAGCAAAATGCAGTCGGCGGTGCCGAAGCAGCGTTCCGCCGTGTTCACCAGATTGCAAAAGAGGTTTTCGCATGAGCGCATATTTCGCAGCTTCGAACGGTGACTGTCTGGACGAACATCGCTCACCGACCGGAAAATAACCGCTCGCCGAATAAGCAACCTTGCTGCCGGCCTGTCGGCGAAGCGTGAATCGTGTGCAGCGTAAAAGGAGGAAATCCCGATGACAGAACATTTTCCCGCATCGTCTTCTCTACTGGCCACAACCACGGCCTTGCCGCACAATGACGTCCTTCCTGCTCCGTCTTCCATGAAAGATGACCGCCAGCAGTTTCAGGAATGGGAACTGCGAAGCGTAGACGGACGCAACGGCCGGAAATTATGGATGGTGCGGTTCGAGCGCAGCCAGAAACAACTTCGTTATGCAAAACTGGTGATCGAACTGAATTGGACTGCTGACGACCAGATGTTCGGCGTTCTGATCATGCCCTTTGGCCTCAAGCAATCTGAAGGCGTCCGCCTCCAGTTGGATGACGGCCCCTTGACCATGAGGATTCCCTTTACGACAAATGGTCCCGCCGGCGGCATCGTGAAGCTTGACCTCCAGCCCGAGGCGCTCAAGCAATTGCGCGAGGCCCACCGTCTCAAAATTCTCGCCCATCCGGCGGCTGGCAAGCGGCAGCTTCTGTTCTCCGTTCCGCTCGACGGCTTCGTTGCAGCGAGTGACCGGCTGAAGGAAATCAATCAGCAGAATTGAAGGGGCGTCACATCGCGGTCTGTAAGCATTTACCGGCCGCGATTGCGCCTGCTCACGACAGCAAACAGACAGGAAAGCACGGTGAAGCATCGATCATCACTCCAGTTTCACCGATGTCCGGGTCTCCGGCTTACCGGATCAACCTTGAGGACATAAATCTTTAGCGTGATTCGGCTTGTTGGTTGTGATGACGCATAGGTTTGCGGCGAGCCACGTCCAAAACCAACGCGCAGGAAGCTGAAACCCGCTGCGAAACCTGAGAACTCTTATGACTACCTTACCTGCGTCAGATATCGCCGTCGGCGTACCAGTTAGCCACCTTCGCCAGCTTTCCATGCTCGGCGACAAAGCGCTCAATGACTTGAGAGGCCGCTTCCTGGCAGCCAGACCTTTTGCGAACCATTGTCACTATGGATGCTTTTTGAGCGTCCAATACCTGATCGCCAGCGAGCTGAAGCCCGTTTACTCACATCCATTGCGATCAAAAATCTTCCCTTTTTTGAAGCCGACCGACCATATCGTGAAAATCGAAGGCGATATGCGAGATCTTGGCTCCGCATATTCGTATATCCGGCCTGTCTACCCGGCCCATGATGCTTCCTTAAATCCGGCTCATCTGTGCGGCACTCTGTTCATCGCCGAAGGGCTGAGATTGATGTTTCCCTACTTCCGTAAGCAAGCCGAACATCTTGGTTTCGACAGCTGTTTTGGAGCACGGCATCTCGCTTGTGACGCCTCTGGCATCCGGCAGCGCTGGACGGCATTTGTCACGACTGTCAACAGTATGTGCTTTTCCGCCCAGGACATGGTTGTCATGGCCGCCGCCGCGGATCGGACGATAAAGCAAATCCGGACCGTCATCGATGGCGAGTTTGGAAGCAGTTTCAACGGAAACGAAAGATTATTACATGGTTGAATTTCGCGCCCCCATGGAGACCGATCTGAAGATGCCTCGCCGTTTTCCTGTCCGCGCCATTTATCTCGCGCTCGGATCTGTGATGCTTCTTCTGGCTTTCATCGGCATGCTCCTCCCGATCATGCCGACGACGATTTTTCTGATCCTTGCAGCATGGTTTTTCGGTCGCTCGTCTCCGCGACTTGAAGCCTGGCTTCTCCAACATCCCCGTTTTGGCAAGACACTTCGAAGCTGGCGTGATGAAGGCGCGATACCTGCAAGGATCAAAATGGTCGCAATCGCAGGCATGCTTTGCGGATATCTCATCTTTTTCGTGACCGCCTTTCCCGGCCCCCGGCTTGCCATTCCGGTGGGTATTTTCATCCTCGGATGTGCTGCGTTCATTCTGACGCGGCCTGAGCCGCGTGCCACCTCCCTTCAGAACGGGGAGAGCATGTCCGGATCAGATATCGGAGCAACGAAATGCACCTGACGCGCCAGACCGACATCGCCATTGCAGCGCTCATACATGCCACTCAAGCGAAAGGGTGCCTTGTTCGCATCAGCACAATTGCAAATTCCTATGGGACGAGCGTTGCCCAGGCTGCTCAGGCGACGCGGCGCCTGACGCAACTCGGCTGGCTCGACAGCCATCGCGGCCGAGGCGGCGGGCTGACGCTCGCCAGCAACGCAGAAAGGCTCTCGCTCGCCCAGATCGTCGATACGCTTCAACCGGCACGCAGGGACAGAGCCCCGCCCTCACGAGCCATCGATGTTCTTCTCAATCAGGCTGAACAATCACGTCTCGCCTGTCTGGATCGCTATACTCTTCGTGACCTCGCTGACAGCAGATTTCCGCATCACCACCCGACGTAACAGGGGTATCACCGAGCCTGCGACTCTCAAAGCATCGAAGGATGCCGCCATCATGACGCTTAAAGCATGCATGAAACTACCGCCGGTCCTGTTGTTCTTCGTTTTATCTGTTCCCGGCCTGGCCTTATCTCAAGCGCCGGCAGACGGCTCGGCTGCGAATGTCACGGGTCGAATTGATGAAGTGCGTGGGAAATGGATTGTAACCTGCCTGCCGCGCAACGGAGAAAGGGTCTGCGCGGTAAGGCAAATCCAGAACAGCAAAGAGAATGGAAAGCCCGTCCTTATCGTCGAGCTTCGCCCTTCGGTGCAAGGAACTGCCAAGGGCGGCATAATGCTGCCGAATACTCTTCGTCGTGACGCAGGTGTCCATCTCGCTCTGGACGGAGACGCCGCCAAGATCACCCTGCCAATCAGGGACTGCTCGGAAAAAGGATGCGCCGTTACCGTGTCGTTTGCAGGGGCAGCGTTTCAGAAGCTTCGCAGCGGCAAGCGACTTCAGGTGGCGGCAAGCGGGCAGGATGGAAGACTTCGGATGTTTGCCATCGACCTGGACGGTTTTTCCGATGCTGTCACCAGAAGCATGCAACTGGAGCAGCAGTAGTTGACAAGAACAATCTTCCGAGTGTCATTTCCAGCGACAGAGAGGTAATCTTTGCTGCTTGCAGCATGTGGTAGAGAGAACGAATTTTGGTCGTAGTTGACGAACGCCTGTCCAGAGGACTTGTCCGTGCGGAAACGCGCGGGCTGACTGACGCGCTCAGACAACATACCGGCGACGTGCTCAAAGCTTTCTATGATGGTGTCATTCCTCATTTTGAGAAGCGAAACCGCCTTACGCTTTTCGAAATGCACGCTATTGCTGATGACCTCGATAAGAAGGCAAAGGCCGCTTTCAGCCCGCTCTGGTGCGATATGGAGCGCCTGCCGCCGACGCGAGGGCGGCCGCAATCGGGCTCCTATGAGATGCTGCATTACTGGATCAATCCGAAGCAGGTTGAAGGCACCTCAAACCGGCTGATGATGATCGCGATGTTTTCAGCCTGGGGAACGCGCAAGCAAATCTCGATGCGGGCACATGATACCCTCACGAGCTTCTATGAACACGCGGCGCAGCGCCTGCTGCAGCGTTGCGGCAGTCGGGAAGCGGCCGTTCGCGCTATAGGCCAGCGATTGGTCGAAACCATCATCATCCCTACACTTGCGCTCCATGACGCGCCGGAATCCCTCGCGGACACCGAATTTCCTATACCCTTCATGAACGGACTTCTGATCGGGCGTTTTATCAGGCGTTCAACCGAAAAAGCCGATGGCGAAAGCCGGACGATCTGGAAAGGTGGGTGGCGTAGCCGATCTGTCAATCTTGGAGCGTCATTGGAATTCGTCGTTAAAACTTACATTGGTCCCGAAGAGATAACGGAGAGCCAGGAACGGACCGCTCGCCAGGTTGAAGATTGGTTGGCCGCTCGTCAGGGTGAAGCGGAGATTATCCGCCGATATATTGGTTACAAGCTGGGGACCTTATGGGACAACGATCATATGTCGCGCGAGGCTTTCGAGTCATTAGTTCGAAATTTTTGGGGCTTACATGGTAACGTGACAGCCACCTCTCTCTCATAGGTTTCTATGAGCTATATCATGTGAGGCATTAGCGAAAATCGCCTGTCTTTGTAGGTCGGAGCGCGACTAGCACCTTTCCCTTGTTGCAAAAGGCGGTTTCCTGTCTCTTCTAATCATCCCCGTTAGCGGCACCAGAAACCTTGCCGCGAGAAACGGGGACCATCGTGGCACATCATCACCATCATGACCGGGACGTGATCTCTCGCAGCGTGCGTATGCTGCGCACGGCGCTTGGGCCTTCGATTGTCCTCTATCTCGAAGACCCTGCCGTTGTCGAGGTGATGCTGAACCCGGATGGTCGCCTGTGGGTGGACCGGCTGAAGGAAGGTCTTGCCGATACCGGGGAGGTTCTGTCGCCGGAAGACGGCGAGCGCATCGTCCGGCTGGTCGCCCACCATGTCGGTGCGGAAGTCCATGCGGGCACCCCCCGCGTTTCGGCCGAACTGCCGGAAACCGGCGAGCGATTCGAGGGGCTGTTGCCGCCCGTCGTCATGGCCGCGACCTTCGCCATTCGCAAACCCGCCGTGGCCGTCTTCACCCTGTCGGATTACGTCGCGGCCGGGATCATGACGCAGCAGCAGGCCGATGTTTTGCGGATTGCCGTCGAGAAACGAAAAAACATCCTCGTCGCCGGAGGCACATCTACCGGCAAGACCACCTTGACCAATGCGCTTCTTGCCCAAGTCGCCAGGACAGCCGACCGCGTTGTGCTGATCGAGGATACCCGCGAACTGCAATGCGCCGCCCCCAATCTTGTCGCCATGCGCACCAAGGACGGCGTGGCGTCGCTCTCCGATCTGGTGAAGTCGTCGCTGCGTTTACGTCCTGACCGCATCCCGGTCGGCGAGGTGCGGGGCGCGGAAGCGCTCGATCTCCTGAAAGCATGGGGAACGGGGCATCCCGGCGGGATCGGCACGATCCATGCCAACACCGCCATCGGCGCGCTGCGCCGGCTCGAACAGCTTGTGCAAGAAGTAGTGATTACTGTCCCGCGTGCGCTGATCGCCGACACCATCGATGTGATTGCCGTTCTCTCCGGCCGTGGCTCCGCCCGCCGCCTTTCCGAAATCGCTCTCGTGGACGGGATTGATCCCGTCACCGGCGATTATCGCACCTTGTCCGCTCAACTTTCCTCTGACCGCCACCCCCTCCCGAAAGGAGAATAGCAATGACCATGCTTGCAATGTCCGCACCTTCCACCCTCCGCCGTCTCCGCAGCCGCCTTGCCCATGCGACGGCGCTTGTGTCCGTTGCATCCGTCACGCTGCTGATGGCGGCACCCGCCTACGCGTCCGGCTCCTCGATGCCGTGGGAAGAACCGCTGCAACAGATTCTGGAGAGCATCGAAGGTCCGGTCGCGAAGATCGTCGCCGTCATCATCATTATCGCTACCGGTCTTGCTCTGGCCTTCGGCGATACCGGCGGCGGCTTCCGCAAGCTGATCCAGATTGTCTTCGGCCTGTCGATCGCTTTCGCCGCGTCGAGCTTCTTCCTGTCCTTCTTCTCCTTCGGCGGTGGAGCGCTGATCGGATGACAGTCCTGCTTTCCGAACAGGAAGAGGTGCGCGGCTTCTTTGCGCCGGTCCATCGAGCGCTGACCGAGCAGATATTGCTTGGCGGCGCCCCTCGCGCCATCGCCATCGTCAACGGCACGCTCGCCGGGGCAGTCGGTCTCGGCCTTCGCCTCTGGATCGCCGGTCTGGTGATCTGGGCCATCGGCCATTTCGCCGCCGTATGGGCGGCGCGCCGGGACGCGCAATTCGTGGACGTCGGCCGCCGTCACCTGCGCTACCCGGCGCATATGGGCGTGTGAGGAGAGAAGGCCGATGCTCAATCTCTCCGAATACAGAAAGAAGAATACCGGGCTTGCCGACTTCCTACCTTGGGCGGCTTTGATCGCACCGGGCATCGTGCTGAACAAGGATGGCAGTTTCCAAAGGACGGCCCGTTTCCGCGGTCCCGATCTCGACAGCGCCACGCCGTCCGAACTGGTCGGCACCACGGCGCGGCTCAACGGCGCGCTCCGGCGTCTCGGTTCCGGATGGGCGATCTTCGTCGAGGCGCAGCGCAATCCGGCGACGGAATATCCGGAAAGCCTGTTTGCCGATTCCGCATCGGCCCTGCTGGACGTGGAGCGCCGGGAGCAATTCGAGGAAAGCGGCGTCCTGTTCGAGTCAAGCTACTTCCTTACCTTCGTCTGGCTACCACCTGCCGAAGAAGCCTCGCGCATGGAAGGCTGGCTGTACGAGGGCCGCGAACGCTCCGGCGTCGATCCGTGGGAATTGCTTAAAAGCTTCATCGACAGGACGGACCGCGTGTTGCATCTGGTCGAAGGCTTCGTGCCGGAAGCAGGATGGCTCGATGACGCCGATACGCTGACCTACCTGCATTCGACCATCTCGGCCAACCGTTACCGCGTCCGCGTTCCGGAAACGCCGATGCACCTCGACGCGCTTCTGGCCGATCTGCCGCTTGCCGGCGGGCTGGAACCAAGGCTGGGCGAGTTTCATCTTCGCACGCTGACCGTGATCGGCTTCCCGACTGTCACCTTTCCGGGGATATTGGACGATCTCAATCGTCTGGCCTTTATGTACCGCTGGTCGACGCGGGCGATCATGCTCGACAAGACCGACGCCACCCGACTGGTGACGAAGATCCGGAGGCAATGGTTCGCAAAGCGGAAATCCGTCGCCGCCATCCTCAAGGAAGTGCTGACCAACGAGCAATCCGTTCTTCTGGATTCGGATGCCGCCAACAAGGCGGCCGATGCCGATGCGGCCTTGCAGGATCTCGGTTCCGATCAGGTGGGCGAAGCCTATGTGACGGCGACCGTCACAGTTTGGGATGCCGATCCGCGCATTGCCGACGAGAAACTACGCCTAGCGGAAAAGGTCATCCAGTCCCGCGACTTCACGGCCATCGTGGAAACCGTGAATGCGATCGAGGCATGGATGGGCAGCATTCCCGGCCATGTCTACGCCAATGTCCGGCAACCGCCGATCAGCACGCTCAACCTGGCGCACATGATGCCGTTGTCCGCCGTCTGGGCCGGACCGGAACGCGACGAGCACCTCGACGCGCCACCGCTCTTCTATGCCAAGACGGAGGGCGCGACGCCATTCCGCTTCTCCCTGCATGTCGGTGACGTCGGCCATGCGGTGATCGTCGGCCCGACTGGCGCGGGTAAGAGCGTGTTGCTCGCCCTCATGGCGCTCCAGTTCCGCCGCTACGAGAGAAGTCAGGTGTTCGCCTTCGACTTCGGCGGCAGCATAAGGGCCGCCACGTTTGCCATGCGCGGCGACTGGCAGGATTTGGGCGGCTCGCTCTCCGACGACACAGCGCTGATGAACACCGTGTCGCTCCAGCCGCTTGCCGGCATTCACGACACGCCGGAACGGGCATGGGCGGCCGACTGGCTGGTGGATATCCTGGTTCGCGAAGGCGTGGCGATCACGCCGGACGTCAAGGAACATCTCTGGACGGCGCTCACGTCTCTGGCCTCCGCGCCGGTCGTGGAACGGACGATTTCCGGACTTGCCGCGTTGCTGCAAGCCAACGCCTTGAAGCAGGCGCTTCGCCCTTACTGCATCGGCGGTCCCTATGGACGGTTGCTCGACGCGGAGATGGAATGGCTTGGCGAGGCGCCCGTACAGGCTTTCGAGACTGAAGGGCTGATCGGAACCGGAGCGGCTCCCGCCGTACTGTCCTACCTGTTCCATCGCATCGAATCCCGCTTCGACGGTCGCCCCTCGCTCCTCATCATCGATGAAGGGTGGCGAGCGCTGGACGATGGCGGGTTCGCCCAAAAAATCAAGGAATGGCTGAAGACACTCCGCAAGAAGAACGTTTCCGTCGTTTTCTCCTCGCAGTCGCTGGCCGACATTGAGGCGTCACCGATCGCGCCGGTCATCGTCGAAAGCTGCCCGACGCGCATCTTCCTTGCCAACGAGCGGGCCATCGAACCGCAGATCGCATCCATCTACCGCCAGTTCGGTCTCAATGACCGGCAGATCGAGATCGTCGCCCGCGCCACGCCGAAGCGCGACTATTACTGCCAGTCCCGGCGCGGCAACCGCCTGTTCGAGCTTGGCCTTGGCCACATCGCGCTCACCCTCTGCACCGCCTCCGACAAGGCTGCCCACGCGCTGATCGACGAACTCATGAAGGACGGCGCGAAGCCGTACTTCCTCGAAGCGTGGCTGGAGGCCAACGGCCTGCGCTGGGCTACCGATCTCATTCCCGACCTCACCAATGTCATCGACCAGTCGGCCGCAAAGAACGGCGGGCCGGTTTCCCTTTTCCCGTCGTCCGAAGAGGAGATTGCGTCATGAGGAATATCGCCCGTTCCGCGCGTAGCCGCGTTCTGGCCTGCGCCGTCAGTGCTTCGGCCATCCTGCTTCCCGTAACCTTGCCGGTCGTGGCGATTCCATTCGTTCCCCGGCCCGCCTTTGCGCTGATCGTCTTCGATCCGAAGAACTACAGCGAAAACTTGTTGTCGGCCGCCCGCGCGCTGGAGCAGATCAACAATCAGGTGACATCCCTCGCCAACGAGGCGCAGATGCTCATCAACCAGGCGAAGAACCTCACGTCTTTGCCGACCTCCCTGCTCTCCAAGATCGAGGGCAATTTCTCCGAGATGAAGTCGCTTCTCAATGAGGCGGACCAGCTCGCCTATAGTGTCCAGAATATCGAGACGCAGTTCAACGCGACCTATCGGGATTTTGCCTCCGGCGACCGTACCGCATCTCAATTGGTTTCTTCGGCCCAACAGCGCTGGCAACAGTCCGTTTCCGCCTTCGAGCATTCGCTGAAGGCGGGAGCCGTCGCGGTCAACAATATCGAAGGAACACAGGAACAGACGAGCGAGCTTGTCAACGCCAGCCAGTCGGCTGTCGGCGTGCTTCAGGCGACGCAAGCCGGCAACCAGCTTCTCGCGGTGCAGGCCAAGCAGATTTCCGATCTGACCGCCATGCTGGCCGCGCAGGGCCGCGCCAACGCGCTCGAACAGGCAAGGCAGGCCGCCGCGCAGGAACAGGCCCACGAGCAGTTTACCCGCTTCATGAGCGGCACGGCCTATTCGTCGTCCAGCGTCCGCATGTTCCACGATTGAGGAGTTTGCGACGATGGACCTGAAGATCGCCGCCCGGATGATCGCCGTCTTCGCAATCGGCGCAGGGCTGACCGCCGCAATCACGGCCCTGCAGAATGACGAAGACAGGCGCGATGTTGCCGCCCCTCGCATCGAACATCCGGGCGGCGACCGCGCCCGTGACCGTGAGCTTTCCCGTTGCCGTGATCTTGGCACGGCAGCACTCGAAGACGCCGCCTGTCGCAAGGCGTGGGCGGAGAACCGCCGCCGTTTCTTCCGGATGGACAGTCCGGACCGGCCGACGTCGCCCAAGGCGAATGGGGGAGACCACGCATGAATAATGTTGGCGTTATCGACCGTTTCCTTGAGACGTTCACCAGCTATATCGATTCCGGCTTTGGCCTTCTCAGTGGTGAAATCGCGTTCCTCACATCCACGCTGATCGTCATCGACATTGTTCTGGCCGGCCTGTTCTGGGCATGGGGCGCCGACGAGGACATTATCCAGCGGCTGGTGAAGAAGACCCTCTATGTCGGCTTCTTCTCCTTCATCATCGGCAATTTCAACAATCTGGCGAAGATTGTCTTCGAAAGCTTTTCCGGGCTTGGCTTGAAGGCTGGCGGCTCCAGCCTGTCGGGATCGGAGCTTCTCCAGCCCGGCCGGGTGGCGCAGGTCGGGCTGGACGCCGGCGAACCGATCCTGACTGCCGTGGGCGAATTGACCGGCTATATTTCTTTTTTCGAGAACTTCATCCAGATCTTCGTGCTGCTGGTGGCATGGGTGATCGTGCTGATCGCCTTTTTCATCCTGGCGATCCAGATTTTCGTCACGCTGATCGAATTCAAGCTGACGACACTCGCCGGTTTCGTGCTGATCCCGTTCGCGCTGTTCAACAAGACGTCCTTCCTCGCCGAAAAGGTGCTCGGCAATATCGTCGCCTCCGGCGTGAAGATATTGGTTCTCGCCGTCATCGTCGGCATCGGCTCCGGCTTGTTCAGCGAATTCACCGCCGGCTTTTCCGAACAACCGACGATCAGCGAAGCCCTGTCCCTGGTGCTCGGCGCGCTGGCGCTGATGGGCCTGTCGATCTTCGGCACAGGTATTGCCACCGGCCTTGTCTCGGGTGCGCCGCAACTCGGTGCCGGCGCGGCCGTCGGAACCGGCCTTGCTGCAGCCGGTATCGGTGCGGCCGGGTTCATGGCTGCAAAGACCGGCCTTGGCGTCGCTGCGAGCGGGGTGAGTGGGGCAGCGCGCGGCGGAGCGGCGCTCGCGGGCGGCGTGAGGACAGCCTACGGTCTTGGCGATGCCTCGGTTGGAACGACTGGCGAAGGCGGAGGTGCGGCCGGTTTTGCCGGTATCGCCAAGGCGGGAGCCGGCGTCATCGCCAATCGCGGCAAGGACATGGCGTCCCGCGCCGGCGACTTCCTGCGCTCCAGCTACCGTTCCGGACAGGTCACCGCATGGAAGGCGACGGGCGGCAGGAACGAGGTCAATCCCGGTGGTGGCAAGGCTGCCGCCAACGATCCGACCTATGCCGGTTCGGATCCGGCGAAAGCCGCCGCGGTTTCCGGCTCCGACATTTCCCCGCAATCTACGTCCGCGCCCGACTGGGCGCAGCGGATGAAGCGCAATAGCACCATTCACCACGGTGTGAGCACCGCCGCTCACACGGTTCGCTCCGGCGATCATGGTGGCGGTTCCATGTCCGTTTCCCTCAATCAGGATGACAAATGATGACACTCTTCAAGCGTCCTTCGGTGCGCTATGCCCGCACGCCCGAACCCGAAACCCCATACCAACGCGCCGGACAGGCATGGGATGAACGGATTGGCTCGGCCCGCGTGCAGGCGCGCAACTGGCGGCTGATGGCCTTGGGCTCCCTGATCCTGTCGGCCGGATTCGCATCTGCCCTTGTCTGGCAATCCACGCGGGGCACGTTGGTTCCGTGGGTGGTGCAGGTCGACCGTTTTGGAGAGGCGCAGGCTGTCGCTCCTGCCGTAGCCGATTATCGCCCGACCGATCCGCAGATTGCATGGCATCTCGCGCGGTTCATCGAACAGGTGCGCAGCATTCCCGCCGATGCAGTGATTGTCCGGCAGAACTGGCTTCGCGCTTATGAGTTCACCACGGATCGCGGCGCGGTGGCGCTCAACGATTACGCGCGGGCGAATGACCCATTCACCAAGGTCGGCAAGACGCAGATCGCGGTGGAGATTTCCAGCGTCATCCGGGCGTCCCCCGACAGCTTCCGTATTGCGTGGACGGAACGGCATTTCGAAAACGGCCAGCTTTCCGCAACCGAGCGCTGGACGGCCATCATGACCGTCGTGATCCAGCAGCCCACGACCGCCGAAAAACTCCGCGCCAATCCGCTTGGCGTGTTCGTCAATGCAATCAACTGGTCAAAGGAGATGGGACAGTGAGAGGGGCAGACAGGAAAAGAGCATTCATGCTGGCGGCAACGCTGGCATCGGTCACGGCGCTGGCCGGGTGCGCCAAGAAGTATATTCCGCCGGAAATCGATTATGACGATGCGGCCCCGGCTATACGGACAACTGATCCCATCCCGCCAGTCAAGGTGGTCGAAGTGCCGAAGACCTTGCCGTTGCCCGGACAGTTGAAGCCGGTTGACGGATCGAAAGCCCAAGCGGGATCAACTGATCCGAAGCAGCGTATCAGCGCGGCCAACGAGGCTGCCAGAATGCAGCCGGTCCGCGACGGATTCATCAACGCCGTGCAGGTCTATCCCTTCGCGCTCGGCGCGCTCTATCAGGTCTATGCTGCGCCGGGACAGGTGACGGATATTGCCCTTCAGACCGGAGAAACCCTTGTTGGCTCCGGGCCGGTCGCCGCCGGTGACACGGTGCGCTGGATCATCGGCGACACTGAGAGCGGTTCTGGCGCGACAAAGCAGGTCCATATCCTCGTGAAGCCGACGCGGCCGGATCTTCAGACCAACCTTGTCATCAATACCAACCTGCGCACCTATCACCTGGAACTGCGCTCGACGGAAAAGACCTACATGGCATCCGTCTCGTGGCAATATCCCGCCGACCAGCTCATTGCCCTTCGCCGCCAGAATGCGAAGGCAGCGGAAACGCAGGCCGTCGCCTCCGGCGTGGACATATCCAAGATCAACTTCCGCTACCGCATCGAGGGCGACGCAGCGCCGTGGCGACCGCTGCGTGCCTTCGACGATGGAAGCACGGTTTATATCGAGTTTCCGTCCGGCATCGGACAGGGAGAAATGCCGCCGCTCTTCGTCATCGGCGGATCGGGCAACTCCGAACTGGTCAACTACCGCGCCCGCCAGAACTATTATGTCGTGGACCGTCTGTTCGCGGCCGCGGAACTGCGGCTTGGCGACAAGGATACGCAGAAGCGCGTCCGCATCGTCCGCACCGATGGCCGGCCGGCAACGGCGAAGCGCACGGCGCTGTTTTCCTCTGGGGGCGACCGATGACGGGTAGTCCCGATCTCACGGCGCAATTGCGCCTGCGACCAGAACCGCCGCGCGTCACGAGGCTTTCCAGAAAAGTCCTGATCGGAGCCGGCGGCGTGGCGGGCATCGCCATTGCCGCTGCCCTGTTCTGGGCGCTCGACACCAGCCGTCGCGGCAACCAGTCCGCGACGGAACTCTACAATGTCGACAATAAGACCCCGGCCGATGGGCTGGCCGGCCTGCCCAACGACTACACCAACATCCCGAAACTTGGTCCGGCGCTTCCTGGCGATCTTGGCCGCGCGATCCTGCGGGCGCAGGAACAGGGCAAGCCGGTTGCAGCACCAAATATCCAGACGCCGCGCGTCGATCCCGAAGAACAGCGCCGTCTTGCCGAGATCGAGGCGGCACGGCTGGCGAAACTGTTCACCGACAGCCGGGGCGAGAGGGCAACGGGTAGTCAGCAGGTCGCATCCGTCACGTCGCCGACAGGCTTCGGCGTCGATTCGACGACCGGCCTCAATCTCCCGGCCGAGACCCCGCCGCTCGATTCCGGTTCGGCGCAGAACATGCAGGACCGTAAACTGGCCTTCGTCAACGCCGAAGCCGACCGCCGCACTGTCAGCGCCGACCGGGTGCAGGAAAAGGCATCCCCCTATATCGTGCAGGCCGGAACCGTGATCGCCGCCGCGCTGATTACCGGCATCAAGTCCGATCTTCCCGGCCAGATCACCGCACAGGTCACGGAGCACGTCTATGACAGCCCGACCGGATCGCATCTGCTGATCCCGCAAGGCTCACGTCTAATCGGCCAGTATGACAGCCAGGTCGCGTTCGGACAGAGCCGGGTGCTTCTGGTGTGGAACAGGCTCATCATGCCGGATGGAACTTCCATCGTGCTTGAACGCCTTCAGGGAGCCGATCCCCAAGGCTATTCCGGCCTTGAGGATGGCGTTGATTATCATTGGGGCCGACTCTTCAAGGCCGCCGCCCTGTCCACGCTGCTTGGCATCGGAACCGAGATCGGCTCCAGCAATGACGAGAACGAAATCGCCGAGGCGATCCGCGAAAGTGCGCAGGATACCGCGGCCGACGTCGGCCAGCAGATCGTTCATCGCCAGCTCAACATCCAGCCGACGCTCACTATCCGGCCCGGTTTCCCGGTTCGCGTGATCGTCCAGAGAGATTTACTAATGCAGCAGCCGTATGGCGAAGGAAAGGAACCGACATGACCAAGCTGAAGCTCTCCGCCATTCCCGACGACCGGCCGGTGAAGATCACCGTCGAGCTTCCGGCAGAGATGTTTCGGGATTTGCAGGTCTATGCCGATTATCTGAACAGGCGGCATGTCTTTGTCTCACGCGCAGGAGAAAATACATGCCTCAATTAAGACTCGGCCCGCTGCCGAAAGTCGGCCTCGTCCGGCTGACGATCACGCTGCCGGAGCCGCTCAAGGAAGAACTCGACCAGTACGCGGCCGAGCACGGCCGCCTCTACGAGCCGGTGGAAACGGCGGCGCTGATCCCGCATATGCTGGAAGCGTTCATCCGCTCGGATCGTGGCTGGCGGAGCAGGAAGGCCAAGGGCGGTGGTGCACCTCGACGCCCAACACTTCCGGGAAACGCTGCGACATCCAGAAATCCCGATGGTGATACCAACGCCTGACGGTTCAGGCACGTTGCGTCATGAAAATCTGAAAGACATAGCCGTAGGGCACTTTGCCGTCGTTGTCGCTCAGTCCGCTGCCGATCGCCTGGAGCCGTGCAGTCGCTTCGGCCTCTCCCATATCCTCGACGATCTTGCGCGCGTGGGAGGACGAGAGAGCCAGTCCCGCAAACTCCGGAAGGGTGAGGTGAAAAGTCACCGGCTCTCTCACCTCCTCCAATTGTCCGAAGCCGGCAAGAGCACCAAGCTCGGCGGTGTAATCGGGACGGGAGTAGGCGCGCGCTTCCCCATGCCGCGCAAGGAAGTCGACCACAGCGCACGCGGCCGGAGACTGTTCGTCACGGACATACTCGACGATGGCGAGGATACCACCTGAAGGCAGGGCTCGGGCGGCTTCGCGATAGAAGGCGGGCCGGTCGAACCAATGCGCGGCCGTCGCCGCCACCACGCCTCGCGCGCCGCCATCCTCAACAGGCAGGTGCTCGGCGTTGCCGTCGCGATAGAAGACGGAAAGAGACGCTGGCTGCACCATCGCCTGCTCGCGCATCCGGAACGATGGTTCTATCCCGATTATCGGCATGCCTTGGGGCAAGGCGGCCGCGAGTTGCCGTGTGAAGATGCCTGTGCCGCTGCCGACATCGAGCACAGGCAATGCAGATTCCACGGGAACCGCCACGATCCGTCCGGCGACCCTACGGACAATGCTATCCGGGTATCGCGGGCGGAATTGCGCATAACGGTCGCTTGCCGTCTGAAATCTGTCGCTCTGCTTTGACATGGCGTCATGTTACCCGCGAGTGCCTTGGAGGAACAGGGTGGACCGCCTGTTCCGAGCAATCGTCGTGGGTAAGTGCCGGCGTCCTGTTCATCGCAGGCAACCGGCATCACGGTCGTGAGACATTTCATAGAGTCCGGATAATGCCGCAATCCTCGCTCAAATGGCTGGCCACAGCGTCAAGCAGCCTGATCCGGCCAAATTAATCGCGCCGATGGTCGCTAGGTTTATGGCCACCGATAAGGATTCAGAAAAGCTAGGCGATTAGAAGAAGATGGTCTGTGATCTTTATTGATGCTTATTGCATGTCATGGAACCGTATCGTTTTCGGAGCACAGAGAGAAAGCTCGCTAGTGCCGGGTTCTTGTTCTCGGAACGCCAGTGGGCGTAGTAGCGGACCTGTGCTGGCCGGTGGCCGTCCTCAATTTCTCGATAGACGATTTCTCTATGGCGTATTCCGGCGTCGGTCTCATAGACAAGCGCCAAACCGTTTCCTCTGCGAACGAGCCCGAGCAGTGAATCCCGTTCGACATTCTGATGGACAATTCGCAATGCCGATCGATCGTTGATCTTCGTAAGGAGCAGATCGCGTAATTCATTTCCCGGTTCATGGCGTCGCAGGATAATCGGCTCCACTGCCAGATCACGCCAGTTTATTTCTGTCTTCAGCGCGAGGGGATGATCAAATCTGAGAGCTACAAGAATGCGCTCTGACCATAAAGGCAAGGTCGAGTTGCCGGCACTCGTCTGTAATGCCGAAACCTTGACGTCAATGGCGCGGTTGTTCAGTGCCGTTCTCAATTCAGCACGGGGCGCCTCCAGATATTGCAGGGAAATATCCGGATACTCGGTGACAAAGTGATGAACGCTATTGCAAAGTTCACCGTCCAGCATGGATACATAAAAGCCGACGGAGAGGCTTCCGGTCGTCTTGTGACGACCACTTTCCGCGAGGTTGAGAACACTTTCGAGGTCGGTGATGATCTGGCGAACGTCGCGAAGGAAATCCGCCCCTTCGGGCGTCGGAGTCACACCGTTTCCACCACGGGTAAATAATTTCATCCCGACCGATTCTTCAAGGTAGCGAATTTTGCGGCTCACCAGTGAGTAATGCGTGTTGAGCCTTCTTCCAGCACGAATAAAGCTGCCTTCCTCAGCAACGATGAGCGCTTGACGCAGTTGCATCAGTTGAATGTGGTTGAGAACAGGAGACACGATCTCAGACAATCACCTTCTACCTGGCTATTTACGGAATTCCCCGGATTGCCAATTTGGTTTTTAATGAAATCTGCGTTGAACCATCTAGGGTCTGATATATCGTCAGCGTTCAACTGTCAGTGCGATCCCCATTCCACCGCCTATGCACAACGTTGCCAGTGCTTTGTGTCCATTCCTTTTGGCAAGTTCGTGAAGAAGCGTAGCGAGGATACGTGCACCGGATGCACCGATCGGATGCCCGAGAGCGATCGCCCCGCCGTTGACGTTCACAATGTCCGGGTCCCAACCCATTTCCTTATTTACAGCGCATGCCTGTGCGGCAAATGCCTCGTTCGCTTCCACCAGATCGAGGTCCTCAACCTTCCACCCCGCCTTCTCCAGAGCTTTTTTTGACGCGGGGATCGGGCCTGTCCCCATTAGCGAGGGATCGACACCGACCGTTGCCCAAGACGCGATGCGACCGAGAGGAACTATACTCCGTCGATCTGCTTCTGCAGCGGACATCAGCACTAATGCCGCTGCGCCGTCATTGATGCCGGAGGAATTGCCTGCCGTGACGGACCCTTCTTTAATGAAGGCCGGTTTCAGTTTTGACAATGCTTCCACCGTGGTCCCCGGTCGGATGTGCTCATCTTCGTCGACCAGCACGTCTCCCTTACGCGAGGGCACGGTAACAGGAGCAATCTCTTCCCTGAAACGTTCAGCGTTGTTCGCGACTTCAGCTTTGTTCTGGGAGTTCGCCGCGAAGATATCCTGATCCTCTCGCGAGATTTGGTATTTTTGTGCGATGTTCTCGGCCGTGATTCCCATGTGATACCTGCCGAAAGCATCTGTCAGACCATCGTTCAGCATCGTGTCGACAAGTCCCGCGCCGCCCATCTTTACACCTGATCGAAGGTGAACTGCGTGCGGGGCTGAAGACATACTCTCCTGCCCACCCGTGACAACGATACGAGCATCGTCGTTTATGATTTGCTGCGCTGCCAGAGCGACTGCACGTAGACCTGAGCCGCAAACTTGATTGAGGCACCATGCCGTCGTCCTTTCGGGCAAACCAGCTGCTATTGTTGCCTGGCGGGCGGGATTCTGACCTTGGCCTGCTGTCAGAACCTGGCCAAGAATAACCTCATCCACTTCCGAAGGGTCGACGCTTGCCCTGGCCATGGCTGCTCGAATAGCGACAGCCCCCAGTTCGTGAGCCGGAAGCGTTGCGAGTGAGCCGTTGAAGGCTCCGACGGGTGTGCGTGCCGCGCTGACAATGACTATCTCGTTCTTGCTCATGCTTGTTTCTCCTAACTCAGTTACATCATGGTTCCCGTTTGATGGAGCGGCGAGCCTCCAGCACTTTCTGCCATCAAGTTATCGCAATTTTCACCTCCGCCTCACGATGCTGGCGGAGCGTGTACATGCCGGAGAATACCCACGCCAAGGCGATCCCGGCTCCTGCAACGGCGCCCATCTGCGGACTCAACAGCATATCGGAACCGGCCTTCAGCCAACCGCTGACGGCATCGGCACCGCGATAAACGACCGTATCGATGAAGTTCTTGGCCTTGTATTTGTCGCCTCTGGGAACAGATGTGTAGAGCATCTCGCGGCCGGGGCGCACGAGCGCGTATTCGCCGACGCGGCGGATCACCATGACCACCACATACATGCCGAGCAGCGTCGAGAAGCTCAGCATCAGAAAGCCTGCCGTCATCAGGATCGGCACGGTCAGCAGCAGGGCGCGCATGCCGAGGGTCGAGGCGATGCGCCCGGTCAGGAAAATCTGGATCAGCAGCGTCAGGAACTGCACGACCGCATCGACGCCCGAGAAGAACTGCGTCTGCTCCGCTCGGTCGGTGAAACGCTCCGCCACGAAGCGCGCCTGCTCAAAATAAAGGAAGGTGCTGACGCTGGCGAGAAGCACGACGAAGACGGCGATGCCCAAAAGCAGCGGCGATGTGAAGACATGAACCGCACCTTCGAACGGATTGCCGCCAAGCCGGGTTTCGGCCGAACTGTCGTGCAAGGAGCGGCTTTCGTCTAAGGCGGAGACATGGCGTGCCTGTAGATAGTCGGCGCATAGAGCGGTCACGATGAGCATCATCGCCGCGATCACGAGCAATCCAGCGTTGCCGATATGTGTGACGAACAGAACCCCGATGAGAGGCCCGACAAGGCCGCCGAGACTGGCGCCTGCCGCGATCATGGCGAAGAGCCGCTTGGCCTGCGCCGAATTGAACACGTCAACCAGGACGCTCCAGGCGAGTGAGATCGCCATCAGATTGAAGACGGAAAGCCAGACGAAGAAGATGCGGGCGAGCCAGACCGCTTCGCCATGGAGGTGGATCGCCGTCGCGAAGCCGAGGATGTTCAGGCCGAAGAAACCGAACGCCCAGCGTGTGATGTTCCGCCGCTTCACCCGCGAGACCAGCCAGCCGAACAGCGGCGCGACCGTCAGTGTGGCGACGAAGGTTGCGGTGAACAGCCATTGAAGGTTGTTGACCCCGCCGACCACGCCCATGGTCTCGCGGATGGGGCGCATGGAGAAGTAGCAGACGAACAGGGTGAATTGCATCAGGAAGCCGGCGATCACCGGCGCGGCTTCGCTTCGATCGATGTTCAACAGGCGTGTGACATAGGATTGCAGCATAAGCGTATTGGTCCTTTGTAACGGCAGGGACCAGCGGCGCCCCGCGCGATTGGAATTGCGCCGGAGCCCGCCATGCGCGCCCCGGCATCGCGGGCAATCAGGTATTGACGAGCTGGCGGCTCAGCGCCCGAAGACGCGCACGGGCGGCCGTGTCATAGGCTTGCGAACTCGCCCGTGATTGACCTCCCCCGCTGAAATACATCCCCGTCGTCTCGGCCAGTTGAGGCGAATTGATCAGGTGCAGCACGGCATCCGCGCCCTCATCGACGCTGTTCCACGGGGAAATTCCCGCGTCTCGCGTCATCGGCGTGTCCATGTAGTTTGCAGGATGGACAGCGTTCGCGGTGACGCCCGAACCTTTCAGTTCTTCGGCGATGTCGATGGTGAACATGATCAGCGCGAGCTTGCTCTGGCCGTAGGCGCGCTGGTGGCTGTAACTGCGCTCCAGCATCACGTTGTCGAACTCGATCGCGTTCTGGCCGGCGGAGGAGACGTTGACGATGCGCGCGGGACGGCTTTTCGTCAGCAAGGGTACGAGCCGATGCGTCAGGGCGAAGGGAGCGAGATAGTTGATGGCGAAGCGCAGTTCATGACCGTCCGCGCTGAGCTGGCGGGTTTCCGGTTCGCCGAGGTAGATCCCGGCATTGTTGACGAGCACGTCGAGCCGGTCGTTGTCCTTCATCACCGCGTCGGCGAGATTGCCGACATCGGCGAGGGAGGAGAAGTCGGCGGCGTAGAAGCGTGCTTCGCCGCCTGCATCCTCAACTGCCTTCATCACCTCTTCGCCGCGCTGGCGGTTGCGGCCATGGACGAGGATCGTGGTTCCGGGTGCTGCCAGCCGTTCGGCGAGCCTGCGCCCCATGCCGCTTGTCGATCCGGTGATGAGGATGGTGCGCTTGCCGGTCGCATCGGCGGCGTTGACAGCGGAGCCTTGCCGCAGGACCACGGGAGCCATAGCAATCGCGCTGGCGGCGAGTGAGAGCATGGTCAGGAACTGGCGTCGCCCCGGCCGGGCGGGGACCACTTCAGGGGCGGATCGCGGTTCTGTCGAAAACGCGGCGTCGGGTTTCTCGGCCATGCGGATGGTTCCTTTCATCGTTGGGCGGATATGTCTCCGTTCGGAGTGGAAGGTTGATGGGAAGCAGACTTCGATTGGGCGTCGGCCGGTGCGAGCCCGGCAAGCTCGACGCTGAGGGCATGCAGCCTGGATCGCGCTTCGACGTCATAGGCTTGCGCGTTTGCCTTCGCGGGCCGCTTGCCCTCGAAATAGAGGTCCGTCCTGCCTTCTAGTTCGGCAGAGACAGCAGGTTGAAGGATCGCTTCTGCCCCTTCGTCGATCGTGCTCCAGGGAGCGATGCCGGATTCCTCGACCATCGTCGTGGCCATGAAGGTCGCCGGATGCAGAGCATTCACCGTCACGCCGGCTGTGCGCAATTCATCGGCCAGATCGAAGCTGAACATGATCAGCGCGAGCTTGCTTTGCCGATAGGCGCGCTGTCCGTCCCAGCGCCGGGTGAGCATGATGTCGGCAAAGTCGATGGGCTGCTGGCCGATCGAAGCGACGTTGACGATGCGGCTGCCGCGTCTCGCAAGTGTGGGCAGGAGCAGGCGCGTCAGCAGGAAGGGCGCGAGATAGTTGACGGCGAAGCGCAGCTCATGGCCGTCACGGCTCACCTCGCGCTGACCGCCGGGGCGACCGAAACCTATCCCGGCATTGTTGATCAGCACATCGATACGTGGATGGTCGCGGGAGACGGCATCGGCAAAGGACCGCACCTCCGCCAGCGACGAGAAATCCGCCAGATAGACATGAGCGGTTCCGCCGGCGGCTACGATCTCCTTGGCGGTCGTCTCGGCGCGCTGTGCATCCCGGCCATGGACGAGAACGGTATGCCCGGCGCGGCCAAGGATTTGCGCCACGCGCCGGCCGACGCCATCGGTCGATCCGGTAATGAGAACTGTCTTGTGATCCGGGCTGTTCATGGTGGCGATCCGTTTTGATCGGAACTCTGCCACCCCCGGAAAATCTCATTCAGGACCGATATTATCCCGGTATTGATCCTGCTATGATAAGCGTCATGGATGCGAAGGTTCTGAACGAAGACACAAGGCGGCGGGAACTGGCCGACTTCCTGCGCAGCCGCCGCGAGCGGCTGACGCCGGAAGACGCCGGCCTGCCGCAAGGCGTGCGGCGGCGCACGCCGGGTCTTCGCCGTGAGGAGGTGGCGTTGCTCGCGGGCGTCGGCGCGACCTGGTACACATGGCTGGAACAGGGCCGCGACGTGCGGCCTTCCGCCGAGGTGCTGTCGGCGATCGCCCGCGCCCTGAAACTCGATCCGGACGAGCGGCAGCATCTGTTCCGGCTCAGCGACCGGCCGCCGCCCGGCATGCGGCCGTCGGGACCGGAGACCGTGCCGGACGCGCTTCTGCGTATGCTGGAAAGCATGGACCGCCAGCCCGCCTATGTGCTGGGGCGGCGCTGGGACATCCTCGCCTGGAACCGGGCGGCGGCCGCTGTCTTCGGCGACTACGACCAGTTGCAGGGCGATGCCCGCAACATCATGCACATGGTTTTCGCCAATCCCGACCATCGCCGCAAGGTGGTCGATTGGGAGATCATGGCGCCAATTGCGCTCGCGAATTTCCGGGCGGACAGCGTGCGCTTCGCCGGCGATCCGGATTTCGAGCGTCTGATCGCGTTCCTGCGCGCCACCAGTTCGGAGTTCGAGGTGCTCTGGTCGCGGCACGAGGTCTCGAGCGCCGTCGCCGGCTTCAAGCGGATCGACCAGCCGGACGTCGGGCGCATGGTGTTCGAATATACGAGGCTCGCCGTCCTCGACCATTCCGACCTGAAGCTGGTGATCTACACGCCGATGCAGGAAGGGGACACGGCGGAGAAACTCGACAGGCTTCTCCGGCTGCTGTGAGGCCGTCACCTGATCTCCATCAAGTGACGGCCTTGTCGCCACGGGTCGCCGGTCAACCGTACTGAGGAAGCCAGGGCGCCGGAACATAGGCGAAACCTGAGCCGTCTCTACGCACATAGCCATGTGCTGGAAACGGGAAATGATAGCCAGCGACATGCAGCCGCTCAGTGGCGGCGCGATCGAGAAGGCGCCTGCGCGTCTCTACCGCCATCGGGCGATCCATGTCGAAGATCGGCTGCCAGTCGGGATAACGCACGAAGAGCGCGGGATTGTTGGCAACGTCGCCGATCACCAGCAGCCCGTCATTGCCGGAGGCGATCTGATAGACGGTGTGGCCCGGCGCATGGCCATGTGCCGGAATGGCGGTGATACCGGGAATGACTTCCTTCTCGCCGGAGATACGGATGATCGCGCCCGAGACCGGGCCGAGCACGCGCACGGCGTTCTGAAAGAAGGGCTTTGCCGCATCGGC
This sequence comes from Neorhizobium puerariae, assembly GCF_042429745.1. Taxonomy (NCBI): domain Bacteria; kingdom Pseudomonadati; phylum Pseudomonadota; class Alphaproteobacteria; order Hyphomicrobiales; family Rhizobiaceae; genus Neorhizobium; species Neorhizobium puerariae. The sequence continues at coordinate 4,391 of NZ_JBHMAA010000010.1, read as the reverse complement.
GGCGCGCCCGGCCGTCGCTTCGTCGAGCCAGTAGCCCAATTCCACCTCTGGCGCGTGGATCGTCGCGTTGGGGAACAGGAGGTCGCCCGAGGCTGTGCGCAGGCCGGTGATGTGGTCGGGATGCAGATGGGTGAGCAATACGACATCGACCTTGGCCGTATCGATGCCGGCAGCAGCGAGGCCGGCGGGCAGACGCCCGGCGGTCGGGCCGAAAAACCCGGCCGCGCCCGCGTCGATCGCGACCGTGTGCTGTCCGGTCTCCACGACCAGCGTGGTGAAGGTGATCGGAAAACGGTCGGTCGGCTGGAAGGCATCGGCTAGCGCCGCTTGCACGGCCGGGAACTCGGCGTTGGTGATGACACGCTCCAGCGGAGGCCCGGCGAAGCCACCATCCTGAATAGCGGTGACGGTAAAATCGCCGACTCGGTAGCGATAGACGCCGAGATTGACGAGCAGTGACGTCGCGCCCGTAGAGGTCTGTGCCCTCGCGGTCGAGGCGGGAGGTATCGTTCCCGTCACGGCGGCGATGGCCGTAAGGCCGGTGAGCTTGAGATGTTCGCGTCTGTTCATGGACATTCTCCCTTTTTCGTTGGTCGGGCCGGTTACGAGGCGCGCGCGGTCAGGCCCTTCTCGGCGAGCCAGGAATCGTGCAGCCATTTTTCGGTCTGGCGGTGGCCGGGGAACGTCACCCACACGATGTCGCGCTCGAACACCATGACCTTGCGGTCGGCGCCGACGATGATCCACATCCAGCGGCCGTCGGCGCTGTTGCGCATCTTCACCTTCATGCCGGTCAACGTCAGTTTTTCCGCCTGCCCGTCGCGAGTGACGCGCAGCGGTTCGTCATGCGGCTCGATCCAACTGATCTTGAGGACCGGCAGCAGATCGGGCGCGGCCGTGCGCAGGAAATCCATGGCGATGGCCTGCGTCTCCTCGCGCGACGGCAGCTCGCCGCCGACGAGATCGAGATCCATGCGGGCGAAGCCTTTCAGGCGTCCGTCCGCGGCGATGACCGTGCTGAAATGCTCGCCGCCGAGCACGGCGTTGCGGCCGTCCGTTCGCTCGTAGCGGACGAGTTCGGCTCGTTCGCCATCGACAGTGACGGAACGGCGGGCCGTCTCACGATGCCCGGCAGGCATGGCGGCTTCGATGGCCGCATTCACGCGACGGGTTGCGACGGCTGCGACAGGCATGGCGTTTCCTTTCTTGGTATCGGCCAGGACGACGGTGGCGGTGCCTCCGGCGAACAGGCCGAGCGCCGCGACGGCAATGACGGGTCGGATGCAAGGCATGGCTCGTTTTCCTTCAGGTCGGGTTGGGAGCTTTCGATCGGCGAATGCCGAGTGCTGCGCCTACAAGCAGCACGGTCGGCAGCAGCCAGAGCGGCACGGTGCCGAGGCCGGACAGCCCCTGCGCGACAGGCGGCGCGACGCTCGCTCCGAGGAACAGGCAGAAGCTGTAGACGGCGAGGGCTAGGCCACGATTTGCATTGGTCGCGCACCCCGCCACAGTGGCGATAAGGCCCGGCACTGCGAGGGCGACGCCGGCGGAGAGAAGGACGCTGGCGACGAGAAGGACGGTTGGCGTGCCGGCGACGGCGAGGCCGAGTGCCAGCGCCGACAGCAGCAAGCCGGTTCTCGCGGTGACGGAGGGGCCGCAACGCCTTGTCACCGGCGCGGCTGCGAACGCCAGAAGCATCGGTGGCAGCCCGACGATACGGAGGGTTTGGAGATCGACACCGAGGCTGGGGCCGAGGGCCAGCGCGCCGGCATGGAAGGAAACGAACCCGAACAGCACCGTGACGGCCGCCACCCATGCGGCGAGAATTCCGGTGTCCCCGATCAGCGAAGCGAGCTGCGAGCCTCGCTCTTCCGATAGCGCGCTTGCCCGGCGCGTCTCCGGGCTGGCAACGAAGAACAGCCCAGCGGCGCCCGCGAGATAGAGGGGCGCAAGCTCGAACATGATCGTTGGCAGTCCGCCGCCCGTCTGGACTGCGAAGAATTGTGCGAGCGGCGCGGCTCCGAGAAAAGCGAAGCTCATCAGCGAGACGCCGAGCGGGCGATGCTGAGGCGGCAGCTCTTCCGCGACCAGGGATAGCGCTGCGGGCGGGAACGCCGAAGCCGCCAGCCCCTGAACGGCGCGCGTCGCCAGTAACGTTCCGAAGCTCGGGGCCAGCCCGACGAGCACGGTCGCCAACGCCATGGCCGCGAGGCCGAGCAGGATCACCCGTTTGCGGCCATGGCGATCCGAGAGCGGACCGAAGATCAGGAAGCCGGCGGCATAGGCAAAGCCGAAGGCGGAGCCGATCAAAGTCGCGCTTGCCGACTCGATGCCGAAGCGAGCGGCGACATCCCCGACGAGCGGGATCGTCACATAGAGCTGCCCCACCACGAGGAAGCCGCAGGCCATGAGAAGGGCGAGCAGCGCGGCATGGCGTCCGGTCACGCCCATCTCACGCGTTTGTAAGTTGACGTCAGCTTGAGATTGAGGGCGTGGATCGGCCATGCGCGTTTTCCCTACTTCTGCTTCGCTTCGGCGATCAGGCTGTGCATGCGGGCGATGTTGGCCTCGACATCACGCTTGAACCCGGTCAGTTCCTGAAGTTGGGCGTCGGCCTTGGCGAGCTGGGCTTGCAGGATTTCGAGCACTTTCTCCTTGCCCTTGATGCCCGTTCCATCCTCGAAATAGAGGTCGATCACGGCGGCAATCTCGTCGAGGCTGAGACCCAGGCGCTTGAGGGCTGCGATCTTCTCCAGACGCTTGACGGCGATGTCGTCATAGTAGCGATAGCCGGCGCCCTCGCGCTCAGCCGGCTTCACCAGCCCCAGACGCTCGTAATAGTGGATCGTGCGATGACTGACTCCGGCGCGCTCGGAAAGCTCACCGATCTGCATGAGAGAGGACAAAATAACACCTAACTAAACCTGACGTTGGGTGTAGATTGCTTCCCGAAGGGCGCGGAGTCAAGAACCGGAAAAGCTGTTTTCGAGTTTCGGCCTCTACAAACTGATTCCGGTTCCTTAACAGGCGCTTCGCCGTCGACAACGAACCATGTCTATGCATTGACGGATGACACTCTTCTCGTCTGCCATGAGGTCGATCGGGCCTCCATCTCGACTGATGGCGGCTATGCTGTCCGCGACAGACGTGTCCGGTTCCATGTGCCGGGCTCGTCCGTGTACCGAACGCCTCTCGCGGAAGATCATGGAACCACTTCAACCTTGTAGCTGGGGTCCGTTCCGGTAAAGGTCGGAATTACACCGTAAGTGCCACCGGCTGTTGCCCCGGTTAAACCGTTATTGGGTCCGGCATCTGGACGGCTGACCTGCGGGGGATTGCGGTGCCAAACAGACCATAGTTCAAGCGCGCCAAAAGCTACCGTTGGTGAGAATCTGACGGTGCGTTTACATTGGCACTTTCGAAACGAAAGCATTGGAGTTGCGATGAGAAAGCCAGACATACCGACGGATATCCGCGTTCATATAGATAAGCTGCTGGAGCAATCGGGGCAGCAGTTTTCTTCAGATGATTTGCAAGCTTCCCTTCGCACAGCACTTCAGGCTTGGGAGCTGATCCCTGAACCCAAGGAGAAGTGGGACTACTATCCTCAAAGCCTTTCATCCGGTTTTGTCATCGATTTCGCTGATCTTGGCGATAAGGAGAGTTGCCTCCGATGGATCGAAACAATGGCTCTCATGTACGACGATCCAAATCGTGAAGATCATCAAGTTCTAATGCAAGAAGGCGAAGCGATGTACAAACTTGGCGATATCGACAGAGCGTTCCAGGCCTTTTCTCGGATCGAGGAAATATATGGCAGAAAGGGCTTTGCGGGTCACCAAAAGGCTTACCTTGAATTTCTTGATCGAGAGAAAGCCCGACGAGCCGGTGGTGACTCCTGAGCTGAGGTGGATCGGCAACAACTATTGTGTCCTCTATACCGCAATCCGCCGGGACCGGACTTCACCCGTGTCATTTTGCCCTCTACCGTCAACGGCCCCAGAAAGGGAGATCCTATGAGTTTTGAAAAAGTAACGTCCGCAGAATGGCAGAAGTTTGTAACTCGAAAGGCGCAAGACCTGCCTGATCAGACCGTAGCGGAAGCGTTAGGGAGGTTTCAGTTGGTTCCGGGCGGACCGCAAGATGAAACTGTTGATGCCAGCATTCATCACGGCAACCTGACGATTGAAGATGATCTCGCTCTGCCATCGTGGGTAACGGTCGTCGACGGGGATTTAGACGTGAGTGGAAAGGTCTCGACCAAGTGTCAAGCGAAGTGAAGATTTGACCCCGTAGGCGAAACGAAGAACTGACCCCCTTCATTGATTTGCTGTTTCGCTTGTCTCGAGCGTCGTTCCGGCCTTCTGCAGAAGGCCGGAACGACGCTTTTC
>NZ_JBHMAA010000013.1:0-239985 GCF_042429745.1 Neorhizobium puerariae | reverse complement strand
TTGATCCGTTCCCACTGATCGTCTCGAAGTGCATCACAATCCATCGCTGATCTCCAAAATCAACGTTGAATCCGATTTGCTCAACTTTGGGAATCCCAATTCCCTAAATCGTCACCACGATCTAGCCTCTGTCCTGACGTCGCATGAAATCCTCGATGCGTGGCTGCGCCGAAACGGGCTTGGCCGGCTGGAATATCTGCATGACGACGAGGCCCGGCGGCAGGCCGTCCTGAACCAGGCGTTCGACGGCTATCACCAGATCGGGCTCAGCCGGATGGCTGAAACGCCGGCCGATGGCGTTGCGGACGCGAATTGCCGTGTTCACGGCATCGCCAATCTCTACCTGGCCGGCAGTTGCCTGTTTCCGACGGGCGGCCATGCCAATCCGACGCTGCCGGCCGTGGCGCTTGCCCTGCGGCTGGCGGAGCATCTCAAGGACGCCGTCGCCGGAACTCCCCGGATTTAGGCTTTCACAAGAACCGGATCATCTTGCCGGCCGCCGCACCGGCAGGCGCCAGAAAGAGGGCCTTTTGCCTTTGACCAGGGACTGGATCGGCCGCTCCAGGCATTCGTAGCCCACAATGCCCGATACGGTGCCGAGCACGATGGCGGCAATGAGAAGCGCCGGGGCGGGGAGCGAAAGCAGGATACCGACCTTCACCACGACGGAGATGATGAAGGTGTGCCAGAGATAGATGGAGTAGGAACTGTCGCCGAGATAGGCGAGCGCGGGAAGGTTCGGCAGTTTTCCTCCGGCCTCGATGGCGAGCGCGCCCAGCACGAGCATCGTCGCCAGGGGACCGCAGGTCCAGGCGTCGAATTCGAGCTTCAGCAGATGGATCGCCGCAAAGCCTGCGACCGAAGCGCATACCAGAAGAAGACCTGACAAGGGGGCGGGCAGGCACCGGTCGCGCCACAGCTTTGCGAGAGCCGCGCCGGCAACGAATTCGAGGATCAGTGGGGCGGTATAAAAACCTGCGATCGGGTTCGCCGGCCGCATCCATGCGCCGGCGGCGACCAGCAGGCAGAACACGGCGGCGAGGGCCGGGAGCCGCGAGGACGGCCTCAGGAACAGGACCAGCGCGAAGACGGCGTAGAAGAAGATTTCGTAATTCAGCGTCCAGCCCTGCACGAGGACAGGCCACAGGTTTCCGCTGCTCGGCGATGCGACGGGCACGAAAAAGAACGAGCCGAGCGTGTGGGCGAGGTCGAGCTTCAAGTTGGGAAAGAGGCCGATGATCGCCCCGGTGATCATGGCGCCGGTTGCGATCCAGTAGACCGGCGCGATGCGCAGAAGGCGGCTGCGCAGGAAAGCGCCGGGGCTGACAGGCCGGTTGTCGCTGATGGCCATCATGATGAAGCCGCTGACCACGAAGAAGATATCGACGCCGGCTGCACCGATCGTGAAGGGCGAACCGACGCGTTCGCCGGCGTGGAAGATCACTACGGCCAATGCGGCAAATGCCCTCAGATACTGGATGGAGTATAGCGTCTGCATTGTCGATGTCCTTCACGCGCTCGAAGCCGTTCGACGTATATCCGGGCGGCATTCACCCCGCCTGCATCCTGTTGGTGCCGGGAACGAGCTGATCGAAATAGGGCAGGTTCACGGGACGTTGCTGCGCGAGCGCCAGCTTGCCGGCCGCGAAATAGAACAGGAACGAGCCGACGTGATATGGATGCATGATGTCGATCTCGACGAAGGAACGGATCAACAGCAGGCTGGCGATGCCGAAGAACAGGAGCGATTCCGGCGTTCTGGCGATGGTGAGCAGGCGTTTGAGATGCCCCACGAGGATCGCCAACAGGATGGAGGAGAGGAGAAGCGTGCCTACCAGGCCGGTCTCCACCATGGTTTCGATATAGGTATTGTGGAAGTGGAAGCCGCTGCGGGCGGTGATGAAGAAATCCTGCCAGAGCCTTTCCGCTTCCGCGAAGCCGGGCACCCAATACCCCTGGTAGCCGATCCCGAACATCGGATGCTCGCGCGCCGCCTCGATGCCCTGCTGCCAGAGATAGGTTCTGCCGGTCAGGGTCGAATCCTTGCCGAAGACCGAGAGGATCGCGTCCATCGCACCGAATTGCAGCGCGCCGATGCCGGCGATCCCCGCAAGGACGAGAGCCGCCGCAAAGAACAGGCGCCGGTTCTGCGGCGTCAGGAACATGATCGCCTGCATGCCGATGCAGAGGGCCACGACGCCGAGTGTCGTGATGACGGAGGTCGCCGATTGCGAGGCGGCAAGCGAATAGGCCGAAAGCAGGCCGACCACGCCGGAGGCGACCAGCCATGGGCCGCGCCCCCGGAAGATCATCACCGTCGCATAGGAGAAGAAGACGCCAAGCGAGGCATAGAAGCCGAGCTGGTTTTTCGATGAAAAGGCGCCGACGAAACTGTAGGTGCCGTCCATCGCATCGTAGAGATAGGTGCCGAAAAGCAGGGAATACACCAGCACAACTGCGACGCCCGCGATCGCGCCCCGGGTCAGGGTTCGTGCGCTCACCGCGCGCATCGCTATGAGGGCGCAGACGATATGCGTCAGATACTGGATCGCCGTGCGCAGCGACGTGCCGAAGGCGGGTGACCAGAATGCCGACAGGAAGCAGAACAGCGCAAAGCCGAAGATCCAGAGATATTTCAGATAATTGCCCAATGCCCGCCGATAGTCGACGAGCACGAGCAGAAACCAGACTCCGTAATAGGCGAGGATCGAAATCTGCCCGAACCGGCTCGAATAGGCGAAGACGAACAGCGACAGCGCGACCGCGGCCACGCCATAGACTTCGTTGCGGGCCGGATCGATGAGGGCGGATTTGGCGATCCTCATGCGGGCCTCACTGCATCAGAAGCTCGGAGCTGACCTTGATGACATCGCCGGGCAGGAGCCTGTCGTTTTCGTTCACGGCGATTTCCTTCGGCCCCTGGCCCACGTCGCGCACGACGACGTATTTGATCGTCGCAGCCTTGCCCGACGGATCGAATTTCAGCGCCTCGGCCGATTGCGCCAGCGCTTCGGACATCAGTTCGCGGCTCGTGCCGAGCTGCAGCGCAAGCTTTTCGAGTTCGGCCTCCGTGTCCTGAAGCTCCTTGGCGCGCTGCGCTTCCCAATCGTTGCGGAGGTTGATCTCGTCCTGGTTGGCCTTGTTGATATCCTGCTTGGCGCGGAGGGCTGCGGTATCCGTATCGAGCATGTTCGATTCGAGATCGGCGGCCCGTTCTTCCGAGGTCAGGCGCCGGCTCGCCGTCGCCAGACCCTGTTCGGTCAGGCGCGCCATCTTGTCGCGATCCTCGCTGACGAGCTGCAACTGGCGTTTCTGTGTTTCGGACTTCTGGCTAAGCGACCGGACTTCGGTTTCCAGAAGGTCGCGAAGATCGGTCAGCGCCTTCAACTGAAGCTCGTAACGTTCCCGCCGCGATTTCATGAGCGATGCTTCGCTTGCGATCAGCTGGTCGGCGTTGGCGACCTTCTCAAGCTCCGGCGGTATTTTCAGCTCGGGAGCGTCGGCGACTTCCGCAAGCAGCCTGGCGCGGCGCGCGAAAAGGCGGCTTTGTTCGGAATTGTAGACGGCCGCGTCGCCGCGGGCATTGATGAAGTCACGGGCGAAACGCTGCCCGGCGTCGGACCGGCGAAGACCGCCGGCAAGGCTGACGGCCTTCAGGACCGTCAGATTGGGCGCATAGGGATATTCGCCTGGCGTATGCACGTCGCCGGCGACGAAAACCGGGCGGAACTGGGCGATTTCCACCGATGCGGACGGCAGGTTGCGCAGCGCGAACTTGCTGCGCAGTTCCTCGCCGATGGCGGCCGCCACGTCGGCGGTGGATTTGCCTGCTGCCGGCAGGTCACCGATGAAGGGCAGTGATAGTGAGCCGGTCGGACCGACGGTATAGTCGCCGCTCACCGCATCCCAGTCGCGGACGGTGCCTTCCGCCGGCTGCCACTCGGCGACCCGGATGCGCAGCTTGTCCATGACGCCGAGGCGGTAGCCGGTATCGTCGGCAGAGGCGGGTGCGGCCAGCGCGGAAAGCACTGCGCCGGCCAGAAAGCATAAAACACGCAAGCTCCTTGCGGAGGCGGTTCGTATCTGCATGGATTTTTCCCTCAAGTGGCGTGGAGAGGTCGTTTCCACGCGCAGGGTCCGTATTTGCGAAACCGACCTCAGCCGAGACCGATCGGGTTCCGAGGCAGGAGAGGACGAACGATCAGTAGCTGCCGCGTGCGAGGCAAACGGCCGGAATCGTTTTCGCGATGATCGCGAAGTCGCCGATCAGCGACCAGTTCTGGACATACTGGGTGTCGAACGCGATGCGGGTTTCGTAGGAAACGTCATTGCGGCCGCTGATCTGCCAGAGACCCGTGAGACCCGGGCGCGTACGCAGATAATAGGCGGCAAAGCTGTCGTAGAGGTTCAGTTCCTCGTCGACGACAGGCCTCGGGCCGACCACGCTCATCTCGCCCCGCAGGATGTTGAAGAGCTGGGGGAGCTCGTCCAGGCTGAGCTTGCGCAAGACGGTGCCGACGACCGTCACGCGCGGATCGGCCTTCAGTTTGCGCGTCGCGCGCCATTCTTCCGCGGCGTGCGGATTGGCATTCAGGTAATTCCGCAGGACTTCGTCGCCATTCACGGCCATCGTGCGAAATTTCAGGCATTTGAACGAACGGCCATTGTGGCCGATCCGGCGGTGCCCGTAGAAAACCGGGCCGTTGTCGGAAAACTTCACCAGGGCCGCGATCATCAGGAAGATCGGGCTGAAAAGGATCAGAGCGAGGGTGGCGGCGGTGAGGTCGAAGCTACGTTTCGCCAAGCCGCCTGTCGGCAGAGCCATGTCGGCTTGGTCAGTTGTTGGAAACGGCGAACCTGCCGAACGTGTCGCTGACTTCATAGAGTGAACTCCACTTAGGTTTTGCGATAGTCGGTGCCATTACGGCGCGTCATTCGGGACCTATGGGATAATAAGTCTGTGTTCGGAATTTGATGCGAGTCAAATTTTCTGCGCGGGAGGTTCCGGTGGAGGATTGACGCGGGGAGAGCGACGGGAGAGGGGGCTCGCTAAACTTGGCCGGCGTCTGTTGATATTTTTTGGAATACTACAAACGTAATGTAAATTTTCCCTCCGGCGAATAGTTTTCTACAGGCCCTGGTTGTCTGTCGCCATTTCTCTTTTCCCCTCTCCAGCTATACTCGGTCGGGCTTCCTTGAGGCTGGGACCAAAGTAGCTTGCGGCTAGGACCAAAGGCCCGGCCGTGTTGCGCCGCAATACAATGTTGCGTCGCAAAAATCGCCGGTGCGCGCTCTTAAGCTTTGTAACAAAAGTTGATCGGAAAACTGGCCCCTTTGCGAGGCCTGACCCAAGGATTGTTCCAACTGGTTCGAATTCGGGCGGAAATACGGCAAAAATGCGGCCATGGTCTTGTGGTATAGGGGTATAGAGAGGTATGATCGACAATATTTCGACGGAACTGATGGAACCTTACGAAAGTTTCACCAACAGCCTGCCATAATCCAGATAGGAAAACTTGAAACCTCTCCGGCAGGCTCATATGGTTGTCTTGTTGGGAGAGGAGCCGAAAGACTCATGAACTGAACAAGTCTAGGTTCGGGAGGAAGGATTATGTACGCACCGCGCGTCTTTGTCAGCATGACAGGGGTTCTGATCGCCTTTGCGGTGTCTGCGTACTTTATGAGCGGCTCGTTTTATACGGCGCTTATACAGACGCTCATCTGTGCCGTGCTTTTGCAGGTCGGTTACTTCATCGGCGTTCTCTATCTGGTGCGCCGCGAAAAGAAGCTTCGCGATGAGGGCATTCCGGCAGAGGCGGCCGCAGCCAAGAGTTCGAAGGACATCGGCCGGAGAGACGGCCTGCGCGCCGATGCCGCTCCGAACCTTCCCGCCGGAGATACCTGAGCGCGGTTCCGATTTTTTTCCGCAGATTTCACACGAGGGCCATTTTCCTGCGTCCATAGTTGCCGCATCCGATGAAGCATGGAGAGGGCTATGGCTGAAACCGCTCACCAGACGATCTGCGTCATCATCGCGGCCAGGAATGCCGCCGAGACGATCGGAATGGCGATCCGGTCGGCGTTGAGCGAGGCGCATGTCAGCGAGGTCGTGGTGGTCGACGACGGTTCCACCGACGAAACCGCCGCGGTGGCCCGCCAGGCCGATGACGGTTCAGGCCGCCTCGCCGTGGTTTCGTTCGAAAAGAACCGCGGCCCCTCCGCAGCCCGCAACCACGCGATCGCCATATCGAAAGCGCCGCTGATCGCGATCCTCGATGCGGACGATTTCTTCTTTCCCGGCCGTTTCGCGCCCATGCTGGCGGAGGATGGCTGGGAACTGATCGCCGACAATATCGCCTTCATCCACGAGCCGTCGGCCACCGTTCGCCCGGAGCGGTTCGAGGTCAGGGCACGCACCATGCCGCTCATCGAATTCGTCGAGGGCAACATCTCGAAACGGGGATTGAAGCGCGGCGAGACCGGCTTCCTGAAGCCGGTGATCCGGCGGGATTTCCTGGACGCGCACGGGCTGCGCTACAACGAGGCGATGCGGCTTGGAGAGGATTATGACTTCTACGTCCGGGCCCTCGTCAAAGGCGCCCGTTACAAGGTGATCGAGCATTGCGGATATGGTGCGGTCGTGCGGCAGGATTCGCTGAGCGGGCGGCATCGCACCGAGGATCTGCGCCAGCTCTATCTGGCGGACGAAGCGATCCTTGCCGATCCGGCGCTTGCCCAGGCCGTCCGCGCCGCCATCCGGCACCATCGCGACCATGCGCGGGGCAAATACGAGCTGCGCGCCTTCCTCGACGCCAAATCGCAGGGAGGGAAGTCTGCGGCGATCCGCCATGCGCTTGCGCGCCCGCAGGCGCTGCCGGCCGTGGCGGCCGGCATCTTCCTCGACAAGCTCGATCTCATGCGCGCAAAATCGTCCCCGGCGGCGATCGAGGTCCCCGGGATGCGTTATCTCCTGCCGGGCATTCCCGCCGTTCAGAAATAGTCGCGGCGAATTCCTTCCAGCATGGCGCGGAACCGTTCCTTGCGCTCTTCCAGAACGTCGTTCGGGCTCAGGCGCGGTTCGGCGCGGCTTGCCTGCCACAAGGCCAGCACCGAGGGCGCCGCCAGGAACTGTTTCGCCATGCCGCGCAGTCCGGTCTGGGAAGGGGAGGTGCGGGTCATGACGTCGTCGCCATGGACTTCCGGCGCCGCCTCCTGCGCTGGCTGCTGGCCATCGAAGCGCATGCCCCAGAAGCGCGACCGTTTCGCGACGGCTTCGGCGCGGGTCGATACCGGCACATAACGGGGTTCGTAGGTCGTGCCCACCGAGCTTGCCCAGTCGTTCCATTTGAAATTGTTGATGGAACGGGAAGTGCTCACGGCGATCCAGGGCACGCGGAATGCATCCGCCAGGATCGCGCCATGCATGGATTCGGCGACGATCAGCTCCGATTGCGCGATGTGGCGAATGACGGATTTCGCTTCGCCGCGCGGATCGAGATAGGTGAGGCCGACCGGCTCGCAGACCGCCGCCCACATGCCGAATTCGGCTGATTCCCAATGGGGAACGAAGGTCTTCCTGTGGATTTTCGGCAGGTTCCGGAATTCCGGCATGTCGGCAATCATCGCCGCCGGGTCGGTGATCGCCTTTTCGGGAGGAAGGCCGAGCTTTTCGGCGGTCAGCGGCCCGCGGACCGCACGGACATCCCATTCCGACGCGTCTCTGACGTCCGGCGGCGCGCCGTAACCATATCCGCTGCCGATGACGAGCTTTTTCTGTCCTGCCGGAAGCAGGACGGGGTTGAGGACCGTGCCGACGCCCACCAGCAGAATTTCCGGATGGACCTCCCTGAAGCCGGGCAGCAGGGCGTCCCAGAGCCAGAGATTGAGATCGTCACCGAAATTGCCGTGATGCGATTCCCAGTAGTACGCTTTCATGCGGGCCTCCGTGGGATGAGGAATTGAAAATACCGTGCGAAATTCATCGGGCGCTGCGTCCGAGCTTGCCGGTGCCGAGTTCGAACGCGGCCCGCAGCAGGCCGGGGTCGCGCATCACCCAGCGGGCCAGCAGGCCGAAATCCGGGGCTTCGCGTCTCTTCACGCGCCCTGCCTGGCTCCACAACGCCTGCCGGCGGGCGGTGTTCTTGTAGGAGGCGATCGACGCGACATCGCTCGGCCGGGCGCGAAAGCGCTGTTCCAGCGTGTCCAGCGCCACCCAGGTGTTGAACTGCTGGCGCAGGAACTGGGGCGACCGGTTGTCGATGCTGTGGAAGATGTTGAGGCCCATGCCGCGGGCCGCGCCCGGCTCGTCGCAAAGCAGCGTCCGCTTCGACTTGAGGATGCAGTCGCAGAAGAACAGCACGTCCTCGGCGGCCAGCCTCAGGGAGGGTTCGAAACGGATCGTCTCAAAGACGGGGCGCGCGATCACCATGCAGGAAAGGTGCAGGAAGCTCCAGTTCTTCAGCATCACGCTGGCGAGATCCGGCATCTCGATGACGAGAGGCGTCTCGGAAAGCCGCGTGCCGCCTTCCGCCTGCTCGAGTTCCGCCATGCCGAAGTGGTAGTAGAACTCGTCGCTCGCCTGCATGGAGGCCCAATAGCACTCCGCATCGAACCGTGTCATGCTGTCATGCGCGTTCCGCAGGTGATCCGGCAGCCAGATATCGTCTGAATCGAGAAGGGCGGCGAATCGCGTCGCGGAGGGCACGTTGTCGAGGCCGGTATTGCGTGCGGCTCCCGGTCCGCCATTCTTCTGGCGGATCACGCTGATGCGAGATTTCCAAGTTTCGTCAATATCTTGAAGCTCGATATCGGCGGGGAGGGGTGACTCGTCGTCGACGACGACTATATCGAAGTCCTGGTAGCTCTGACTGAAGATCGATTTCAGTGCCCGGCGCAATATGCCGGCTTCTTTTTGGTAAAATGGGATAACAACTGTGAACGTCGCCATGTTTTTGCCCCTGCTTCTTCCAAGAATTGCAAACCGCTGACTTTCGTCGGGCTCCGGGTTTAGGCGGCAGCTCGCTGCCGTATTCTAACTGACCTCCAGCAACGGGATTTGACATATGGCCCCAACCCAAGGCGTGAAGACGATCACGACGAATGTCGGCTGGAGCGTGCTATCAAAGACCGCCACATTCGGGCTGAAATTTGTCACGGTCCCCATTCTGGCAAGACTGCTGACGCCAGAAGATTTCGGATCGGTGGCCGTGGCGCTCACCATCGTGCAGTTCCTGGCGATGATCGGCGGCGCCGGCCTGACCTCCGCCCTGGTGGTCGATCGCGAGGGCGACATGGCCACCGTTCACACGGTTTTCTGGGCCAATCTGGGCATGGCCTGCCTGATGGCGCTGGCGATTTTCCTTGGCGCGACGGACCTTGCGATCCTGATGGGAGCGCCGGGAAGCGCAGGCTTGCTGAAGATCATGGCGCTGCTCATCCCGCTCCAGCTTGCGGGCGACGTGGCCTATTCGCTGCTTGCCCGGCAGATGAATTTCAGCAAGGACGCGGTGCTGAGCACGATCTCCGAATCGGCCGCCGCGCTGATTGCCGTCGGTCTTGCCTTCTTCGGTTTCGGCGTGTGGGCGCTGGTCTTCCAGCTCTTTTCCGCCGCGCTGATCCGCCTTGTCGGACTCTATGCGGTCGTAGGCTACATGCCGCGGCTGGTGATGAGGCCGCGCAGGCTCGTGCCGCTGTTGTCGTTCACCACGGGCCTCATGGGCTCCGAAATCGCGAATTTCGTCACCTTTCAAGCTCCCATGGTGGTCATCGCGCGGTTGCTCGGCCTGGCGGATGCCGGCGCCTATTCGGCCGCCAACCGTTTCGCGAGCATTCCGAACCAGGTCGTCCTCTCCGCGGTCATGGGCGTGCTCTTTCCCGCCTTCAGCCTGATGGGCGACGACCGCAAACGCCGTTCCGATGCGCTGATGCTGAGCACGCAGGTGATGACGGCCGTCCTCGCGCCGGCGATGTTCGGCCTGTGGGCGATCGCGGAACCGGCCATGCTGGTGCTGTTCGGGCCGCAATGGGCCTATGCCTGGCCGGTGCTCGGCCTGCTCGCCCTTTCGAAGGCGATCGTGACGCCCTGCAGCACCTTCATCCCCTATCTCAAGGGGACAGGGCATGGCCGGGTGCTCTTCTGGTCGGCCGTGCTGAGGGCCATCGCGACAACGGCGGCAATCGCCATCGCCGCTTATTACGGCACCCTGGTGGATGCGATGGTCGCGCTCTGCGTCGTGAACGCCATTACGCTGATCGGTTATTCCTGGGCGGTGTTCCGGGTGGACAACATTCCTTTCCTCCAGGGGCTTCTCACCAGCAGCCGGTCGATGATCACCGCCTTTGTCATGGCTCTCGGCGTGCGCGCCTTCCTGCATTTCTTCGCGGACCGGTTAACAAACCCCTATCTGGAAGTGCTGGCCGGCGGGGCGGTTGGGGCGGCCATCTATGCGCTGCTCTTCCTGCTGACGGAACGCTCGCTGCTTCGGAAAATCGTCGAGCTTGTCCGGCGTCGGGGAATGCGTGACGCGGCTTCCGTCCCCTCTGCCTGAATGTGTCGCGGATTTGCCCCAATTCTGCCACATTCTGGCGAGGCCCGGGATGGTCAACGGTAACGAGGTACAGGTTCGGCCATACCCCTGCCGCCGCCGGAAAAGATTTTTTCGGCGTGCTGCAGTGCAGCATTTGGGAGCGAAAAATTCTCCTGAACACCTTGGGAATCATAAATTCGTGTGGGCGGCGTGATCGGCCGGGAGGGTGGATGGCAGAGGGGCGGTCGATCTGTCATCCATCAACTTTTTGCTGCGTCGCCACATTTTGCTCCAAACTCGGCATGATCCTTTCGATGACTGCGGGCTCAAGTCTGCTCTGATTGAAATGGCGGTGAGGGGAGGCACTGCTCAAAAGGGGTGACTCGTTTGACTGTTGATCAGAACATCTCCTCCCGTATCAATTTGATGCGCATACTACTGATCTCCGGCATTGTCTTCGTGCATGTGCCGCATGATCCCGAGACAAGCCCTTTCCTGGGGCTGAACGGTTTATTCGACTGGCTGCGCGTCTTCCTGGGCGACAGTCTGTTTCGTATCGGCGTCCCGTGCCTGAGTGCGATTTCGGGCTACCTGCTGTTCCAGCGGGGTTGGGACGCGTTCGATTATGCCAGGACGCTTCGCTCCAAGGCGAAGACGGTGCTGCTGCCTTTCCTGCTGTGGAATTGCGGCCTGCTGGCGGTCGTCCTGGTCAGCCAGCGCTTCGGCGTCGGCGTCGGCTATTTTCCGGACCTCTGGAACGCCTCGACGCGGGAGTTCCTGAGCTACGCCTTCGCGACGGAAGGACTGCCGGTCGATATCCCGCTCTACTTCCTGCGCGACCTGGTCGTCTGCATCATCCTGTCGCCGGTCCTCGCCTTTCTGGTGCGTCGCTACGCGGCGCTGACGCTCGCCATTCTCTTCGTCCTTGCGATCCTGCCGGATCTGACGCTCGGCATCGTGCTCAAGAAGTCGATCCTTTTCAGCTTCACGCTCGGTATATTCCTTGCGCTCAACCGGCAGGACCTCAAGGCGCTCGACCGGTTCGCCGCCGCCGGAACGGTTGGGATGCTCGCGGCCGCCGTGCTGCTGTCGGTCGGTCTTTATCGCACAGGCCCCAATTTCCCATGGGGGCTCGATCTTGCGCGCAACGCGCTCTCCATCCTCGGGGCCGGGGGATTCTGGCTGCTGTCGGCGTTCGTCATCCGCCTGCGCATCGGGCAGCGGCTTGCCGCCACCGGCAGCCTGAGCTTCTGGATCTTCTGCGCCCATTATCCGCTGCTCGTCCTGATGTGGATGGTCTGGAACCGCATGGCCGGCGAGGGGCAATATCCGCTTTTCTACATCGGCTCGGTCGTCGCCAGCTTTGTCATCCTCACGGCTTCCAATCTTCTCGTCTCCCGCAGGATGCCGGCCTTCTACGAGGTGCTGACGGGCAGCCGCGGCCGGAAGGCAAAGCTTTCGGCCGCTGCAAAATCCTATTCCTCCGCCGGATCTGCCAGCAACGGCAAACCGGCAATGACGCAACAGCAGAGGTGAAACGCGATGGCGAAAGCCGGACAGATTCAGCGAACCTGCCAGGTCATCACCGCAGCAGCGGTGTTGGGACTGCTTTCCTCCGCCGCCGGAGCCCAGCAGGGCGCCGCAGGCAAATCCTTCGTCGAAGATTTCGACAGCCTCGACCGTTCGTTCTGGTACGTTTCCGATGGCTGGAACAATGGCAAACACCAGAATTGCACCTGGTCGAAGAACCAGGTGAGCGTCGAGGGCGGCGTGCTGCGGCTGGAGTTCGCCGAGCGCAAGGCCGGCGACCGCGACTATGCCTGCGGCGAGATCCAGACCAAGGCGCGCTTCGGCTACGGCACCTACGAGGTGCGCATGAAGGCTGCAACCGGTTCGGGGCTCAATTCGGCGTTCTTCAGCTATATCGGCCCGACCGACAAGAAGCCGCATGACGAGATCGATTTCGAGATTCTCGGCAAGAATGCCGGCGAGGTCCAGGTCAACCAGTATATCGGCGGCAGGGGGGGCAACGAGAAGCTGGTTCCCGTGGCCGGCGGTGCGGACCAGGGCTTCAACGACTACGCCTTCATCTGGGAAGAGAACCGCATCCGCTATTTCGTGAACGGCAAGCTCGTTCACGAGGTGACGGACAAGTCGAAGATACCGTCGAACCCCCAGAAGATATTCCTCAGCCTCTGGGGTACGGACACATTGAAGAACTGGATGGGCGCCTTCTCCTACGACCGGCCCACCACCATGACGATCGACCGCATCGCCTTCACGGCGATGGGTGAAGACTGCCGTTTTCCCCAATCCGTGCTCTGCACGCTCGACTGAGGCGCTTCGGCGGCTCGTCGCCCGACGATGTTTTTGAGGGCCGGAAGGCTTGAAAAAGGAGTTGGACGATCTTGACCTTGAATGTTCTCTATCTCGCTCACGATCTCGCCGACGCGGCGATCCGGCGACGCGTGCTGACCCTGAAAGCGGGCGGCGCAGGCGTCACCGTAGCGGGGTTCAAGCGAGGCGCGAATGTGCTGGCCGACGAGCATGACGTGACGACGACCGTGCTCGGCAGGACGGCCGACGCCCGCTTCGCGCAGCGTATCGGCGCGGTGGTCGGCGCCCGCATGACGTTGAGGCGCAGGCTCGCCGCCATCAGGAGGCCGGATGTCATCATCGCCCGCAACCTGGAAACGCTGGCGCTTGCCGGGCAGGCCGCCTCGCTGTTCGGCGGCGATATCCCCGTCGTCTACGAATGCCTCGACATTCACCGGCTCTTGCTGGACGAAGGCGTCAAAGGCCGGCTGATGCGGCAGGCCCAGCGCTATTTCGGCAGCCGGGCCAGCCTGCTGATCACCAGTTCTCCGGCCTTCGTGGAGAATTTCTTCAAGCCGCGGTCGGGTCTCGACATGCCGGTCCTGCTCCTGGAGAACAAGGTTCTGGCCTTGAAACCGGAACTGGTCTCCACGTTTCCCGCGCCGCGGCCGCCGAAAGCGGACAGGCCCTGGCGGATCGGCTGGTTCGGTGCGATCCGCTGCCGCAAATCGCTCGATATCCTGACGGAATTCGCGGCGCGCATGGACGGCAAGGTCGAGATCGTCCTGCGCGGAAGACCTGCCCACAGCGAATTCGACGATTTCCATGCGACGGTGAACACGGCTCCGCATGTGGAATTCCACGGCGCCTATCGCAATCCGGAAGACCTCGCGGCGATCTATCAGGACGTGCATTTCACCTGGGCGATCGATTTCTTCGAGGAAGGGCTCAATTCGAGCTGGCTGCTGCCGAATCGTCTCTATGAAGGCGGTCTCCATGGCGCCGTGCCGATCGCGCTCTCGGGAACGGAAACCGGCCGGTTCGTCGGCAACCGCGACATCGGCGTGACGATCGATAGCGCCATGCCGGAAACACTCGCGGCGCTGTTCGACGGCATGACCGAAGCACGTTATGACGACCTTGCTTCGCGCCTGGCCGGTGTCGAACGAAACCAATGGGTTACCGGCCCTGCGGAATGCCGCGCCCTTGTCGCCCGGCTTGCCGCCCTGCGCCCCAGCGTTTCTTCGCCGGCGGATGTGCCGGCCGTTTCAACCGTGCAGTCCTGAGGTGGAGTATGGTTTTGCGTTCTCACTCCTATACCGGAATTTCCAGCGTCCGCTTGCTTCTCGTGATCCCCTGCCTGAACGAGGCGGTGACGATCGATCCGCTGCTGCGCAAGCTCGACGAACAGCGCGGCGACATGGACATGCTGATCGTCGTGGCCGATGGCGGGAGCAAGGACGGCACGCCCGAGATCGTCCGGGGCCTCGTTTCGGAAATCCCCGACATCGTGCTTCTTGAAAACCCCAAACGCATCCAGAGCGCCGCGATCAACCTGGCGGTGAAGTGCCTGGGAAAGGACCGCGACTATCTGATCCGCATCGACGCGCACGGAGACTATCCGGACGACTATTGCCGGACGCTGCTGCAGGAAGCGCTTGATATGGAAGCGGATTCCGTCGTGGTGGGGATGGAGACGGTCGGGTTCGGAACCTTCCAGAAGGCGACGGCCGTGGCGCAGAATTCCAAGCTCGGCAACGGCGGCTCCAAGCACCGGGCCGGGGGCGGCGGCGAGTGGGTCGATCACGGTCACCATGCGCTGATGCGGATCGAGGCCTTCCGTGCCGTCGGCGGCTATGACGAGAACTTCAGCCACAACGAAGACGCCGAACTCGATTTCAGGCTGCGTGCCGCCGGTTTCCGCATCTGGATGACGGGCCGGACCTATATGACCTATTATCCGCGCTCGAGCGCGCTTGCGCTCTTCCGGCAATATCTCGCCTATGGGCGCGGCCGGGCGCAGAACCTCATCAAGCATCGCTCCGTCCCGAAGCTCAGGCAGGCGATCCCGCTCGCGGTGGCGCCGGTCGTCGCCGGGGCGTTGCTGGCCTTGCTCTACTGGTGGGCGGCCGTGCCGCTCGTGGTCTGGGCCGCCGCCTGCTTCGGTTACGGCTTCTGGATGGCCGTAGGGCAGAAGAACCCTTACGGCCCGCTTGCCTCGCTCTCGGCCATGATCATGCATTTCGCATGGTCGGCCGGTTTCTGGCTGGAGCTTGCCGGCATTCGTTCGCGGAGGGCCACATGATGACGGAGAAGGACCGGCCGATCCGCATCGATATCGGCATCTGCACCTATCGGCGGCCGGAGCTGCGGGCGACGCTCGAATCCCTCTTCGCGCTCGCCGTTCCGGCGGGTGCCGCGTTGCGCCTCATCGTCGCCGACAATGACGCAGGCCCGAGCGCCCGCGCGCTGGTGGACGGCCTGCGCGGGCAGTCGCCATTCCCGATCAGCTACGTCCATTGCCCGAAATCGAATATCTCGATTGCCCGCAATGCCTGCCTGGCCGAATGCGATGCGGATTATCTCGCCTTCATCGATGATGACGAAACGGCCCGGCCGCAATGGCTGGCCGAGCTTCTGAACGTGGCGAGCCTGACCCGGGCCGACGCGATTCTCGGTCCCGTGCGGGCAATCTACGGTGTCCGGAGCGCGGCATGGATGCGCAACGGTGATTTCCATTCCACCATGCCCGTCTGGGTCGGCGCGCGGATCAGGACGGGTTACACCTGCAATGTCCTGCTCGACATGCGCTCGCCTGCCGTCGCCGGCCGCCGGTTCGCGCTTTCGCTCGGCCAGAGCGGCGGCGAGGATACGCATTTCTTCACCGAGCTCACCGAGGCCGGCGGGCGCATCGAGTTTGCCCCGAACGCGGTGGTCGAGGAGATCGTGCCGGAAAAGCGGGCGAGTTTTTCCTGGCTTGCCAAACGGCGTTTCCGCTCGGGCCAGACGCATGGACGGATCGTCGCCTCCCGCAATCCTGGATTGGGGCGACTGAAGCAGACCGGACTTGCCGGAATGAAATTCGCCTATTGCGCGGCGCTCACGGCCGCGACGTTTCTTTCCCCGGTTACCCGCAATCGCTACGCCCTTCGCGCGGCGCTGCATGCCGGCGCCGTTTCCGGCACCCTCGGCATGCGCGAAATCCGGCAATACGGGGTCGCCGAGGCCATATGAGCACGCTCGATCACCGACCCGACGTCAGTTTCGTCATCGCCGCCTACAATGCCGGGGAGACGATCGGACGCGCCGTTGCAAGCGCGCTCGCCCAGACCGGCGTGACCATGGAAATCGTCATTATCGACGATTGCTCGACCGACGGGACGCGCGAACTGGTGCGCTCCTACGCCGAAGCGGACGAACGTGTCCGGCTGATCGCCCGGGAAAAGAACGGCGGGCCGGCCGCCGCCCGCAATGCGGGTCTTGAAGCGGCCCGGGGCCGGTGGATCGCCATTCTCGATTCCGACGACACGATCCATCCGGCGCGGCTTCTGACGATGCTGGACAGCGCCAAGGCCTCCGAGGCCCAGATCGTGGTCGACAATATCGACGTCATCCCGCTCGAAGGTGGAAGTCCGCAGACGATGTTTCCGGTGGAGGAACTGAAGCGACGGCCTGTCATGACGCTTGCCGATTTCATCGGCTCGAACGTGATCTTCCAGTCCACCTTCAACTTCGGCTACATGAAACCGGTCTTCGACCGGGAATTCCTCATGCGGCACCAATTGCGTTTCGACGAGACGCTGAGGGTAGGGGAGGATTACCTGCTGCTCGCCTCGGCCCTTGCAAGCGGCGGCCGCTGCGCGGTCGTGCCCGAAACCGGCTACGTCTACCATCTTCGGAAGGGCTCCATCTCCCGGGTCCTGGAACAGTACCATCTCGATGCGATGCTGGCATCGGACCGGGGTTTCCTCGCCCGTTATGCCCTCGACGCGGAGGCCATGGCCGCGCAGCGGCGGCGCACCCGCAGCATCATGGAGGCGAGCGCATTCCTGACGCTCGTCGAGGAGATCAAGAAAGGCTCCGTCGGAGGCTTTCTGAAAACGGCGATCGAAAATCCGCGTGCGCTGATGCATCTGCGTATGCCGATCGCTGTCCGCATGCGCCGGCTGGCGAAGGCTTTCCGGCGTCAACTGAAATCCGATCGGATAGGGCGGGGGCGCCCCCCGGAAAGGACGAAGGAATGGATATGAAAAGACCAGTTCGAAAGGCGGTGATCCCCGTCGCAGGCAACGGCACTCGGTTCCTGCCGGCAACCAAGGCGATGCCCAAGGAGATGCTGACGATCGTCGATCGTCCCGTCGTGCAATATGCCGTCGATGAAGCCATGCAGGCGGGAATCGAGAACATCATTTTCGTAACCAGCCGCAACAAGACGGCGATCGAGGATTATTTCGACAGCGCGCCGGAACTGATCGCGACGCTGACGCGTTCCGGCAAATCGGTCCAGGTCACCCAGCTCGAAAAGATGCTGCCGGTTGCCGGCACCGTCAGTTACACGCGCCAGCAGGCGCCCCTCGGGCTCGGCCACGCGGTCTGGTGCGCCCGGGAACTGGTTGGCAACGAGCCCTTCGCGCTCCTGTTGCCGGACATGGTCTCCTACGGGTCCCAGGGCTGCATGGCGGGCCTGATGGAGCTTTACGAAGAAGTCGGCGGCAATGTCTTCGCTGTGGAGGAATGTGCGCCGGAAGAAACCTCCAGCTACGGTATCGTGGGAGTGGGCCATGCGGTGCGGCACGGCTTCGAAGTGACCGGAATGATCGAGAAACCGAAACCGTCCGAGGCACCGTCCAATTATTACCTGAATGGCCGTTATATTCTGCAGCCTGAAATCTTCGAGCTTCTGGCGAGCCAGGAGCGCGGCGCCGGAAACGAGATCCAGCTGACCGACAGCATGCACAGGCTCGCCAAGGTCCAGCCGTTCCATGCGCATCCCTACAAGGGACGCACGTTCGATTGCGGCAGCAAGCGCGGCTTCATCGAGGCCAATGTGGCTTTTGCCCTGTTGCGCGCCGACATGGGAGCAGACCTTCACGTCTCCATCAAGGAACTGCTGATGTCGCACGAGACACGGGTTCAGGCCGCGTAACGCACTTCAAAATCAATTATGGCGGATGGCGGAACGCCTGCCATCCGTCACACCAACGCTCCGGAAAGCGGGCCCCATGGATCAGGTAAATTTTCGACCGAGAACGATATTCCCCGGCGAGACGCGCGACAACGACACGTTCATCGATCTGGACAAGCTCTGGGCAGCGGCTGTCCGCCGTTCGGGCGTGATCGCAGTCTGCCTTGTCGCCACCATCGCCCTTGCGGGGCTTTATCTCGTCACCGCACAGCCGATCTACACGGCCATGACGCAGATTCTCATCGACGAGAATCTCTCCCGCTACGCCGAAGACGACAAGGACAGCCAGACCGCCCAGCAGATCGACAATCGCATGTCGAGCGCGGTGGAAATCCTGAAATCGAAGGCGCTGGCCCTGCGCGTCGTGGACAAGGCGAGGCTCGATCAGAACGAGATGATCGTCAATCCGCCGCGTTCACCGGTCGATCTCGCCAAGGGCGTCGTTCGCAGCGTCGTCTCCCTGGTGACGCCCGGCAGCCCGCCGCCATCGGAGGAGCTTGCCCGCATGGGACGGCGGGAGAAGGCGGCGGCGATGCTGCAGCAGTCGCTGACCGTCGAGCGCACCGGCAGGAGTTCGGTGATCGCGCTCTCGTTCCGCTCGCCCGATCCCCAGCTTTCGGCATCGGTGGCCCGGACTTACGCGGACTCCTACCTGACCGACCAGCTCAACGCCAATTTCGATGCGTCGGAGAGGGCTTCGCTCTGGCTGCAGGAACGGCTCAACGATCTCAACACCCGGTCGCAGCAGGCCTCGCTGGCCGTCGAACAATACAAGGTCGAGCACAACCTCGTCTCGCCGCGTGGCGAACTGCTTTCCGCCCAGCAGCTTTCCGACCTCAACAGCCAGCTGATCGTCGCGCAGGCGGACGCCGCGACGGCTTCGGCCCGCTACAACCAGTACAAGGCGATTGTCGACAAGGGGGCGGACGCCGCCGTCCAGAACGCCGTCGTTTCGGCGCGCGACACCGACAACACCGTCATCCAGGATCTGCGCAAGCGCTATATCGCGATCAACGACCGGGAGCAGGGAATCATCCAGCAGTTCGGAGCCGATCATCCCCAGGCGATCGCCCTCAAGGGCGAGAAGAATGACGTCGCGCAGCAGATCTACCGCGAGCTGCAGCAATTGACCGGCAGTTTCCGCAACGAGTTCGAGGTGGCGAGTTCGCGCGAGAAATCGCTCCGCGACAGCATCGAACGGGTTGCCGGTCGCGATTCCCAGGCCAATGTCTCCATGGTTCAGCTTCGCGAGCTGGAGCAGCGGGCGACCGCGCTGAAGGCGCTCTACGAATCCTATCTCGGCCGTTTCGAGGAGGCGACGCAGCGTCAGTCCTTCCCGATCGCCAAGGCGCGGGTGATCTCGGATGCCGGCGTTCCCACCGCACCGTCAAGCCCGCGCAAGACGCTGGCCATGGCTCTTTCCGTCGTGCTCGGCCTGATGATCGGGGGGGCGGTGGCAACCCTGCTCGAATTCCGGGAGCGTTTCTTCCGCACCGGCGAAGACGTGCAGGAAAAGCTGGGCATGCGTTTCCTCGGTTACCTGCCGAAGATCAGCGGTGCGCTGGCCGAAGACGGCCCGCCGCCTCCGGCTGCGACGCCTGCCCCGGTGGCGGAAGCGGAGACGGCCAGCCCGCCGCCGGGCAATCCCATCTCCTTCCGGCGGCTGATGCGCGTTGCCGTGGAAGCGCCCCGCTCGCAGTTCGCCGAAACGCTCCGCAATGCGAAGCTTGCCTGCGATATCATGCTGCAGGAGCGGAAATGCCGGGTGATCGGCGTGGTATCCTGCCTGCCGGGCGAAGGGAAATCCATGGTCGCGGCCAATTTCGCCGGGCTGATCGCTTCGACCGGCGTGCGCACGCTGGTGATCGACGCCGACCTGCGCAATCCCGGCCTGAGCCGCATGCTCGGCAGCGAGCCCGAAATCGGTCTCGTGGAAGTCCTTCTCCAGAAGACGTCCTGGACCAATGCCGCACGCGTCGACCGCCGCTCGCGGCTGACGATCCTGCCGATGACCATGCGCAGCCGCAACCTCGCCCATACGAGCGAATTGCTGGCTTCCTCCAGCATGAGCCAGTTCCTCGAGAGCATCAAGGAGACGTTCGACGTCATCGTCGTCGACCTGGCGCCGCTGATTCCCGTCATCGACGCCAAGGCTTTCGAACCCTATGTCGACGGCTTCATCTTCGTGACGGAATGGGGTGTGACACCGGCAAAGGCCGTGCAGTCCGTGCTGCGCTCGGAACCGCAGATCGCGTCGAAGACGGTCGGCGTCATCCTCAACAAGACGGAGATGTCCGACCTGCACAAATATGCCGATCCCGGCGCACCGGAACGGCTGCGCAGCAGCTATCTCTCCTACTATAAGGAAGGTTCGGCCTCGGCGTCGCGATGAGACGGGAAGAGGTATTGCGGCCGTCCCGTTCCATATCCGGCTCGCGTTTCGCCGTCAGGCACTGACGGCGAATTGCCTTGCCGGAAGGCCGGTGCCGGCGGCTCTGGCCGCCTTGCCGAACACGTTGCCGATGCCGATCAGGACCGGTTCGTCGATGCCGATCTCCACCATTGCGGCGGGCAGGTCGCCGAGCGACCCGCTCCACTGCCGCTCGTTCGGCCGGCTTACCGCGCTGACGATGACGGCGGGCATTGTGGACGTCATTCCGGCTTTCGTCAGCCTTGCCGCGATTTCTCCGGCGGTGCGGCCGGCCATGTAGTAGATCGTCGTGGTGCGCGGATCGGCGAGGCCCTTCCAGTCGAGATTGTCCGGCAGGGTTCCCCTGCGGGAATGGCCGGTGACGAAACGGACGCCCTGGGCATGGTCCCGATGGGTGAGCGACACGCCGAGCCGGCTCGCCATGGCGCTGGCGGAGGTGATGCCCGGCACCACGTCGACCGGGATGCCCTCGCCCTCAAGGCAGGCGATTTCCTCGCCGGCGCGGCCGAAGACCATGGGGTCGCCGGATTTCAGCCGCACGACGCGTTTCCCCGCCTTCGCGAACGTCACCATCATGTCGTTGATGTCTTCCTGCCGGCAGCTTTCCCGGCCGCCGCGTTTTCCCACCAGCATGCGCCTGGCCTCCCGCCGGGCAAGTTCCAGCACGTCGTCGGAAACGAGATCGTCGAAGAGGATGACATCGGCGGCCTGCAGGGCGCGCACGGCCTTGAGCGTCAGCAGTTCGGCATCGCCGGGGCCTGCGCCGACCAATGTGACGCGACCGGTCGCGGGGGCTTCCGAAAGCCTCTCGGCATCCTTCAGAAGCGCCACGCCATCAGCCTCCTCCGGCATGTTCGGACTGGTGAACGCACGGTCGACGAAACGCTCCCAGAAGGCGCGGCGCTGCTGGCCGGCGGCCAGGCGCTCGTTGATCTTCTCCCGCAGCGAATGGGCGAGCGCGGCCCAACCTTTCAACGATTGCGGCAGCAGCGTTTCGATGCGGCGGCGGATTGCCTGCGCGAGGATGGGCGCCGCTCCGTCCGTCGATATGGAGACGACGACGGGTGAACGGTTGACGATCGAGCCGAACTGGAACTGGCAGAGGGCCGGCTTGTCGATCACGTTCACCGGTATGCCGACCGCGCGCGCTGCATCGAAAAAAGCTTCCGCCTCATCGTCCTCGTCGCAATCCGCAATCGCGATGGCCGCGCCGGCGAAGATGTCGGCATGCCAGCCATGACGGTGATGGATGTAGCGGCCCTGCGGATGTTCGGCGCCGCGCGCGATCAGCTTTTCGAACGTGCCGGAAAGTTCCCCGGCATAGATATGTACCTCGGCGCCGCAGGCGGCCAGAAGTTCCGCCTTCCAGGCCGCGGCATCCGAACCGCCGGCGACGACTGCCCGCTTGCCGTCGAGAGCCCAGAACACGGGAAGCTTGGCGAGCGGCGCCATGCGGGCGGGGGCTTCATTCCGCTGCTGCTGCAAGACATCCATCGATGATCCCCCTGATTTCGGCGCGACAGGAGCCGCAGTTGGTGCCGGCATTGGTTTCCCTGCCGACGGCTTCGACACTCACGGCGCCGCCGCGAATGGCAGCGATGATCCGGTTGGCGCCGACCGAGAAACACGAGCAGACGGTGGCACCGGGATCGGGCTGGTCCGCACCCGGCCTGCCGGCAACGATGGCGAAACGCTTGCGCAGGTCGGAATGCGAGGCGGAAAGCTGGCCGATCGCCCAGTTGCGGGCGACCGCGACCGGTTCGCGCGCGAGGAACAATGCCGCCAGCAAGGTCCCTTCGTCGAAGAAGGCCAGCCGCAGGTCGCCTGTCTGGTGATCGGCATAACCGAGCGGTTCGATTCCGGCGGGGATCGAAAAAGTCTCGCGGCACCAGGCCGTCCAGTCGCCGACCGTATCGTCAAATGCCAGTTCGATCCGCCAGCCGCCCCCGGCCTTCGCCAGCGCCCAATATTGCGCCTGCGGCGCAACCGGTTTGGCGGCCGAGATGGCAAATCCATAGAAGCCGGCTTTGAAGGGACGGATGGCGACCGCGACGTTTTTCGAGGCCGGCTGGCCGGAATGGGGGTCGGTCACCGGGGGGACCAGGGCATCGATACGGGCCCTCGATGCGAACTGCTCGTTCCAGTGCATCGGCACGAAGACATTTCCACGGGCCTGCCGCTCGGTCACCAGCGCCCGGACCACGGCCTTGCCATGCGGGCTTTCGAGTTCCACCAGGCCCGCGCCGCGGATGCCGAGTTCCATCGCATCGCGCGGATGGATTTCCGCGAAGGGTTCGGCGATATGGCCGGAAAGCCTTGCGCTTTTGCCGGTGCGAGTCAGCGTGTGCCAGTGGTCGCGGATGCGGCCGGTGTTCAGCGTCAGCGGGTATTTTTCGTTCGTGTGGTCGGAAACAGGCGGCTGGACGGCGATAAACCGCGCCTTGCGATCCATGTGATAGAAGCCGCCATCGGCGAAGAAGCGGGTTCTATCGGAGGAACTTCCCGCCGGACGAGGCCACTGGAAGGGCGCCAAGGCGTCGTAATCCTTTCGATCGATCCCGGCATGGGCGCCGATATCGAAATCGCGGCTGCCCCCGTTCTCAAAGGCCGAGAGCGCTGCGTGTTCGGCGAAGATATCGGCCTGCGATCGATAATCGAAGCCGGCAAAGCCCATGCGGCGACCGATTTCGGCCATCTGCCACCAGTCGGGTCTTGCTTCCCCGGGGGCTGCGAGGAATTGACGCTGGCGCGAAATACGGCGTTCGGAATTGGTGACGGTGCCATCCTTCTCGCCCCAGCCGAGCGAGGGCAGCAGCACGTGGGCATGTCGTGTCGTGTCGGTGTCCTTCAGGACGTCCGAGACGACCACGAAGGGGCAGGCCCTGATCGCCGCTTCCACCGCATCGGCATCCGGCATGGAGACGACCGGATTGGTCGCCATGATCCAGAGGGCCTTGACGCGTCCGTCGGCGACGGCGTGGAACATGTCGACCGCCTTCAGGCCGGGCTTGTCGGCGATTGCCGGGGACGCCCAGAAGCGCTGCACGCGTTCGCGGTCCCCGGCGTTTTCGAGCGCCATGTGGGCGGCGAGCATGTTGGCAAGGCCGCCCACCTCGCGGCCGCCCATGGCGTTCGGCTGGCCGGTCAGCGAGAAAGGCCCCATGCCCGGCCGGCCGATGCGGCCTGTCGCCAGATGGCAGTTGATGATCGCGTTGACCTTGTCGGTGCCCGACGACGACTGGTTGACGCCCTGGCTGTAGCAGGTGACGACCTTTTCCGTCGTCTCGAACAATCGGAAGAATTCCCGCAGTTCCATGGCCGGCAGGCCGGTGCGTTCCGTCAGATCGGCGAGGGAAAGCGCGGAAGCCGCGGCAAGGGTTTCGGCAAACCCTTGCGTATGAGTGCCGATATAGGTCCGGTCGATTGCCGGGCCGGCGGCCAGATGGGCAAGCAGGCCCATGAAGAGCGCGACGTCGCCATCCGGCCTGACGGCCAGATGCAGGTCGGCGATGTCGCAGGTCATCGTGCGGCGCGGGTCGATGACGACGATCTTCATCGAGGGGCGGGCCGCCTTGGCCGCGGCAAGCCGCTGGTAGATCACCGGATGGCACCAGGCGAGGTTCGAGCCGGTGAGGACGACGAGGTCGGCGAGTTCGATATCCTCGTAGGTTCCGGGTACCGTATCCGAGCCGAAGGCGCGGCGATGGCCGGCGACGGAGGACGACATGCAAAGGCGCGAGTTGGTGTCGATGTTCGCCGAGCCGATGAAGCCCTTCATCAGCTTGTTGGCGACGTAATAGTCCTCGGTCAGCAATTGCCCGGATACGTAGAAGGCGACGGAATCAGGACCATGGTCCGTGATCGCCTGCGAGAATTTTCCGGCGACAAGATCGAGCGCTTCGTCCCATTCCGCCTGTCGCCCGCCAATCTCCGGAAAGAGTACCCGTCCTTCGAGGTCGATCGTTTCGGCCAGCGCCGATCCCTTCGAGCAGAGGCGGCCGAAATTGGCCGGATGCTCCGGATCGCCCTTCACCGTCACGGCGCCGTGGTCCGCCACTGTGGCGATGACGCCGCAGCCGACGCCGCAATAGGGGCAGGTGGTTTGGACGTCGGGGGGTATCGTTGCCCGCATGAGGACGTTACTCCGCCGCTACCAACATCAAATTTTCCAATGCGATGAAGAGCTTGCCGTCCTCGTTCTTCACGGGGACGGTGCGGACTTCGCCTTCGTCGGCGCCGAGCGCCTTGCCGGTCTCCAGCGAGATCACCCAGTTGTGCAGCGGGCAGGTGACCGCCTTCCCGTGGACGATGCCCTGGGAAAGCGGGCCGTTCTTGTGCGGGCAGTGGTCCTCTATGGCGAAGACCTCGTTTTCCGCCGTGCGGAAAACGGCGATCTTGCCCTGGGGCGTCTTCACGCAGCGCGCGCCGCGCAGCGGGATGTCGGAGAGGTCACCGATTGCGATCCAGTTCATGTCCATCTCCATCTCCCTATTCGGCGGCCTGCGGGTAGCCGATGGTCGCCATCGGCCGGAACTCGTGCTTGTCCTTGCCGGAGACGCGCTCCGACCAGGGATCGACCTGCGCGAATTTCTGGCTGAATACGAAGCGGTCGTAATAGGCCTTGCGCTTGTCGTGATCCTCCATGATCTGGCGGCGGACCTCATCGAGGCCGATGCGCTTCGCCCATTTGTAGATGCGCTCCAGATAACGGGCCTGTTCGCGGTACATCTGGGTCAGCGCCACGATGTGCTCCAGCGCCTCGTCCTCGGTCTTCACCAGCCCGAGCACTTCCGTCCCCTTGATGTCGAGGCCGGCGGCGCCGGCGAAATGAATCTCGAAACCGGAATCCACGCAGATGACGCCGACATCCTTGCAGGTCGCCTCCGCGCAGTTGCGCGGACACCCGGAGACGGCCATCTTCACCTTGGCCGGCGTCCAGGAGCCCCACATGAATTTCTCGATACGGATGCCGAGACCCGTCGAGTCCTGGGTGCCGAAGCGGCACCAGTCGGAGCCGACGCAGGTCTTCACCGTGCGCAGGCCCTTGGCATAGGCCTGGCCGGAGACGAAACCGGCCTTGCCGAGATCGGCCCAGACGGCCGGCAGGTCTTCCTTCTCGACGCCGAGGAGGTCGATGCGCTGTCCGCCCGTCACCTTCACCATCGGGATGGCGAACTTGTCGACAACGTCGGCGATGGCGCGCAATTCCTGCGAATTGGTGACGCCGCCCCACATGCGCGGCACGACGGAATAGGTGCCGTCCTTCTGGATATTGGCATGGACGCGTTCGTTGATGAAACGCGACTGGTAGTCGTCGGCATATTCGTCCGGCCAGTCGCAGACGAGGTAGTAGTTGAGCGCCGGCCGGCACTTGGCGCAGCCGCAGGAGGTCTTCCACTCCAGTTCCTGCATGACGGCCGGAATGGTCTTGAGTCCCTTGGCCTTGATCAGGCGGCGCACGTCGTCATGGCCGAGCTCGGTGCATGTACACATTGGCTGGACGGCCTTGGGATTGTAGGCGTCGCCGAGCGTGAGCGTCATGAGCTGCTCGACGAGGCCGGTGCAGGAGCCGCAGGAGGCGGACGCCTTGGTGTGCGCCCGGACGTCGTCGAGCGAGGTCAGGCTCTTGGCCGTGATCGCCGAGGTGATCTTGCCCTTGCAGACGCCGTTGCAGCCGCAGATTTCCGCATCATCCGGCAAGGCTGCAACGGCCGCCGTAGGGTCCAGCGGCGACCCTCCCTGGTAGGCCTGGCCGAAGATCAGCGTGTCGCGCATCTCGGAAATGTCGGTGCCCTTCTTCTTCAGGTCGTTGAACCAGGCGCCGTCCGAGGTTTCTCCGTAAAGGACCGTTCCGATGATGCGGTTGTCCTTCAGGACGAGGCGCTTGTAGACGCCGGCGGTGGCGTCGCGCAGGACGATTTCCTGCCGGTCGTCGCCATCGGCGAAATCGCCGAGCGAATAGAGGTCGATGCCGGTGACCTTGAGCTTGGTCGGCGTGTCGGAATGGGCGAAGGCGGGCCTGGTGTCGCCCGCGAGGTGCGATGCCGCCACCCGGGCCATCTCGTAGAGCGGCGCGACGAGGCCGTAGACCATGCCGCCGACTTCGGCGCATTCGCCGACGGAATAGATGTCGCCGTCGGAGGTCTGCATGCCGGCATCCACGACGATGCCGCGGTTGACCGCGAGGCCCGCTTCCCTGGCGAGATTGACGTTCGGGCGGATGCCGACGGCCATGACGACGAGGGTCGCCGGAATGATCGTGCCGTTGTCCAGCTCGACGCCTTCCACCCTGCCGTTGCCGACGATCGCCTTGGTATTGGCCTTGCAGATGACCTTGATGCCGCGCTCCTCGACGGCCTTCTGGAGCAGGTAGCCGGCGGCCGGGTCGAGCTGGCGCTCCATCAGCGTCGGCATGACGTGCAGCACGGTCACGTCCATGCCTCGCTGGGCAAGGCCGGCCGCTGCCTCGAGGCCGAGCAGACCGCCGCCGATGACGATCGCCTTCTCGCGCGATTGCGCCGCGAGCAGCATGGCCTGCACGTCGTCGAGGTCGCGATAGGTGATGACGCCCGGCAGATCCTTGCCGGGGACCGGGATGATGAAGGGCACGGAGCCGGTGGCGATGACCAGCTTGTCGTAGCTTTCGGTGACGCCGTGGTCGGAGGTGACGGTCCTGGCGGCGCGGTCGATCGCGACGATCCTGTGGCCCTTGTAAAGGGTGATGCCGTGGTCGATGTACCAGCCGTCGCCATGGATGACGATCTGTTCGTAGGTCTTCTCGCCGGAAAGGACCGGCGAGAGCATGATGCGGTCGTAGTTGACGCGCGGTTCGGCGTTGAAGATCGTGACGTCGTAGCGGCCGGGCGCCTGTTCGAAGAGGTGTTCCAGCATGCGCCCCGGCGCCATGCCATTGCCGATGATGACGAGTTTCTCAATCCGTGTTTCGGGCATGATCGTTACTCCGCGGCTTCGACGAAGCGGTGGCGCTCGTAGAGGAATTTCAGGACCGCCTCCCGGCACCTGAGATACGTGCGGTCGGAGGCGAGCTCGATGCGGTTGCGGGGGCGCTCGATCTGCACGTCGAGCACTTCGCCGATGCGGGCGGCCGGGCCGTTGGTCATCATCACGATGCGGTCGGAAAGCAGCACGGCCTCGTCGACGTCATGGGTGATCATCACCATCGTATTGCCGAGGCGGCCATGGATCTCCATCACCGCGTCCTGCAGACGGGCGCGGGTGAGCGCGTCGAGAGCGCCGAAAGGCTCGTCGAGCAGCAGGATCTTCGGCTCCATGGCAAGCGCGCGGGCGATGCCGACACGCTGCTTCATGCCGCCGGAGATTTCCGAAGGACGCTTGTCCTTGGCATGGCCCATCTGCACGAGGTCCAGGTTGGCCATGACCCATTCATGTTTCTCGACCTTCGTCCGGGTGTTCTTGAAGACCTTGGAGACGGCGAGGTTGACGTTCTCGTAGACGGTCAGCCAGGGCAGGAGAGAATGATTCTGGAAGACTACGGCGCGTTCGGGACCCGGCTCGTTGACCTCGCGGTTTTCCAGGAGAACCGCTCCGGAGGAAACGGGCGTCAGGCCGGCGATCAGGTTGAGCAGGGTCGACTTGCCGCAGCCGGAATGGCCGATGATCGAGACGAATTCTCCCTTGGAAATCGTCAGGTTGATGCCTTTCAGGACCTCGGCTCGCATGCCGCCCCGGTCGAAATGCTTGTCGATATGGTCGAGCTTGAGATAGGCGTTCATGGTCAATCCCTTCTGTGACGCAATTCCGGACGGGAAGCCGGTTCCCACTTCTCCTGGAATTGCCCGCTCCTCAGTTCGCCGAAGCGCCGCGGGTGATGAGTTTGCCGAGCGCGGCGACCAGCTTGTCGAGGGCGAAGCCGACGATGCCGATATAGGCGAGCGCGACGATGATGTCGGGAAGGCGCGACGAGTTCCACGCATCCCAGATGAAGAAGCCGATGCCGACGCCGCCGGTCAGCATTTCCGCTGCGACGATGGCGAGCCAGGAGAGGCCGACACCGATGCGAAGGCCGGTGAAGATGTAGGGTGCTGCCGACGGCAGCATGATCTTCCAGAAGAACTCGAACTGGTTGAGGCGCAGGACTTGCGCAACGTTGCGGTAATCCTGCGGGATGTTGCGCACGCCGACGGCGGTGTTGATGATCACCGGCCAGATGGACGTGATGAAGATGACGAAGATCGCAGAAGGATTGGCGTTCTGGAACGCGGCGAGCGACAGCGGCAGCCAGGCGAGCGGCGGCACGGTGCGCAGCACCTGGAAGATCGGGTCGAGGCCGCGCATTGCCCAGACCGACTGGCCGATGATCGCTCCGACGATCACCCCCGCCACGGCGGCAAGCCCGAAGCCGTAGGCGACGCGCTGCAGCGAGACGAGCACCCGCCAGCCGAGCCCGATATCCTGCGAGCCGTAGTTGAAGAAAGGATAGGCGATCAGGTCATAGGCTTCCGTCCAGACCTGGTGCGGCGAGGGAAGCGAGGCATTGGGAGACGAACAGAGGACCTGCCAGACGAGCAGGATCAATGCGAGCACGACGGCGGGCGGCACGACATTGTGCAGCGCCGCCAGGCCGGCACGCCTGAAATCGATCTTCGAAACCCGCTTGCCGGAAAAAGGCAGGACGTTGGTTTCCGGTTTTGCGGCCGCGGCCGCGGGAAGGTTTTCTTTTTTCGCCAGGGCGGACATCGGCGCGCTCCTCAGGTGGATGGAAGGCCGGCGCGCCCCGTCACGCGCCGGAAGGGAAATCAGGACGCAGCCTTGATGGACAGGCTGTCGAGATAGGCCGAGGGGTTTTCCGGATCGAAGACCTTGCCGTCGAAGAAGGTCTCCTTGCCGCGAGAGGACGAGGCCGGAATGTCGGCGGCGGCGACGCCGAGTTCCTTTGCGGCTTCACGCCAGATGTCCTCGCGATTAACCTGATCGACCAGCGCCTTGATGTCGGTGTTCGCCGGCAGGTTCCCCCAGCGGATGTTCTCCGCCATGAACCAGGTGTCGTGGCTCTTGAAGGGATAGGAGGCGCCGTCTTTCCAGAACTTCATATAGAGGTCGGTGCCTTTGACCTCGCGGCCGTTGCCGTAGTTGATGTCGCCCCTGAGGCGACCGAGGACGTCCTTCGGCGGCACGTTGAACCACTGGCGCTTGCCGAGGATCTCCGCCATCTCCGCCTTGTTGTCCATGCTCTCGCACCATGCCTGGGCTTCCATGACGGCCATCAGCAGCGCCCTGGCGGCATTGGGATTCTTTTCGATCCAGTCGGCGCGCAGGCCGAGCGCCTTTTCGGGATGCCCCTTCCAGAGCTCACCGGTCGTGGCCGCGGTGAAGCCGATGCCTTGGTTGACGAGCTGCTCGTTCCAGGGTTCGCCCACACAGAAGACGTCCATATTGCCGACCTTCATGTTCGCCACCATCTGCGGCGGCGGCACGACGATGGTCGAAACGTCCTTGTTCGGGTCGATGCCGCCGGCGGCGAGCCAGTAGCGAATCCACAGATCGTGGGTGCCGCCCGGGAAGGTCATGGCCGCCTTCACTTCCTTGCCTTCGGCCTTCTTCTTCTCGAATGCCGCCTTCAGCTTGGAGGCATCGAGCTGCACGCCGGTCTCGGCATATTCCTTGGCGACCGAGATGCCCTGGCTGTCGAGGTTGAGGCGGGCGAGGATCGCCATCGGCACCGGCTTGTTGTTCTGGGTGACCTTGCCGGTGTGTATCAGGTAGGGCATCGGCGAGAGGATGTGGGCGCCGTCGATGCCGTTCGCAGCGCCGCCGAGCACCAGGTTGTCGCGGGTGGCGCCCCAGGAGGCCTGCTTGGCGACATCGGCTTCCGGCAGGCCGTGCTTGTCGAAAAAGCCCTTTTCCTTCGCAATGATCAGCGGCGCCGAATCGGTGAGCGCGATGAAGCCGAGCTTGACTCCCTTCACTTCGGGACCCGCCCCGGCCGCGAAGGCGCCGGAGGGAAAGGCCGTCCTGACGGCGCCGACAAGGGCAGCGGTCGCAGTCGTCTTGAGCATGCTGCGGCGGGTGATGCCGGTCGTGAAAATCTTGGTCATGCGCAGGTTCCCTCTGCTGGCAGGTTTGGGCGGGCGGAATTCGGGCACAAAAAAAACGCCGCTCGGAGATTGCGTCCGCGGGAAGGGAGGTTCCCGGACTGCAAATCCTTGCGACGTCGGTGTCTTTTGCAGGCGCTTATGCCGCGCCTATCCGCGCCGGTCGCCGTTGACCGGTGCGAAATAGACAAAGCAAGCTGCGTGCCAGTTTTGGAGTGATTCTATAAGTTTTTGAAAAGCAACAATATTCAGAAAGAGAAAGTATCCGCTTAAATTATCGGCGGTATCTTGTGCTGCAATATTTTTGTGCGATTGCTAAAAAGAGAGCGCGCAAAGGATGGGCATCCGTCGTGTCAATTTCAGATTTCGTGGCGGTCCGGATGGTGGGGAAGAGGGCTGCGGACGGCGAAATTCCGGACATAGGCGGCCATTTCCGCCGGGTCGAAGACATGACCGTCCATGAAGCGGTCAGCCTTGCCGTCTCCCTCGGTGCCGATGTCCGGTTCGGCCGGTCCGATGCCCAACGCCTTCCTGTAGAGATCGGGCCGGTAGGCGCTCGCGGCCGCCCGAAGGCCCGCCTCGCTGAATTCGGCCTGCCCCCAGCGGATCATCTGGCTGTAGATCCACAATGCGTGGCCGGGTTTCGGATAGTTCGCAAAGCCGCGATGGAAGGTGAAATAATTGTCGATGACGCGGCGGTTGCCCTTGGCGTCGAGGCTGAATTGCCCCGCCAGCACATGGCGGATGATATCGACCGGCGCCGCGATGAAACGCGGATCGGCCAGCGCTTCCGCCAGCGTGTCGTGATTTTCGGCCTGGTCGCACCAGCGGGCGGCCGCGTCGAGCGCCGTGACGAGCCGGGAGACGGTTTCCGGGTGGCTTTCCGCCCATTCGGGCCGCATGCCGATCACCTTTTCCGGCGCTGACGGCCAGATATCCTGCTTGGCGGCGACGATGCGGCCCACGCCGCGCTCGGAGGCGACCATGTTCCACGGCGCGCCGACGCAGAAGCCGTCGATGGCGCCGGCCGCCAGGGCATCGGAGGTCAGCGGCGGCGGGACGACGACGAGCTTCACGTCCCGGTCCGGATCGATGCCGCCGGCGGCGAGCCAATAGCGGAATTCGTAATTGTGCGAGGAGAAGGGGTAGGTCATGCCGAGCGTCGGCAGGGTCTCGCCGCGTTCCTTCATGGCTTTCAGGACTTTTGCAAGCGCCCGGGCATTTTCCAGCGCGCTCGCCGTCTCCGAAATCCCGCCGATCCCGCGCATGCGCTCGAAAAGCCGGATGGACAGCGTGATGGCATTGCCGCCGCGGCCGAGAGAGAAGGGCGCGATCGTTGGCGAAGGATTGGAGCCGAGGCCCAGCATGGAAGCGACCGGCATGGGCGAAAGCATGTGGGCGATATCGAACTGCCGGAAGGCGAGGCGGTCACGGACGTTCGCCCAGGAGACATCCTTGACCAGATCGAGGGTCAGGCCTTCCTTCGCGGCGAAGCCGAATTCGGCGGCGGCGATCAGCACGGAGGCGTCGACCAGCGGAATGAAGCCGGTGCGCAGGACCTTCGGGCCTTCGCCATTCGAACGCGCCGGTGCCGCGAGTTTGCTTCCCGCCCGGCCGGTCCTCGATTGTCCGATCTTGCTCATCATGTTCACTCCGGCTTTCTCCCGGACGCTCCATTCGAATGCATCACATCAGCAGTCCCGCCGCCGTCACCACGCTCTGGGCGATCTCGGACATCTTCTTCTTTTCGTTCATGGCGGTCTGGCGCAGCAGCGCGAAGGCATCCTCTTCCGAAAGCCCGCGCATCTTCATCAATATCCCCTTGGCGCGCTCGATGACCTTGCGCTCTTCCAGCGCCGACTTGGCGTCGGCCAGCTCCCGCTGCAGGCGGCTGAAGGCGTTGAAGCGGCTGACGGCCATGTCGAGGATAGGCTTCACCCGCTCCTTCTTGAGGCCATCGACCACATAGGCCGAAACGCCGGCCTCCACCGCGGCCTCGATCGAAGCCGTGTCGGACCGGTCGACGAACATGGCGATGGGGCGGCTCACGGTGCGGGTGAGCTGGAACAGGTGCTCCATCATGTCGCGGTTCGGGTTCTCGATGTCGATGACGATCACGTCCGGCTTCAGCGTCTCGATGATCCGGGCGACGCCGTTGACTTCATGAATGACCGTGACATTGCCATGCCCCGCCTCCCGCAATCCTTCCTCGATGATGGAGGCCCGGATGGCGTTTTCGTCGATGACCAAGATAGTAAGATCGGGCGGTGGCATTCCTACAATGCTGCC
The DNA here is from genome assembly GCF_042429745.1 of Neorhizobium puerariae. Lineage (NCBI taxonomy): Bacteria > Pseudomonadati > Pseudomonadota > Alphaproteobacteria > Hyphomicrobiales > Rhizobiaceae > Neorhizobium > Neorhizobium puerariae. The sequence goes on along the minus strand of NZ_JBHMAA010000013.1, from coordinate 207,165 downwards.
GCAGTGCAACAATCTTGGCAAGCGCCATCCTCGTCGAAGCGATTTGTTCTGTCGCGAGGCGGTTGGAAAGAACCGGTTAACCTTTATTTTTTACTTCATAGGGAATGTGCCACTCTCGTATTTCGTCTGGTTCTCATGCAATTTTCCCGTCATAATTTCCCCCAGAGTTCCGACCAGGCCAGCGCCGAAGACGATGCAGTCGAGGCGGCGCGGCAGAACATCCGCCAGCAGAGCCTGGCGGAGTTCAATCAGCCCGTCATAGAGCAGGCCCCCTGGCAGGCGGCGTTCCGCCTGTCGCCCAATGTGCGTTTCACCCGCACGCCTGAAAATGTGCTGACGCGCAAGCCGTTGCCTGCCGCTACCTGGACGCCGGCGCCCGACATGGAGCAGGCCGTTCAGGATATCCCCGAGGCCGCTCCCCGTCCGGCGACGGACGCCGGTGATTCGGACGCCTTCTTCATGGCTTCCGCCGATGATTCGGAAGTCATCTTCGAGCCGCCGGCCATACCGCTCGACCAGATCACCGGGCTTCAGCAGCTTGCCGCTTCGATGCGTCAAAACGTGGCGGAAGAACACGGTCTGGTTGCGCCGAAGACGGAACGGCGGCAGGCGCACCACCAGCCGGCGGACCCCGTTGCAGCGACGCAGCGGCACGACATCGCGATTTCCGACCATGCCTTCTGGGACGTCATGCCGTTCGAACTGGAGGCTCCGGCCTTACCCGCGCCGGCGATCGCGCCAGTCCCGCCGGAGGCGCCGCGCGCAGTTGCGCGACCGGCCGGACCGGTCACCGCGCTCTATCGCGAGGTGCCGCGGACGACAGCGTTCAGAACGGTCGTCGTCGCTCCCTCTCCGCGGCCGGAGCCGATCAAGGCGGCCGAGCCGGTCGCGCCCGCGCCCGTGCCGTTCGTCCCGGAACCGGTCGCCGCAAAAGCAACCGTCGCGGCCGAAGAGGTTCTTCCGGTCGTGGCTCCGGTCCTTGCCACACCGGCGCCGGTGCCGCATCCGGAGCCTGCCCGTCCGCGGACCGTGCGGCCCGCCGAGGCGGAATACGAATTTCCGCCGATCTCGCTGCTGCAGGAGCCGCGCGGCGAACGTGGCCAGGCCATGCAGCCGGACGCGCTCCAGCAGAGCGCGGGCCTTCTCGAAAGCATTCTCGAAGATTTCGGCGTGCGCGGCGAGATCATCGACGTGCGCCCGGGTCCGGTCGTGACGCTCTACGAATTCGAGCCCGCGCCGGGGGTCAAGTCCTCGCGGGTGATCGGTCTTTCGGACGATATCGCCCGGTCGATGTCGGCTCTCTCCGCCCGCGTCGCCGTGGTGCCCGGCCGCAATGTCATCGGCATCGAACTGCCGAATGCGACACGCGAGACGGTCTATTTCCGCGAGCTGATCGAGTGCGAGGATTACTGGGAGACGAAGCACCGGCTGGCGCTTTGCCTCGGCAAGACGATCGGCGGCGAACCGGTCATCGCCGAACTCGCCAAGATGCCGCATCTGCTCGTCGCCGGCACGACCGGCTCGGGCAAGTCGGTCGCCATCAACACGATGATCCTGTCGCTCCTCTACCGGCTGCGTCCGGAAGAATGCCGGCTGATCATGATCGATCCGAAGATGCTCGAACTTTCCGTCTATGACGGCATTCCGCATCTTTTGACGCCGGTCGTGACCGATCCGAAAAAGGCCGTGCTGGCGCTGAAATGGGCGGTTCGCGAGATGGAGGACCGTTATCGCAAGATGTCGCGTCTCAGCGTCCGCAATATCGACGGCTACAACCAGCGCGCCGCGCAGGCCCGCGACAAGGGCGAGGTCATCACCGTCAGCGTGCAGTCCGGTTTCGACCGCACCACGGGCGAGATCGTCTACGAGGACCAGGAACTCGACCTGTCGCCCATGCCCTATATCGTGGTGATCGTCGACGAGATGGCCGACCTGATGATGGTCGCCGGCAAGGACATCGAAGGCGCCATCCAGCGGCTCGCCCAGATGGCGCGCGCGGCCGGCATCCATCTCATCATGGCGACCCAGCGGCCGTCGGTCGACGTTATCACCGGTACGATCAAGGCCAATTTCCCGACCCGCATCTCCTTCCAGGTCACGTCGAAGATCGACAGCCGCACCATCCTCGGCGAGCAGGGCGCCGAACACCTGCTCGGCCAGGGCGACATGCTGCACATGGCCGGCGGCGGGCGGATTTCCCGCGTCCACGGTCCGTTCGTCTCGGATGCGGAGGTGGAATCGGTCGTTCGCCATCTCAAGACGCAGGGCCGTCCCGACTATCTCGGCACCGTCACCGAGGACGAGGAGGATGCGGAGGACGAGGATGTTCCGCAGGAAGTCGTCTTCGACAAGAGCGCGATGGGCGGCGACGACACCGACGAGCTCTACGACAAGGCCGTCAAGGTGGTCATGAAGGACCGCAAGTGCTCGACATCCTACATTCAGCGGCGTCTGTCGATCGGCTACAACCGCGCCGCTTCGCTGGTCGAGCGCATGGAGCAGGAAGGACTGGTCGGCCCCGCCAACCACGTCGGCAAGCGCGAGATCATTACCGGAGGCCGTCCGGGCGCTACCGTCCCGGCCGACTACGAAGATTAGGAATCCGCGAGGATCGATGATGTCCGGGCTGCCGTTCTCCGGCGGCCCGGTTCCTTTCTATCGCTGGCGGCAGATGAATGGCAGGAAGCTGCCCGCGGTGCCGAAATTCATCGCTGCGACCGTCAATGCATTGGCGAGCTCGATCTCCCGCGGAGAATGCGGGCAGACATCCGCGCCGCTGGAACAGCCGTCGGCAATGAACTTTTCATTGCCTCGGATGAAATCCTGGCTGACGCCTTCGAGCCCGATAAATCCGGATATCTGATGCCAGGCACGTTCGTAACGCCGGCATTTCTCCCTGGTCCATGCGTCATGTTCCGGGTCGGCATCCTCGGCCCGGATGCAGCCGAAGGAGGCAAGGAGCGTCGCGAGGATCAGAAGGGCTCTCGTCACGATTGGAGAACGCCCATGCTCACCGGCTGCGGATATAGTCGCCGAGCCGGTTTGCCGCATCCTCGATCTGCAACGGATCGCGCAGGAAACAGCCGCGCATGAAACCCTGGCCGCCGGGTCCGAAGGCCGTTCCGGGCGCAAGGCCGACACCGGTCCGGTCGACGATCCTGAAGGCTTCCTCGCGGCTGTCGGCCACGCCGTCGATCTTCAGGAAGGCATAAAGGGCGCCTTCGGGCTTGCGGGTCTCCACCCGGTTGGTGGCGATCAGTGCATCGCAGAGGATGTCGCGGGATTTCCGGGCGCGTTCGATATTGGTGCGGACGAAGTCGTCGCCCTGATCGAGTGCGACGATCGCTCCCTTCTGCATGAATTGCGCGACACCGGAGGTCGAATACTGGATGAGGTTGGTCAGCGTCTGGCCGATCTCGGCGGGCGCCACCATCCAGCCGACACGCCAGCCGGTCATGCACCAGTTCTTCGAGAAGGAATTGGCGAAGATGATCCGGTCCTCGGGTTCCATCACGTCCATGAAGGAGGGGGCACGCGCGCCGTTGAAATAATAGAGGCCGTAGATCTCGTCGGCGATGATCCAGAGCCCGTGTTGGCGGGCGAGTTCGAGGATTGCCTTCAGGTCGTCGTGCGTCGCGGTCCAGCCGGTGGGGTTGGAGGGGGAGTTGATGAAGAGCGCGCTCGTCCTGGGAGTGATCGCGGCCCCCAGGCGTTCGATATCGAGAACCCAGCGGCCATCGGCGAAGCCGAGTTCCACGGCGACCGGCTTGGCTTCCGAGACGCCGATCGCGTTCACCACATTCGGCCAGGCGGGGGAGAGATGGACGATCTCGTCACCGGCCGAGGCCACCGTCTGGACGGCGAGCACGATCGACTGCATGCCCGAACCGGTGACATAGATATTGTCGACCGAAAGACCGGTTCCGTAGTGCCGCCGGTAATAACGGACGATCGCTTCGCGGAGCGCCGGAATGCCCTGCGTCCAGGTATAGAAGGTCTCGCCGGCCAGAAGGGCCTCGCTGGCCGCGCGGGTGATGAAATCCGGCGTCGGAAGGTCGCCTTCGCCGATCCAGAGCGGCAGGAGGTTTTCGCGGCCCCGGGCATAGGTGACGATTTCGCCAATGCCGCTGCGAGGCGCCGCCGCGGCGCGGGCGCTGATCTGCGGTCTGATGATGGTCATGGAAGGCCTGTCGAAGCTGGGTGATCGTCCTGACTTGGCCCAACTGCGGCCGCCGGTCAATATCTTTCGCCGGTTATCGGCCGCCCAAGCTTGCGAAACGGCCGAATACGCCGCGCGAAAAACACAAGGGATTGCCTTCACGATGGGCGGCGCGCAGCACGCGGCCGAGGATCAGCGTATGGTCGCCCGCATCGTGCATGGAGGAGAGCTCGCATTCGAAACGGGCGAGCGTACCGGGGATGACCGGCACACCCTCCATGTTCTCGATCCAGGCAAGTTTCTCGAAGCCGAGCCCGCCGCGCGTGAAGCGGGCGCTGAGGAGATCCTGTTCGGCGCTCAGGACGTGAATGGCGAAATGGCTCGCGGCGGTGAACGCTGCATGTCGCGACGAGCTTTTCGCCGGGGACCAGAGGACGAGGGGCGGGTCGAGCGACACGGACGTGAAACTGTTGACCGTCATGCCGATCGGTCCGTCCGGGGTTCTTGCCGTCACCACCGTCACGCCTGTCGTGAACGTGCCGAGCGCATTGCGATAATGCCTGGCGGTCGAGGCGCCCGGAATGAAGGCATGCTCGTCGAGGCCGTGGATGGCGTCGGCCGATATCGTCATGGCACCGGCTTTCCGAGGGCGGCGGTGTAGAGATCGAACCAGGTCTGGCGGTCGACCGTCACTTTCGCGGCATCGCCGATCTTCCCGATCCGGTCGAGATTGTTGGTGCCCAGAACCGGCAGGATCTTGGCCGGGTGGGCAAGCAGCCATGCGATCGCGACGGCCGTCGCGTCGACGCCCTGTTCCGTGCCGATCCGTTCCAGGATCGCCAGCAGGCTGCGGTTTTCCGGCTTGAAGAGCGAACCGCCGGCCAGCGGCGACCAGGCCATCGGCGCGATCGCGCGTTCCTGCAGGTAGGCGAGGTCGCCGTTGGTGAAGGCATCCGCCACCAGCAGGCTGATCTCGATCTGGTTGGTGACGAGCGGCGATTCCATCGAGGACTGCAGCAGAGAGAAATCGTGGGGCCGGAAGTTCGAGACACCGACGGCGCGCACCTTGCCGGAGGTGACGAGCGCGTCGAGCGCCGGGCCGGTGACGTCCGGGTCCATGAACGGGTCGGGGCGATGGATCAGCAACAGGTCGACATGGTCCGTCGCCATGTCGCGCAGCGAGGCCTCGACCGATGCGTTGATGTGTTCGGCGCTCGTGTCGTAGTGCTTGCCGCGAACGGCGGAATGCCGGCCGGCCGGTGCGACGATGCCGCATTTGGTGACGATCTCGATCCTGTCACGCAGGGAAGGAGAGGCCTTCAGCGCGGCGCCGAAGATTGCCTCGGCCGTGTAGCCTCCATAGATGTCGGCATTGTCCATGGTGGTGATGCCCTGCGCCAGGCAGGCTTCGACCTTGGCCTCGACATGTTTCGGCGAAGTGTCGGCATCGTCGCCGATGCGCCAGAGGCCGTAGACGAGGCGGCTCAGTTCGAGGTCGGGCGAAAGTTGAACGCGGTCCATCAGCGGCGTCTCCCCATCAATAACGTATCCCTGCTCCGAGGGGTGTTGCGGGCGTCCCGGCCGGGACGCGGCCATAGACGTGCGGCAGCGAACAGGTCTTCAACTGCGGCAGCACCTTCTGGCCGAAATGTTCCGCCTCGTCGAGATGGGGATAGCCGGAAAAGATGAAGGCCCGGATGCCCATCTTCCTGTACGCCTCGATTTCGGAGAGGACCTGATCGGTGGAGCCGACGAGGGCCGCGCCGCAGCCGGAGCGCGCCCGGCCGATGCCCGTCCACAGGTGCCGTTCGACATAACCGAACTTGTCGGCGAGTTCGCGGGTGCGCGCCTGATGCGAGACGCCGAGCGAGGTGCTGTCGTGGGCCCGGTCGCGGATCAGCCGGCCGTATTCGTCGTCAAGTCTGGAAACGAGATGTTCGGCATATTCCCGTGCCTCCTGTTCGGTGTCGCGGACGATCATGTGGACGCGCAGGCCATAGTCGAGGGTGCGGCCATGCTTCCCGGCCCGTTCGTTGACCGCCTTCATGCGCTCGGCGATCTGCTCCTTCGGCTCCGGCCACATGAGGTAGACGTCGCATTGCGCGCCGCAGAGTTCCAGTGCATCCGGCGAATAACCGCCGAAATAGAGAAGCGGGCCGCCGTTCTGCTGGTAGGGTTTCGCCGGGCCCGTCGTGATGCCCTTGAAGCCGTAGACCTCTCCCTCGTGATCGATCGTATCGCGCGTCCAGGCCTGGCGCAGGATCTGGACCACCTCGTGGCTGCGGCGGTAACGGAAGGTGCTGTCGGCGACTTCGCCCGGGAAGTCCGAGCTGATGACGTTCAGCGTCAGCCGGCCCTTCAGCATGTGGTCAAGCGTGGCGACGGTGCGGGCGAGCATGATCGGCTGCATCTCCCCGCAGCGGATCGCCGCCAGAAGATTGATCCGGTCGGTGATCTGCGAGCAGGCCGCGACGAAGCTCAGCGTGTCCTGCCCCACCTGGTAGGAAGAGGGGCAGAGAATGTTGCGGAAGCCGAGCGTCTCGGCCCGCTTCACGATGTCGGAGCAATGCCCGAAGCTCGATTTCAGCGCGTCGTCCGGCACGCCGAGATAGGCGTAGTCGTCTGAGCAGAGGGCGGCAAACCACGAGACTTCCGCCGCGTCGAGATCCGCTGACGTGATCGGCACAACGGTCATCAAACTCTCTCCTCCATGGATGACGATTGGCACTTGAATAACATCGGATTTGATGTAGATCAATAATGTATCAATTTTCCTGGGGAGGGGAAAAGGCCCATGGAGCGGCATTCCGGCAGCCTGCCGGTCTATCTGCAGATCACCGAATTGCTTGTGCGGGACATAGCGGCCGGGCGGCTTGCCGATGGCGAGAGGCTTGCGCCGGAGCGCGACATGGCCGCCGGGCTCGGCATTGCGGTCGGCACGCTGCGCAAGGCCCTGGCGGAGCTGCAGAACCGGGGGCTGCTGCGGCGTGTCCAAGGGTCGGGAAACTACATCTGCGCGATCAGCGATCCGCAAAGCGTCTATTCCCTGTTCCGTCTCGAACTCATCCAGGGCGGCGGCCTGCCGACGGCCGAGGTCCTTGAGGTGGCGCGGCTCGACAAGCCGAAAGAGCTTCCGGGCTTCGGCTTTTCCCCGGAAGGGCATCGCATCCGGCGCATCCGGCGGCTGTCGGGGCAGGCGGCGGCGCTGGAAGAGATATGGCTCGACGGTTCCTATGTATCGAAGATCCTGCCGGAGGACCTGTCGGAGTCCCTCTATCTCTACTACCGCACCCGGCTCGGGCTGTGGATCGTCCGGGCGGAAGACAGGATCGGCCTGGACAGCGTGCCCGACTGGGCGCCGCCTGCGTTCGCTCCGAAGCCGGGCGTGCCGATATCGCATGTGTTTCGCATGAGCCAGGCACAGGATGGCACGGTGGCCGAGATTTCCCACACATGGTTCGACCATTCCGTGGCGCGCTACGTGTCGCGGCTGCGGTAGGATGCCCGGATGAGCGAGATGGCCCGGATAAGTGATATGGCGATGAAATTCGAAGCGGCGCCGGACGGTTTTTCCCTTTCGCTGAATGGACGGACCGTTCTCCGGCATCACGCCGGCTCGCCCTGCATGTTCGTCGGGCAGGGGCAGGAGCGGATGGGCATGTACCGCGGCAACTTCGAGATCGAGGACTATATCGTCGAGCGGAGCCCGCTTCGGCATGCGGAGGTTGACGGACACAGGATCGCCCTGTCCGAGGCGGAGGGCAGGGCGCCGCGGCTCGAACTGTCGATCGTGGGAAATGCGCTCCGTTTCCGCTCGCTGGACGCCGGCATCAACCGCTTCTGGCTCCGCATCCCCGCGGACGCGGAGGAGCATGTCTGGGGCGGTGGCGAGCAGATGTCCTATTTCGACATGCGCGGGCGCCGTTTTCCGCTATGGACATCCGAGCCGGGGGTCGGTCGCGACAAGACGAGCGAGATCACCTTCAAATCCGACCTGAAGGACAAGGCGGGCGGCGACTACCACAACACCAACTATCCGCAGCCGACCTACATCTCCTCGCGGCGATATGCGCTGCATGTGGAAACGACCGCCTATTCGGTGTTCGATTTCCGCCGGGATGCATTTCACGAGATCGAGGTCTGGGCGGTGCCGGAGCGGATCGAGTTCCATTCCGCCCCGAGCTTCATCGAGCTCGTCGAGGCGCTGTCGCTGCGTTTCGGCCGGCAGCCGGAATTGCCGGACTGGATCTACAACGGCGCGATCATCGGCCTCAAGGACGGGATCAATTCGTTCGCGCGGCTGGATAGGATGCGGGCCGCAGGCGTACAGGTGTCCGGCCTCTGGTGCGAGGACTGGGTCGGCAGCCGCCAGACCTCCTTCGGCTCGCGCCTCTTCTGGGACTGGCAGGCGAACGACCAGCGCTATCCGGACCTGCGGCAGCGCATCGCGGAACTGCATGATCAGGGCATCCGTTTCCTGGGATACGTCAATCCCTATCTCGCCGTCGACGCCACGCTGTTCCCCGAGGCCGAAGCGGCGGGCTATTTCGCCAGGGACCGCTCGGGCCGCACGGCGATCGTCGATTTCGGCGAATTCGATTGCGGCGTCGTCGATTTCACCAATCCCGAGGCTGCCGAATGGTTCGCCGAGGAGATCATCGGCCGCCGCATGCTGGATTTCGGTCTTTCCGGCTGGATGGCGGATTTCGGCGAATATCTGCCGATCGACGTGGAGCTTTCGAACGGCGTCGACGCCAAGCTGATGCACAATGCCTGGCCGACGCTATGGGCGGAGGTCAACGCGAAGGCGGTGGAAAGCCGCGGCAGGACGGGCGAGGCGCTGTTCTTCATGCGGGCCGGCTTTACCGGTGTCCAGAAGCACTGTCCCCTGCTTTGGGGCGGCGACCAGTCGGTGGATTTCTCCCGTCACGACGGGCTCGTCACCGTCATCTGCGCCGCGCTTTCCTCGGGACTGCTCGGCAATGCCTATCACCACTCCGATATCGGCGGGTATACCAGCCTGTTCGGCAATGTCCGCACGCCGGAACTCTTGATGCGCTGGGCGGAAATGGCTGCCTTCACGTCCGTCATGCGGAGCCATGAGGGCAACCGCCCGCGCGACAATATCCAGATCGACCAGGACCCGGACGTGCTTGCGCATTTCGCGCGGATGACGCGGATCTATGTGCATCTGGCGCCGTATCTCAAGACCTTGTCGAAGGAGGCCGCGGCGCGCGGCCTGCCGGTTCAGCGGCCGCTTTTCCTGCACCATGAGCACGACCCGAAAACCCATGCGATCCAGGATGCCTATCTCTACGGTCCCGAACTGCTCGTCGCACCCGTCTGGCAGGCGGCGCAGGAGGCGCGCACGGTCTATCTGCCGGTGGGGACGAGCTGGGTGCATGTCTGGAGCGGGGAGATATACGACGGCGGCAAGGAGGTGACGGTTGCGTCTCCCGTCGGCAGTCCGCCGGTCTTTTATCGCGCCGATGCGTCCTTCGCGCCGCTGTTCGCCGCGCTCAGGGATGTCTAGATCCGTTCAGAAGATGTCGAGGCGAATGTCGGCCGGCCGCGAGTTGGCGATGATGAAGCGGCCGTTCGGCAGGTCGTTGCCGTCGAGCTTCCACGCGATCTGCGCTTGATCGAGGCCGTAATGGACCCAGCGCGCCTCGAGCCGCTGCCGCAGGGTTTCTTCGTCGGGGCCGACGAAGATCGTCAGGTCGAACATGTCCGCGAGCCTGGACCACGGCGCCCGGTCGACCAGCAGGTAATTGCCCTCCGCGAGCACGATGCGGGTCTCCGGCGAAATCGGCCGGGCCGAGGCGATGGCGATTTCGCGGGACCGGTCGAAGACGGGCACCAGCACCTCCTCGTCCGCCTGCCGTACGGCCCGGAGGATATCGGCGAAACCACGCACGTCGAATGTCTCCGGCGCTCCCTTGCGGGCCAGCAGGCCCCGGGCTTCCAGAATGCCGTTGTCCATATGGAACCCGTCCATCGGCAGGACTTCGGCGGTCTCGCCGCCGGCGGCAAGTGCTGCGCGCAGGGCATCCGCGAGCGTCGACTTGCCGGCTCCCGGCGGGCCGGCGATGGCCACGACGAAACGGCGCCTGTCCCGGGCGCGGGCGACGACGGTTTCCGCGATATCGGTGAGTTTCATCGTGCCGGGGCCTTGCGATTGCGTGTCATGCCCCATGCTTTTATCGCCAATCCGGCGACGCTGCCAGCGGTGGTTCGCGCCGGTCCGTTCCGCCCCGGCGGCGAACGTCATTTTGCCACGTCGATCACCACCCGACCGCGGATCTTGCCGGCGACGATGTCCTCGGCCAGTTGCGGCAGGTTGGTCATGGGTTCCACGGTCGTTATCCGGTCGAGCCTGCTTCTGTCGAGGTCGCGGGCAAGTCGCGCCCAGGCGGAAAGCCGCTGCTCGCGCGATCCCATGACCGAGTCGACGCCGATCAGCGTGACGGCGCGCAGGATATGCGGCAATACGGTGCCGGGAAGATCGGCGCCGCCGGCGAGGCCGCAGGCGGCCATCGCACCGCCGCGGACGGTCTGGGCCAGAGCGTTGACGAGCGTGGTGGAGCCAACGCTGTCGACGCCGCCCGTCCAGCGCTCCTTCTGCAGCGGCCCGCCTTTTTCGGCGAGTGCTGCGCGATCGATGAAATTCGTGGCGCCGAGCGAGGCGAGATAATCGTGCGTTTCCGGCCGGCCGGTCGAGGCGGTGACATTGTAGCCGCGCGCGGCGAGCAGGGCGATTGCGACCGAGCCGACGCCGCCGGCGGCGCCCGTCACCAGGACCTCGCCTTCGCCGGGCCTGATCGAACCCCATTTTTCGAGCGCGTCGACGCAGAGCGCCGACGTGTAGCCCGCCGTGCCGATCGCCATTGCCTGTTCCATGGAGAAGGCGTCGGGAAGCGGGATCAGCCATTCGGCCCTGACGCGCTGGTAGCGGCCGTATGCGCCCCATTCGGTCTCGGAAAGACCCCAGCCGTTCAGCACCACCTTGTCGCCCGCTTTCCATTCGGGAGAGCGGGATTCGACCACGGTGCCGGAAAGGTCGATGCCGCCGATCATCGGCATGCGGCGGGCGATCCTGCCCTTGCCGGTGATGGCGAGCCCGTCCTTGTAGTTCAGCGTCGAATAGGCGATCTCGACCAGCACGTCGTTGTCGGGCAGGTCGGCCACCGGGATGTCCCTGAACGCGCCCTTCGGCTTGCCGTCGACGGCGTCGATCACCATCGCTCTGAAGGTCTCGGCCATAACAAATCTCCCGATATCTGATTGATGAAACTAGGCGGAGGCCTGGGCGGCATCGCGTTCGGCGCGTGCCTTGATCACGGCGGCGTAACTTTCGCGCACATAGGCGAGCAGGCGGGCGAGTGCGTCGGCCGCTTTCGCGGCTTCGCGATCGCGCACGGCATCGAGGATTTCTTGGTGCAGCGAGGCGACATGCCGGCGCTCGCGCACACGGAAGACGATCATGTTGGTGATCGGGATGAAGGCCTCGATAACGGTGTACATCATCAGCTTCAGGGGGCCGTTTCCGGTCGATTCCACCAGCGCGCGGTGGAAACGCACATCGGAGGCGCAGAAATCCTCGTCGCTGATCGCCGCGTCCTGCTGGACCGCGATCTCGGCCTCCATCGCCGCAAGATCGGCCTCGCTGCGGTTTTCGGCAGAAAGCCGGCAGCAGACCGTTTCCGTCTCCAGCCGGGCGGTGATGATCTCCTCGATGTCGAAGGCGCCGACGCCGACGAGCAGGGTCGCAGCACCGGTAATCGCCTTGGACAGGCCTTCCGGGTCCGGGCGCTTGACGAAATTGCCGCCGGTCGGACCGCGCTTGGAGTGAATGAGGTTCTGGGCGGCGAGCCGCTTCAAGGCCTCGCGGACGGTCGGGCGGGAAATGCCGAAGCTCTTCGCCAGATCTTCTTCAGTCGGCAGGCGTTCGTCCACCTTCAGGCGACCGTCCAGGATCGCCGAGCGGATATTGTCGGCCACCTGCCTGGCAATGCCCGTGCGCACAACCTCGTCATATTTGAGGATCACGTTGGCCTTCCCCACGTTCTGGCTATATCTCCTGCGCCTAGTGATGCCACGGCGCAGCCGAAAAGGCTACTGCTTTTTAAATATAGGTTTGACAAATAGCGGAATGGGAATAACTTCGCCTGCAAAGCCGACAAGGCAAGGGGAATTGGACATGGACGAAAGTGCGTTCGGTGGATGCCGGGCCATGGTTGCGACGGAGACTTTCCGGGGAGGGCCGATTGTCTGAGCGCGCAGGCCGTCTCCTGTCCCGTCTCGAAGGAAGGCTGGACGCAGCCGGCATGCTTGTCGGCGACGCCGTTTCGGACGGGTATGCGGCCGATGCGACGGCGCGCGGTCATCGCCCTGTCGCCGTGCTTCGCCCGCGCGGCACGCAGGACGTTTCAGCCATCCTTTCCGCGGCCAACGAAATCGGCCAGCCGCTCGTCGTGCAGGGCGGCCGCACCGGGCTTTCCGGTGCGTCGCGTCCCCTGGCCGGCGAGGTTTCGCTCTCCCTCGAACGCATGAGCGGCGTGGAATCGATCGACGTCGCCGCCCAGACGATGATCGTCGCGGCCGGCACGCCGCTGCAGGTGGTGCAGCAGGCCGCCGAGGACGCCGGCCTGTTCTTCGGCGTCGATATCGGCGCGCGCGGGACGGCGACGGTCGGGGGCAATATCGGCACCAATGCCGGGGGCATCCGCGTGTTGCGGTACGGCATGTACCGGGCGCAGGTCATGGGGCTCGAGGCGGTTCTGGCCGACGGTACGGTGCTTTCCTCGCTGAAGGGGCTGCCGAAGGACAATTCCGGCTATGACCTCAACCCGCTCTTCATCGGAACGGAAGGCACGCTCGGCGTCATCACCCGGGCCTGCCTGAAACTGCATCCGAAGCCGAAGAGCGAACGCAACGCCTTCATTGCCCTGCCGTCCCTGAAGGCGGCGCAGGAACTGCTGGCGAGGCTGCGCATCGGGCTTTCCGGCCTGCTGTCGGCTTTCGAAGCGATTTTCCCGAATGTCTACGAAGGGACTGTTGCCCATATGGGCATCCGTCCGCCGGTCGAGGTCGGCGCCGGCATGTACGCGATGGTGGAAATCCAGGGCCAGTCGCCGGATCAGGACAACGAGCGTTTCGAAGCTGCGCTTGCCGAGGCGCTGGAAGAGGGGCTTGCCACGGACGTCGTGCTTTCCAGTTCGCTGCGCGAGTTCAGCGGGCTCTGGGCGATCCGCGACGGCATCAACGAGTTCCTCTTCGCGCGCGGGGAATCCGTGGGCTTCGACATTTCCGTGCCGCTCTCCCGCATGCAGGAATTTCTCGACATGGCGGCCCATGCCATCTCGGAGATCGATCCGGATGCGGTTTCCTTCATTTTCGGCCATCTCGGAGACGGCAACCTGCACTATTGCATGGTGACCGAGCGGGAAAAGGAGATCGGCGAAGCCGTATTCTCCGCCATCGCCGCGGTTGGCGGCGGGGTATCGGCCGAACATGGCATCGGCACCGACAAGCGGCGTTATCTGAAATATGCGCGCAGCGAGGCCGAGATCGTCACGATGCGGCGGCTGAAGGCGGCTTTCGATCCGAACTACATCCTCAATCGCGGCCGGGTCTTCGAGGCGCCGGTTTCGGTCGGACAGGTGGAGCGGGCCTAGATGTCGATCCATGCCGCGCCGGATACGCCCTCTTCGGATCGCAAGGTCAGCCTCGACGATCGCTACACGCTGGAAAAGGGCCGCATCCTGGTATCGGGCACGCAGGCGCTGATTCGCCTGCCGATGATCCAGCGCCAGCGCGACCTTGCGCGGGGGCTGAACACCGCCGGTTACGTCTCGGGCTATCGCGGCTCGCCGCTCGCAAGCTTCGACCGCGAGATGGGCAAGGCGAGGAAATATCTCGATGCCGAGCATATAAAATTCCAGCCGGGCCTCAACGAGGACATGGCGGCAACCGCCGTCTGGGGCACGCAGCAGACCGGCATGTTCGAGGGCGCACGATACGACGGCGTGTTCGCCATGTGGTACGGCAAGGGGCCGGGGGTCGACCGCAGCATGGATGTCATCCGCCACGCCAATGCGGTGGGCACGAACCCCAATGGCGGCGTGCTGCTGTTCGTCGGCGACGATCATGGCGCGGTCTCTTCGACGCTGCCGCACCAGAGCGAGCATAACCTGATCTCCGCCATGGTGCCGCTGCTCTCGCCCGCCGGCGTCGGCGAATATATCGAATACGGCCTTTTCGGGATTGCCATGAGCCGCTATTCCGGCGCCTGGATCGGCTTCAAGTGCCAGACCGAGATCGTCGAATGCTCCGCGACGGTCGATCTCGATCCGGACAGGCCGCAGATCGTTATCCCCGACGAAACCTTCGCGCCGGACGGTCTTTCTCTGCGCTGGCCGGACGGGCCGCATGCGATGGAACTTCGGCTGGAGCGAAAGATGCTGGCGGCGCAGGCTTTCGCGCGTGCCAACCGGATCGACCGCACCGTCTGGGGCGGGTCGGGAAAGGCAAGGCTCGGCATCGTGTCGACCGGCAAGTCCTGGCTCGACCTGATGGGCGCGCTGGCGCTGCTCGGCATCGACGCGGCCCGCGCCGCAGAACTCGGCATCCGGCTCTACAAGGTCGGCATGGTCTGGCCGCTGGAGCCGCAGGGCATTGCGGAATTCGCCGCCGGTCTCGACGAGTTGCTGGTGGTCGAGGAAAAACGCTCCATCCTCGAAGACCAGATCAAGGCGCAGCTCTTCAACCTGCCCGGCCGCGAGCGGCCGCGCGTATTCGGCAAGATGGGAGAGAGCGGCACTTCGCTTCTCCAGTCGATCGGCGAGATCACCACTCTGTCGGTCGCAGGGGCCATCCTCTCCCGGCTTGGGCCGCTCGACGGGGACTTGCAGGCCAGGGCACGGTTCGTGGACGAGATGACCGCCGCGCTCGGCGTCGAGGCGACGGCGCTCCGCCGGGAGGCCTATTTCTGTTCCGGCTGTCCGCACAGCGTCTCGACCCGCCTGCCGGCGGGAAGCCGGGCCTCGACCGGCATCGGCTGCCACATGATGATCATCGGCAACGAGGACCGCAACACCTCGACCTTCACCCAGATGGGCGGCGAGGGCGGCTCGTGGATCGGCCTGTCGCAGTTCACCGACGAGAAGCATATCTTCGTCAACATGGGTGACGGCACCTATTTCCATTCCGGCGTGCTGGCAATCCGCGCCGCCATCGCCGCGAAGGTCAACGCCACCTACAAGATCCTCTACAACGACGCGGTCGCCATGACCGGCGGCCAGAAGCATGACGGCGAGGTCACCGTGCCCGGCCTCGTCGGGCAGACGCTGGCCGAGGGCGCAAGCCGCGTCGCCGTGGTCGCCGAACGGCCGGAGGTCTGGCAGGGCAACCTGCCGCGCGAGGTCTCCGTCCATCACCGCGACGAACTGGACGCCGTGCAGCGGGAGCTTCGCGACATCCCCGGCGTGACCGTGCTGATCTACGACCAGGTCTGCGCCGCCGAAAAGCGCCGCCGCCGCAAGCGGGGCGCCTATCCGGTCCCGGACAAGCGGGCCTTCATCAACGAACTGGTCTGCGAGGGCTGCGGCGACTGTTCCGCCGTCTCCAACTGCATCTCCATCGAACCGCAGGAGACGGAGTTCGGGCGCAAGCGGCGTATCAACCAGTCGAGCTGCAATACGGACCTTTCCTGCATCAAGGGCTTCTGTCCGAGCTTCGTCACCGTCGAGGGCGGCAGCATCCGCAAGCCGGCCGCTAAGTCGAAATCGGCGAAGACCGATGATCTGCCGCTGCCCGCCTTCACCACCGGCTTTGCGAAACCCTACAGCATGCTGCTCGCCGGCATTGGCGGCACGGGCGTCATCACGGTCAGCGCGATCCTTGCTCAGGCGGCGCTTCTCGACGGTTTGGCGCTGGTGACGCTCGACCAGACCGGTCTTGCCCAGAAGAACGGCTCGGTCGTCTCGCATATCCGGCTGGCGAGGGACCCGGCCCAGATCCACGCGGCGCGCGTCGGCCCCGGCGAAAGCGATCTCGTGCTTGGCTTCGATATCGTCGTGGCGGCGCAGAAGAATTCGCTCGCCTCGTTTGCCAGGAACAAGACGCGGGCGGTGATCGACGATCATTTTGCGCCGACAGCCTCCTTCGTGAAGGACACGACGATCGATTTCCGGCAGGAGGCGACGTTGAAATCGCTCCGCCGCGCCGCCGGTGACGAGGCGGTCGATACGGTGCCGGCCACCGATCTTGCTACGGCGCTGATGGGCGATGCGATCGCCGCCAACATGTTCCTGCTCGGTTACGCCTGGCAACGGGGCCTCGTGCCGATCAACCTTGCGGCGATCGACAGGGCGATCGAGCTCAACGACACCGGCATTGCCATGAACCGCGCCGCCTTCGGCTGGGGCCGGCGCGCGGCGGTGGATGTCGAGGCGGTTGCCCGCGAGGCCGGTCTGGCGAAATCCGGACCGAAGGCCGAGACGCTCGAGGAGATCGTCGCAAGGCGCGCCGCTTTCCTCACCGCCTACCAGAATGCCGCCTATGCCGGACGTTATACGGATCTGGTCGGGATCGCGAAAGGCGCCGAGGCGCGGCTGCGCGGCATGAGCGGCTTTGCCGAGGCGGTGGCGAAGAATGCCTTCAGGCTGATGGCCTACAAGGACGAATACGAAGTGGCGCGGCTGCACCGCGACCGCAGCTTCGAAAGCAGGCTTGCCGAGCAGTTCGAGGGCGATTTCAAGGTGAAGCACCATCTCGCGCCGCCGCTCTTCTCCCGCAGGATCGATGCGCGCACCGGCCATCCGGCCAAGATCGCCTTCGGGGGCTGGATCAGGCCCGCCTTTGCGGTGCTGGAAAAGCTGAAATTCCTGCGCGGCACAGCTTTCGATCCCTTCGGCCGCACCGCCGAGCGGCGCATGGAGCGCCGGCTGATCGAGGATTATTCCGCGCTGGTGGCGGAACTCGCATCCGGGCTCGACGCCGGCAATCATGCGCTCGCCGTCGAAATCGGCGGCCTGCCCGACATGGTCCGCGGCTTCGGTCCCGTCAAGCTCGCCTCCGTCGGGCGGTTCGAAAAGCGCAAGTCCGATCTCGTCGCGAAATGGCGGGCGAAGGAGCCGCTCACCCATGTCGCCTAACCGTTTTCCCAGTTTCCGAGAGTGATCCCCAGATGGCAGAAAAGATCATCATCGACACCGATCCCGGCCAGGATGACGCGCTGGCCATTCTGCTTGCTCTGGGAAGCCCGGAAATCGAGGTCCTGGGCATCGTCGCGGCGGCGGGCAATGTGCCGCTGTCGCTGACCAACGTGAACATCCGCAAGATCTGCGAGCTTGCCGGGCGGCCCGATGTCAAGGTCTTTGCCGGCTGCAGCCAGCCGCTGACCGGGCCGCTCGTCACGGCCGAGCATGTGCATGGCGCGACCGGTCTCGACGGCGCCGATCTTCCCGATCCGGTCATGCCCCTGCAGGAACGGCACGGCGTTGATTTCATCGTCGAGACGCTGATGAGCGAGCCGGCCGGCACGGTGACCGTCTGCACGCTCGGGCCGCTCACCAACCTGGGAAAGGCGCTGACGAAAGCGCCGGAGATAGCCGGCCGCATCAAACAGGTCGTGCTGATGGGCGGCGGCTGCTTCGAAGGCGGCAACATCA
This sequence comes from Neorhizobium puerariae, assembly GCF_042429745.1. Lineage (NCBI taxonomy): Bacteria > Pseudomonadati > Pseudomonadota > Alphaproteobacteria > Hyphomicrobiales > Rhizobiaceae > Neorhizobium > Neorhizobium puerariae. The sequence continues at coordinate 189,333 of NZ_JBHMAA010000013.1, read as the reverse complement.
CGCCGGCGGCCGAGTTCAACATCTATGTCGATCCGCAGGCGGCGGCGGTGGTGTTCGGTTCCGGCGCACCGATCGTCATGATGCCGCTGGACGTCACCCACAGGACGCTGACGACGCGCGCCCGCGTGGAGGCGATCCGGGCGATCGGCGGGCATTTCGCCGAGGTGCTGGTCGGCTGGCTCGATTATTTCGAACGGTTCGACGTGGCGAAATACGGCAGCGAAGGCGGGCCGCTGCACGACCCCAACGTCATCGCCTACCTGCTGAAGCCGGAGCTTTACTCCGGCCGTCTCTGCAATGTGGAGATCGAGACGGAATCCGAACTGACCAAGGGGATGACGGTGGTCGACTGGTGGGGTGTCTCCGGCCGGCCGAAGAACGCCATGTTCATGCGCGACGTCGATGCCGACGGTTTCTATGCGCTGCTGACGGAGCGGCTGTCGTGGCTCGCCCATGCCGAGACCGAGCGGCAGCCGAAGCTTCGGCTCGTCTGATCAGTTCCTTTTCCGCGGGATGACGAGCGCATCGAGGATGCGCACGCCCCGGCCTTCCGGCAGCACCGCGACCGGGTTGAGGTCCACCGCTTCGATATCGTCGCCATGGCGTGCGGCGAAATCGGAGAGTTTGACGAGCAGTTCCGCCAGCGCCTTGCGGTCGGCCCTCGGCCCGCCGCGATAGCCTTCCAGCAGGGAGGCGAGCTTCGTTTCGCCGATCAGCGTTTCCGCACGGGCGAGGTCGATCGGCAGAAGGTCGAAAGCGCTGTCCCTGACCAGTTCCACCAGCACGCCGCCGATGCCGACGACGAGACCCAGGCCGAAGGGCTCGTGGCGTACGATCCCGACCAGGGCCTCGACGCCGCCCGTCACCATTTCCTGCACCGAGACGCCGCGAAGGTCCGCATCCGGCGCGTAGGCGCGGGCGCTCGCCATGATGGCGTCGAAGGCAGCGTGCGCTTCCGCCTCCGAGGCGATGCCGAGCTTCACGCCGCCTGCCTCGGTCTTGTGGAGGATATCCGGCGACTCGATCTTCATCACGACCGGAAAGCCCAGCGTTCCTGCTGCTTCCGCGGCGGCATCGGCACTGGTGGCGAGCTGTTCCTGTGGGACAGGCAGGCCCTCGGAGGCGAGCAGCGCCTTGGCTTCGCGCTCGGTCGGCGCTCCGGGCGGCAGGGTGCTTTTATCGCCGTTCGGCGCGCCCGGCCAGGAGACGTTGCGGTTCTGCAAGAGGATGCTGTTGACTGCTGTCAACACGCTTTGCGTGCCTCGCAGCACGGGCACGTTCGCAAGCCTGGCTTCGACGGCGGGGTGGTGGCCGGAGGAGAGGTTGCTCATGAAGACGACCGGCGCGCTGCCGGTTTCGGCATAGGCGGAGACGGCGTCGGCTATGCCGAGATATTCGGCGGCGCAGAAGTCGTCCAGGCCGGCCGGTGCGTCCTGCGCGGCGACGATCAGCCCGACCGAGGGGTCGCCGGCCAAGGCATGCAGCACGTCGCGGTAGATGTCGCCGTTGGCGAAGACCGCGCCGGTCGTGTCGAGCGGATTTTGCGGCGTCGCGAAAGGCGGCAGCAGGGTTTCGATCTTCGCGACGGTCTCCGGTTGCAGGTCGGGCAGCGACAGGCCTGCCTCGTCGGCGATGTCGGAGACATGCGCCACGCCGCCGCCGGAAACGCCGACGATCGCCACGCCCGGCTTCGCAGGGCGTCGTTTGAGGTTCAGGCAGAGCGCTGTCGTCTCGATGAAACCGTCCATGTCCGGCACTTCGATGATGCCGACGCGCCTGAAGAAGGCGCGATAGGCCTCGTTGCTGCCGGCGAGCGAGCCGGTATGGGCGGCGGTCGCCTGTGCGCCACGCGCCGAGCGGCCGGCACGCAACGCGATGACCGGCTTGTCCGCTGCGTGCATGTTTTCCATCGCGGCGGCGAGTTTTTCCGGTTCGCGGATCGCCTCGATGACGATACCGACGGCGTTCGTGAGTTCATCCGTGGCCAGGAATTCCAGATAGTCGGGAATGTCGGTCGCGGCGCTGTTGCCGGAGGAGACGATATGGCTCAGCCCGAACCGGCCGGTATTGCCGAGCGTGATCGCGCTCGCGCCGGAATGGGAAAGGATCGCGAAGCGGCCTTTCTGGAGATTGGTCGAGAGGCTGGAGGAATAGAGCGCCGCGCCCGTGCCGAGATTGAAGAGGCCGAGGCAATTGGGTCCGCAGATCGCCATGCCGTAGCGATCGGCGACCTCGATCAACCGGCGTTGCCGTTGGCGTCCCGCCTCGTCCAGTTCGGCGAAGCCGGAGGCCAGCACGACGGCGGCCTTGACGCCTGTCTGGCCGGCTTCCTCCAGCGCGGCGATCACCTTGTCGGCGGCGATGCCGATCACGGCGACGTCGGGCGTATTGTCGAGAGCCGTGAGGGAAGGGGCGGCCTTGTAGCCGAAGACCGTTTCCGCCTTCGGGTGCACCGGGATGATCTTGCCCTGATAGCCGAAGCGCATCAGGTTCTTCATCACATAGCTGGAGGAGGCGTCGGCGCGCTCGGTGGCGCCGACGACCGCGACGGAGCGCGGCGCCATCAAGGCCCGCATCGCATCACTCTTGTTCGTGGGCGTGTTCGCGGGCATTGGCGGGCCTTCTCAGTCGAGGCCCTTGAAGGGGTTGTCGCGGAAGGCGAGGTATTCCTTCAGCGACATCTTTGCAAGGTTCGCCATCCATTCGCGGCCCTGCCTGGTGACGTGAAGCGCCGCGATCGCCTCGATATTGTACTGGAAGGAAGGCAGCAGGCCGGCAACCATCTGCTGGTTGTTGATCGAGGCCTTGGTGTATTTCAGCGCCGGCACCGGCATGCGCGCCAGCTTGCGGGCGAGGTTCTCGGTCTTTTCCTTCAACTGGTCGGCCGGCACGACCTTGTTGACGAGGTGCATGCGCAGCGCCTCTTCGGCATCCACCATGTCGCCGGTGAACATCAGCCAGCGAACGTCGCGGGTGGCGAGCAGCCAGGGCATCATCAGCGCCGGCGGGCCGGAATTGTGGCGCACTTCCGGCTCGCCGAACCTGGCGGTGTCGGCGGCGATGGCGAGGTCGCAGCACATCATCAGTTCGAGAGCGCCGGCGAGCGCGTAACCATTGACCGAGGCGATGACCGGGATCGGGGCGCGCCAGATGTTGAGCAGCGCCTCGGCGTTCTCGGTCATGTCCTCGCGCCAGAAGTCGATGTCCACGTCGAAGTCGCCGCCCTGCAGGTCGTAGCCGGAGGAGAAGGCGCGGCCGGCGCCGGTGATGACCAGGGCGTTGACGTCCGGGTCGTCGACGGCGCTCTTCAGCGCCGCGTCGATCTCGCGGATCACCGTCTTGTTCATCGCGTTCATCTTGTCGGGGCGATTGATGGTGATCGTCGCGAACTTGTCGGTGGCATCCTTCTCGTAAAGGATCGTTTCGTAGCTCATGGCTGTTCCCTTTATTATTGAACGACTTGCCGCGCCGGCCGGATTTACCGGCCGGACTTCTTCAGTGCCGCGTAGGCGACGGCCATCCTTGCGGCCAGCCGGGCGTTGTTCTTCACCAGCTCGATATTGGCCTTGAGGCTCTCGCCCCTGGAAAGCTCGTTGATGCGGGCGAGCAGGAAGGGCGTCAGCTCCTTGCGGCCGATGCCCTTTTCGTCCGCCTCGCGCACGGCGTCGGCAATCGTGCCGTCGATGAATTCCGGCGTCAGCGCGGCGGCTTCCGGGATCGGGTTGGCGATCATCAGGCCGGTGCCGGTGCCGAGCTTGTGGTGCAGGAACATCGCTTCGGCGATCTCTTCCGGCGTGTCCAGCCTATGGTCGGCCTTGTAGCCGCTTTTGCGGGTAAAGAAGGCCGGGAAATCCTCCGTGCCGTAGGCGATCACCGGCACGCGCTGGGTCTCCAGATATTCGAGCGTCTTGGCGATATCGAGGATCGACTTCACGCCGGCGCAGACGACGGCGGTCTTGGTGCGGCCGAGCTCGGTCAGGTCGGCGGAGATGTCGAAGGTCTGTTCGGCGCCGCGATGCACGCCGCCGACGCCGCCGGTCGCGAAAATGTCGATGCCGGCGAGATCGGCGAGCAGCATGGTGGCCGAAACGGTGGTGCCGGCCGACTGCTTCTTGACCATGGCGACGGCGAGGTCGCGGCCGGACGCCTTCACGACGCGCTTGGCCTGCGCCAGTTCGTCGAGTTCCCTGTGCACGAGGCCGACGCGCAGTTCGCCGTCGATCACCGCAATCGTCGCCGGCACCGCGCCATTCTCGCGGATCACCGCCTCGACGCCGAGCGCGGTTTCGAGATTGGCCGGATAGGGCATGCCGTGGGTGATGATGGTCGATTCCAGCGCCACGACCGGGCCGCCGGCGGCGATCGTTTCAGCGACTTCACGGCTCAGCTTCGGTTTCAGAAGGGTCATCGGGTATTCCTCGAATGGTGTTTTCGACCGGCCGGCTTATCCAGCAAGACGGTGCATGTTGGCTTCCAGGAAGCGTTCGGACAATTCGGTGTGGACGCTTGCCGCGCTTTCGGTGGTCAGCGTGCCGAGCAGCGCGCCGGTGCGCGCCGCCGCATAGATGTCTTCCCCGTGCAGGATGCGGTGGAGCGTGCCGGCGATCATGGCGTCGCCCGCGCCGGTGATGTCGACCGGCCTTGCCTGCACGGCCGGGAAGGTGCGGGCGCCGTCGGTGCCCGCCACCGCGATGCCGCGCGCGCCCATGGTGACGACCGCCTCGCGGGCGCCCGCGGCCTGAAGGGCCAGGGCTGCTTCCCGGGCTTCCTCGATCGTCGCGGGCTTGTCGGCTTCCGGCGCCTTGCGGTGCAGGACGGCGTTCGCCTCGTCGATGTTCATGAACAGGAGATCGATGCCGGAGAGATTCCTGGGCAAACGGGCCGCCTTGGGGGTCGAGACGGCGTCTATCGCCAGCCTGAAACGCGCGCCCTGGCGTTTCGCGATCAGCGCAGCCAGCGTCTCGGCCGGCACGTTGGTGTCGCAAAAGACCCAGCTCGCGGCGGCGAGATGCGGCCAGATGCGCTCGAAATGGGTCGGCAGAAGCAGGTCGAAAATGCCCATGTCGGCAATGCCGAGGACGAGGTCGCCTCTGGTGTCGAGGATCGCCGCATATTCGGCCGTCGGGCGCTCGGTCGTGGTGACGACCTGGCTGATGTCGATGCCGCGGTCGCGCATGTATTTGAGCAGCGCATGCCCGCCCTCGTCATCGCCGACGATCGAGACGAAGCTGGTCGTCGTGCCGAGAAGCGCGAGGTTTTCCGCCACGTTGCGGGCGACCCCGCCCATGGAGCGGATGCCGTCGACCGGGTTGGAGGTTTCGAAAACGAGGTCCGCCTTGGCGCGATACTTGCGGTCGAGCACCGCGCCGCCGATGCAGACCGCACGCGTCTGCGCCGGCATCACATAACCGCGGCCGAGGATATAGCCCTTCTGCATGAGCTGTACGATATGCGCGGCGACCGTGGAGCGCGCCAGCCCGAGCTGGGTGGCGATCTCCTGCTGCCCGGCGAACGGGTTGTCCCTGATGATCGCCAGAACGGCCGCTTCCTGCGGAGCGAGATCATCCATCTCGAACATCATCCTTGCGGCGAATGCCGTCCTAAAACTTCGTTATTTTTGATATGGACAACAACAGATGTTTTTGTCAACATCTGTTTGTCAGATATGCAGATGGAGGAAGGCCGTGTCCGTTTCGAGTGCCAATCCCGCGTCATCCAACGGTGCCGTTCCCGGCATTCCGGTCATCGATGTCGGCCCCTTCATCCGGAACGAGACGGGCGCTTCCGCCGTCGTGAAGGCGATCGAAACCGCCTGCCGCGATACCGGCTTCTTCCTCGTCACCGGCCACGGCGTTTCGCCGGACGTGACATCGAGGCTCTACAATCTCGCCCGCGCCTTCTTCGATTTCCCGCAGGACTGGAAGAAGACGATCGGCCGCGGCACGGGCGTGATCGGCGGCGTCTCCTTTTCCCCGATCGCGGAAGAAGCGCTCGCCGCCACGCTGGGCTTGAAGACGCCGGGCGATTACAAGGAGAGCCTGAATTTCGGCGAAAGCCTGCCGGGCGATGCCTGGCCGGACAGGCCCGACGGGCTGGAGCAGGCCTTCCGCGACTATTTCAGGGAAATGGAAAAGCTGTCGAAGCATATGCGCCGCATTTTCTGCCAGGCGATCGGTCTCGACCAGGACTATTTCGAGCCATCCTTCGAAAACCACCTTTCGGCGCTGCGGGTCATCAATTATCCGGAGCAGAGCGAAGCGCCGCTTCCGGGCCAGCTTCGCGCCGGCGTGCACACCGACTACGGTTTCATGACCATCCTGCGTTCCGAAGCCTCCCCGGGCGGCCTGCAGGTGCGCAACCGCAACGGCGAGTGGCTGGACGCGCCGTCGATCGAGGGTGCCTATGTCATCAACATCGCCGACGCCTTCATGCGCTGGACCAATGACGAATGGGTCTCGACGCCGCACCGCGTCGCCAACCCGCCGAGCGGCTTCAAGGGCACGGCCCGGCGGCAATCCATTCCGTTCTTCCTCAATCCGTCGAAGGATACGGTGATCGAATGCCTGAAGCCCTTTATCAAGGACGGGGCGAAATACGAGCCGATCGCCTACGGCGAATATATCGACCTGAAGACGAGACAGGCTTTTTCGAAAGGCTGAGAACTGACTGAACCCGTGCGCAGAAGCGGAACACCGCCGGCACATACCGATCGATGATCGCAACAAGGGGAACTGAAAGATGATGGATCTGACAAGACGGCAAACCCTTGCCGGAATGGGGGCGCTCGCCGCGGCGGGGCTCATGGGGCTGCCCGCGCGGGCCCAGGCGAAGACGCTGGTCGTGCCGACGCTCGGCGGTGTCTGGGAGCAATACTGGCGCTCCACCGTGGCGCCGGCCTTCACCAAGCAGAGCGGCGCGGCCGTGACGCTCGACGTCGGCAACGGCCGCGTCTGGGGCGCGAACCTGCGCGCGGCGGGCGTCGCCAAACCGCCCTATTCGATCGTGATGACCAACGAGGTCTTCGCGTCCGGCCTGCGCAAGGAGGGCTTTTTCGAAAAGCTCGACCTTTCCAAGCTGCCGAACTATGCCGATCTCTATCCGCTCGCCAAGAAGACCGATGGCTGGGGTGCGATCGGCGCGGTCTCGCCGATCGGCATCGGTTACCGGACCGATCTCGTGAAGACCAAGCCGAAGGCCTGGAAGGACCTGTGGGAAAATCCCGAGTTCAAGGGCAGGATCGGCCTCTACAATTTCGCCAACAGCGCCGGCAAGATGGAGCTGCTGCTCTTCTCCAGGATTTTCGGCAAGGACCAGTATGACGTCGACGCGGGTTTTGCCGCGCTTCAGAAACTGGGTTCGGTCATCCAGGTGGATTTCAACCTGTCCACCGGACTGGCCTCGGGCGAGATCGTCGTCGCGCCCTTCGATTTCGGCGAAATCGCCCGGCTGAAGAAGCAGGGGCTGCCGGTCGACTGCATCATCCCGGAAGAGGGGATGATCATGTTCGACCAGACGATCAACATCCTCGCGAACGCCCCGGAAAAGGACCTGGCCTACCAATACGCCAACTTCCTGCTTTCGCCGGAGGTACAGGCCATGATGATGAAGGAATTCTTCATCTCGCCGACCAATTCGAAGGTGGCGGTTCCGGCAGACCTGAAGGCGGACGTCCCGATTTCCGGCGCCGACATGGACAAGATCCTCACCTGGGACTGGAACTTCGTCAACGAGAAGCAGGGCGAGCTCGCCGAACGCTGGGCGAAGACCGTCAAGTGAATTTTCCCCCGCTGCGATCATGGCTTGCCGGTCGCATCGGCCCGAGAATCGGACCGATTTTCGAAAGCACGATGCGTACTTGAAATTCCGGGGCAAGCCATGATCGGCTTTTTTGCAAGACGATTCCGAAAGTGAAGTTTCATGACAGAGGTTAGCATCGAAAAGCTGACCAAGGACTACGGGCAGGGTCCCGCGGTCGACGGCATTTCCATCCGGATCGCCGAGGGCGAGTTCATCTCGCTGCTCGGCCCTTCCGGCTGCGGCAAGACGACGACGCTGAAGATGATCGCCGGGTTCGAGGATGCCACGCAGGGCGCGATCCGGTTCGATGGGCGCGATGTCGTGCATGTGCCGGTCGAAAAGCGCGATATCGGCATGGTGTTCCAGAACTATGCGCTCTTTCCGCACATGACGGTCGAGGGAAACCTCGCCTTCGGCCTGGAAATGCGGAAAATCCCGAAGGCCGAGATCCGCACCCGCATCGCCAGGGTTCTCGACATGGTGCAGCTTGCCGGTTATGCCGAGCGTTATCCGCGCCAGCTTTCCGGTGGCCAGCAGCAGCGCGTGGCGCTTGCCCGCGCGCTGGTCATCGAGCCGAAGATCCTGCTGCTCGACGAGCCGCTCGCCAATCTGGACGCCAAGCTTCGCGAAGAGATGCGCGTCTTCATCCGCGACCTGCAGCGCCGCGTCGGCATCACCACCGTCTATGTGACCCACGACCAGGCGGAGGCCATGACCATGTCCGACCGTGTCGTCGTGATGTTCGGCGGGCGCATCGCGCAGATCGGCGCACCCTCGGACATCTATGAGCGGCCGGCGAACCTGGAGGTCGCCGAATTCGTCGGCCAGGTGAACATCATCCGCGGCAAGGTGGGCAACGGAACCGTCTCGACGCCGTTCGGCGATGTGCCTGCGGCAGGCGCCCATGCCGACGGCACGGAGATCACGCTGGCGCTCCGGCCGGAAGCCGTCGAGCTTCTGCCCCTCGGTTCCGGCGTGGCCGGCGTGCCGGCCAAGGTCCGGTCGAGCTATTATTCCGGCAGCCTTGTCGACTATCGCCTGGAACTTGCGAGCGGCGCGATCGTCAACGTCCAGACCTTTCCGCGCACCCGGTTCGCCGATGGCGACGAGGTGCTCGTCCATGCGCCGGCCGACCGTTTCTGGCCGCTCGGGATCAGCGCATGAACGCCGCTGCCAAGAAGCGTTTCGGACCGCTGCTGCTGATCGCGCCCGCCGCGATCCTGCTCACGGTTTTCCTCGTCCTGCCCTATCTCAACATCGTGCTGATGAGCGTGCGCATGCCGGGGCAGGGCACGCCCTACGGACCGGGCTTCACGCTTGCCAATTACGGGAAGTTCTTCGCGGATTCGTTTTACATAGGCCAGGTCGTCAACACGCTCTGGATCGGCTTCGTGACGACGCTTGCGTGTCTCGTCCTCGGTTATCCGGTGGCCTGGCAGCTTGCCCGCGGCAATTCGGCGTTTCGCGCGGTGGGCTATGGCCTCGTGCTTTCGCCGCTCCTGGTCGGCATCGTCATCCGCAGCTACGGCTGGACGATCCTGCTCGGCAACAACGGCCTCATCAACCGCACGCTGATGGGCTGGGGCGTCATCGACGGGCCGCTGCCGCTGATGTACAACGCGCTCGGCATCATCATCGCGCTGGTGCATGTCTTCCTGCCCTTCATGATCCTGCCGATCATGAGCGCCATCCAGGGCATCGATCCGTCGCTCGAAGCCGCTGCCCGCTCGCTCGGGGCCTCGAAGGCCAAGGTCTTCCGGCGCGTGACCCTGCCCCTGTCGCTGCCCGGCATCCAGGCCGGCTGCATTCTCGTCTTCGTGCTGTCGCTCAGCGCCTATGTGACGCCGTCGCTGATCGGCGGCCTGCGGGTGAAGACCATGGCGGTGACGGTGGTGGATGCCCTGATCGATACGTTCCAATGGCCTTTCGGCTCTGCCATGGCGCTCGTCCTCTCGGCCACGGGGGCGGTCGCCGTCGTCATCTTCGGGCGGCTGACCCGCATGAAATGGAAGGCATAACGATGTCGAGACCCTTCTTCACCGTCTATTGCCTGATCATCTACGCCTTCCTTCTGGCGCCGATCCTCGTCGTCGTGGGGGCCTCCTTCAATGCCGGCGCTTTCCTCACCTTTCCGCCGCAGGGGTTCTCCTTCCGCTGGTACGTCGTCTTCTTCAACAACGACGTCTTCATGCGGGCGATCCGCACGTCGCTCTGGATCGCGGCGGTGACCATGGTGATTTCCGGCGTCATCGGCACGATGGCGGCGATCTTCTATGTGCAGTATTCCGGCAGGCTCAAGGAGGCGGTGCGGGTGGCGATGCTGGCGCCGCTGCTGCTGCCGGAGGTGCTGACCGCGATCTCGCTGCTGTTCTTCGTCTATTCCGTCGGCATCGGAACCCAGACCATGGTCGGCATGATCGTCGGCCATGTGCTGATCACGCTGCCTTTCGTGTTCATCAACGTCTCGGCCTCGATGGAAAGTTACGATCCCTCCTGGAGCATGGCGGCGCAGAGCCTCGGCGCAGGACGGTTCACGCGGTTCCGGCGCATCATGCTGCCGCTCATCAAGCCGGGCGTCATCGGGGGCTGCCTCTTCGCCTTCATCATCTCCTTCGACATCTTCACCATTTCCTTCATGCTGAAGAATGTCGGGACCTCGACGCTGCCGATCCAGCTCTTCGATTACCTCAGGACCAATTTCACGCCGGAGGCGGCCGCCGTCTCGACCTGCTCGATCGTGCTGACGCTGGCAGTCGTGATCGTGTCGGAGAAGGTGCTGGGGTTGCGCATCCATCGCTTTTGACGGCTGGGGACTACGGCCACCGGCTGACCGTCCGTTCCTTTCGGCGGAGGATCGGGAGACCGCCTTCCGGCTGGACGGTCGATCGGTTTATAACTCGGTCCATCGGGTTTCGGCAGCCGCTGCGGCTGCGCCGCCACCGAAGGACCGGGTGACGCGCCCGGCCAGCTTGCGGGCCGGCGATTCCTGCTGTGCGGCGTTGCGGGCCGCGACCGGGCCGGCATCCTGGACGGCGCGCGGCGTGGTTGCCGTGCGGCGGCCCGTGCCTTCGGCAAGCTTGAAGCGGCCGATGAGTTCCCGCAGCCTGGTGCTTTCCGAAGCGAGATTGGCGCCGGCGGCATTGGTCTCTTCCACCATCGCGGCATTCTGCTGGGTCACCTGGTCCATCTGGTTGACCGCCGAATTGACTTCGGCAAGGCCGACCGATTGTTCGTGAGCGGCGGTGGCTATCGCGCTGATATGCTCGTTGATGGTGACGACATGCGCTTCGATCGTCTTCAGCGCCTCGCCGGTCTCGCGGACGAGCTTCACGCCGTTCTGGACTTCGGCGCCGGAGTTGCGGATGAGGTCCTTGATCTCCTTGGCGGCGTTTGCGGAACGCTGGGCGAGTTCGCGCACTTCCTGGGCGACGACCGCAAACCCCTTGCCGGCCTCGCCGGCGCGGGCGGCCTCGACACCGGCGTTGAGGGCCAGAAGGTTGGTCTGGAAGGCGATCTCGTCGATCACGCCGATAATGTTGGAGATCTGGCTGGACGACTGTTCGATGCGCTGCATCGCGTCGACGGCGTTTGCGACCACGGCGCCCGACTGGGCGGCGCTGGCGTTCGCTTCCCGCGTGATCGCCTTGGCCTCGTCGGCGCGCCTGGAGGAGTTCGAGACGTTGGCGGTGATCTCGTCGAGCGCCGCTGCGGTTTCTTCCAGCGAAGCCGCCTGCTGCTCCGTGCGCTTGGAAAGGTCGTCGGCGCTCTGGCTGACCTCGCGCGAGCCGCCGTCAATCGTGCCGGCCGAGGAGGCCACTTCCGAAAGAGCCGCGCCCAGACGGAAGACGGCCGCGTTCAGGTCTTCGCGGAGCGCCTCGAAATCGGGGGCGAAGGGTTCGGTGAGCTGGAAGGCGAGGTCTCCGGCGGCAAGGCGGCGAAGACCGGCGGCAAGGCCGGAGGTCGCCTCCCGCAGGCGGGCCTGGGCGGCCGCCTCGGCTTCCTCCTGGAGGTGGATGCGATCGGCTTCCGCCCGGGTGCGGGCCGCCTCCGCCTCCTCCTGCAGCCGGTGGTTCGAAATGGCGGCCTGGCGGAAGACTTCGACAGCGCCGGCCATGGCGCCCACTTCGTCCTTGCGGCCCGCGAAGGGAATCCCGGTTCCGGTGTCGCCGGCGGCGAGGTTGCTCATGGAGGCCGTGATGCGCTGGATCGGGCGGGCGATGCCGGTCATCACGTATACGGCGGCGCCGGCGATCAGAACGAAGACGACGCCAAGGATGGTCTCCATGGTGGTCAGCGCCGTGGCGTAGGTGACCTTCGCCTTGGCGGTCTCGGCCGCCGCTTCATCCGTATTGGCGCTGACGAGCGCGGTTACGGCTTCCATGACCGGCCGGATGGTGATCCGCATCTTTTCCATCTCGACGCGGGCGCGGGCGTCGGAGGCCTTCCGCGAGAAACCGAGCATCTTTTCGCCGGCCTGCACATATTTCTCGACGCCGGTCTGGATCTGGTCCACGAGCTGCCTTTCCTCCGGGCTGGAGATGAGAGGCCTGTAGATGTCGAGGGCCGCCTTCAGCGCCTCGGACTGCTGGGCGATCAGCTTTTCGGCGGCTTCCATGCCGAAATCGGAGGTCGTCGTCAGATGTCCCATATAGGCGACCGTCATTCCGAGGATCGCTGTCTCGATGTTCTTCGAGGCCTGGACGCTGGGCAAGGCGTTCTCGGAGATACTGTCGAGATTGCCGGCAACATGCGAGAGCGAGGAAATGGCGGCCCAGGCGAGAACGGCGGTGAGCGCCGCAATCGCGCCGAAGGCGGCGATGAGCGAGCTGCGTATGGAGAGACGGGACATGGTTCGGCTCCGGAAGGATGAAGCCTCATCTGAGGCATCGCGTTTTCACGCGCAGATTTGATATCTGGCGATGGGGGAAGAGAGCCGATGTCATACCGGCTCCCGCGCTGTACCGGACGGCGATAGCGCGACGGCCGGAAAGCTAGGCCAAACTCTTTAACGACAGATTGAATTTTGACATTGTACAATGGTTTTTGACAGATTTTCAGCCGAAAAACCAAAAAGCGACCATCTTCTATCTATTTATTTTATAATGATAATCTTATAAGGCGTGCGGGAATCATGACAGGGAGCCTGTCAATTTTGAACTGATTGATTTTCCGTTCAAGGAAGATGCGAGATCTTGCCTCTCGCGAGAGGATTTTAGAGGCCCTGGAAGGCGGCGCGCGAGGGTTACTTCTTCGACCTGAGGCCGTCCATCAGCAGGCCGATCAGACGGTGCGAGCGTTCGCGCCATTCCGGCGATTCCGGAATGGAATAGATGCTGGACAGCGCATGCAGGAGATCGGTGGTTTCGATATCCGTTCGGATATAGCCCTTCTCGCCGGCGGTTTTCAGCAGCCCTTCGAGAGCGCCGCGGATCAGGCCCGAGCCTTCGGCGAAGAGCGAGGAATTGGATGTCATCAGGATGCGCAGGCTGTTTGCCATGCCGCGCTTGGTGGCGATGTAGCCGACGAAGCGGCGCGTCCATTCCTCCAGCGCCACGTCGGGCGGATGTCTTGATGCGAGTTCCGTCGCTGCCGCGGCGAGGCTTTCCAGTTCGCGCCGGTAGACGACCTCGACGAGATGTTCGCGTGTCGGAAAATGCCGGTAGAGGGTGCCGATGCCGACGCCGGCCCGCCGCGCTATATCCTCCAGCGAGGTCTCGACACCCTTTTCCGCAAAGGCGGCGGCCGCCACTTCGATCAGCTTGTCGCGGTTGCGGCGTGCGTCGGCACGAAGCCTGGTCGGTTTGGGTTGTGTCGTCTTCGGCTCGACCGAGGCCAAAATATCGCTCCAGCGGATCAGGGGGCTTGACGAAAATCAACAAGCCACTAATTTAATCGGAGGCGCCTCCGTTTATGTGGAGTGCCTTTCACTTCTTAATCCAGAAGCTCGCAGGATGTCATGCCGAATATTCTCGGGGGCGTCTCTTGGAAAAACCATATAGCGCCTGGTCGACCGTCGACCAGTCCCTATCCGGGGTCGCGCCCTCGGAATTCGAATTTCTCATTCTCGTGACGATGGCAGGAGCTGATCATGACACGAACCATCCATCTTTCGCTCGATATCAACGGCAGACAGCATGAGCTTGATGTCGAGCCGCGCGTCACCCTGCTCGACGCCCTGCGCGAGCATCTGGCGCTTACGGGCACCAAGAAGGGCTGCGACCAGGGGCAATGCGGCGCCTGCACCTGCCATGTCGACGGCAGGCGCGTGCTGTCCTGCCTGACGCTTGCCGCCCAGGTCGAGGGGCGGCGGATCACGACGATCGAGGGCCTGGCCGCCGAAAACGGCGACCTGCATCCCGTCCAGGCCGCGTTCATCGAGAACGACGCCTTCCAGTGCGGTTATTGCACGCCGGGCCAGATCATGTCGGCGGTCGCCTGCATCCGGGAGGGGCATGCGGGGTCGGACGAGGAAATCCGCGAATACATGTCCGGCAATCTCTGTCGGTGCGGAGCCTATAACAGCATCGTCGCGGCGGTGCGCGAAGCGGCGGAGATGGCCTGATGCGCGACTTTTCCTATTTCCGTGCTTCTTCCGTCGATGATGCGCGCAATGCCGCTCGGCAGGCCGGCGCGGTTCTGCTCGCGGGCGGCACGACGCTGCTCGATCTTGCCAAATGCGGCGTTGCCGACCCCGAGACGGTCGTCGACATCACCCATCTTGCCGGTTTGGACGGGATCTCGGTCGACCCCCATGGCGCCACGATCGGCGCGCTTGCGAGGATGGGCGACGTCGCAGATCACCATGACATCAGGACGGCGTTTCCGGCTTTCTCGGAATCGCTGTCGCTCGCCGCTTCCGCGCAGCTCCGCAACATGGCGACGGTCGGCGGCAATCTGCTTCAGCGGACGCGCTGTCCCTATTTCCGCGATCCGGGCACGTTCCCGGCCTGTAACAAGCGCAATCCCGGTTCCGGCTGTTCGGCGATCGGCGGCGTCACCCGCAACCACGCCGTCCTCGGCACGAGCGATGCCTGCATCGCCTCCTATCCCGGCGATCTCGCTGTGGCGCTGTCGGCTTTCGACGCGGCTGTCGATCTCGGCACCCGCAAGGTCGCGATCGACGATTTCTTCCTTCCGCCGGGCGATACGCCCGACAGGGAAACGGTGCTCGAGCGTGGCGAGATGATCACCGCCATCCGCATTCCGGCCTCGGCAGCCGCCAGGAATTCGACCTATCTCAAGGTCCGCGACCGCCAGTCCTACGAGTTCGCGGCGGCAAGCGCTGCGGTCGGCATCGAATTCGAGCCCGACGGCAGGACCGTGAAGGATATCCGCGTCGCGCTTGGCGGCGTCGCCACCAGGCCGTGGCGGGCGCGCGCCGTCGAGCAGGCGCTCACCGGCAAGGTGCTCGAAGCCGATGCCGTCGAGAAAGCCGGCCGGCTCGCCATGGAAGGCGCCGCCAGCCAGGGCGGCAACCATTACAAGATCGAACTCGCGCCGCGCGTCGTCGCCCGCGCCATCCTGAAGATGGCCCAGAATGTTGGAGTCCCCGCATGACCATCATGGAACCCCGCAAACATGGCGATGCCTCCGACGGCCTGCTCGGCGGCCGCCTGTCCCGCTTCGAAGGCAGCATGAAGGTCACGGGCGCCGCGACCTATGCGCTGGAATATCCGGTCGAAGGATTGGCGCATGCGGTGCTCGTGCAGAGCACGATACCGGCCGGCCGCGTCACCGGGGTCGACACGTCCGGTGCGTCGGCTTCGCCCGGCGTCCTTCTGGTCCTGACGCCCGACGACGATCTCGGTCTCGTGGCCGCTTCCGACTGGTATGGCAACCGGCCGGAAAACCAGCCCTATCATCCCCTGCCGCGCGAGATCCGCTTCAACGGCGAGTCGATCGTCGCGGTGGTCGCCGAGACGCGCGAGCAGGCCGTGGAAGCCGCGAGGCTGATCCGCGTCACCTACGAGGAAACGCGCTCGGTCGCGAGCCTCGACGACCCGAACGCCGGCGACGGCAAGCCGATGGAGCATCTCAGCTCCGCCTGGGGCGATGCGGAGGCGGCGCTTGCCGCCGCAGCCGTCAGGATCGAGGCCGAATACAGTACTCCCCGCGAATATCATGTCGCGATGGAGCCGCATGGCCTGACGGTGAAGTGGGACGGGGACATGCTGACCGTCTGGGAGCCGAGCCAGTGGTCGCACGGCATGGCGCGCACCTATTCGGAATGGTTCGGCATTCCCTACGAGAATGTCCGGCTGGTCTCGCCCTTCATCGGCGGCGGTTTCGGGTCGAAGGGGGCCGCGCTCGCCTATAGCGCGGTCGCCGCCTTCGCGGCGAGGAAGCTGGGGCGGCCGGTGAAGCTCGCGGTCACGCGGCCGCAGAATTTCACCAGCTATGGCGGCCGCGCCGCGACGCGGCAGAAGATCGCACTCGGCGCGACGGAGGACGGCGTCCTGCAGGCGATCGTCCATCGCGGCGCCAGCGAGACCTCCACCTATGCGGACTGGCCGGAGCAGACGGGTGCGGCGACGCCGATCCTCTACAGGATCGAGAATTTCTCGTCGCAGCACCGCGTCGTGCCGGTCAACACCGTCACCCCCGGCGCATTGCGCGGCCCGGGCAAGAATCCGAGCGCCTACGGCATCGAATGCGCGATCGAGGAACTGGCCTACAAGATCGGCATGGACCCCCTGGAAATCCGGCTCAAGAATTATGCCGACCACGATTACCAGTCGGGCAAGCCGTGGTCGACGCGCCGGCTGCGCGAGGCCCTGACGGAAGGTGCCGCGGCGTTCGGCTGGTCGCGGCGAAGCCATGCGCCGCGTACCATGCGCGAGGGCAGGACGCTGATCGGCTGGGGCATCGGCTGCGGCACCTTCCCGGTCATCCAGGCGCCGAGCGAAGCGATGATCCGCATCCTGGCCAATGGCAGGGTGGAGGTCGTCAGCGGCGCGATCGACATGGGGCAGGGGACCTACACCATCCTCGCCCAGACCGCCTCGGATGTGCTCGGCGTTCCGGTGGACCGGGTGGATGTCCGGCTCGGCGATTCCCGGCTGCCGGGTTCGGCGATCGCCGGCGGCTCGATGCTGGCGGGCTCGATCACCGGCGCCGTGCACAAGGCGGCGACCGCCGCCCGCGACGAGCTGATCGGTTTGGCGCTGAGCGACGCCAATTCGCCGCTGCGCGATACCGGCGCGAACACGCTGACCTTCAATGACGGCCGGATCGCCGTGCCGCGCGGCGAGGGGCCGTCGCTCACCCTGCCGGAACTGATGGCGGCGCTCGGCCGCGAGGAGATCGAGACCCGGCGCAACACGCTGCCGGACGGCGCGAGCGCGCAGGAGCACCATCAGGCCTGGACCACCATGGCGAAGGTTCAGGGGCCGACCATGGGCGATTATTCCATGCACAGCTGGTGCGCTCATTTCGCCGAGGTGCGCGTGGACGAGGATTTCGGCACTGTGCGGGTATCGCGCATCGTCTCTGCCTTCGACTGCGGCCGGCTCTACAATCCGCGGCTGGTGGAAAGCCAGTGGCGCGGCGGCATCATCATGGGCATCGGACAGGCCTTGCTGGAAGAAGGGCTCGTCGACCAGCGGAACGGCCGGACCGTCAACAACAACGTGGGCGACTATCTGGTGCCGACCAATGCCGATGTGCCGGATATCCAGGTCATCTCCGTCGGCGTGCCGGACCAGAACGCCTCGGCGCTCGGCGGCAAGGGCGTCGGCGAAGTGGGTATCGTCGGCGTGGCGCCGGCGATCGCCAACGCGGTCTTCCACGCAACCGGCAAACGCGTCCGCGACCTGCCGATCACGCTGGAGAAGCTGATCTGAGGTTCGCCTCATCCGACTGCCGCACCTTCTCTCCGCGCGCGGAGAGGGACATGCCGCGCCGGTGCGATTTCTCCCCTCGCTCCGTTTACGGGGGCGAGGGGCTTCCCACGTCGAATCCTAGTCGTTCGAATACCGCTCCTCGGCCCAGGGGTCGCCGCGCATGTGGTAGCCGTTCTTTTCCCAGAAACCGGCGTGGTTCATGGCGACGAAGTCGATCCGCTGCAGCCACTTGGCGCTTTTCCAGAAGTAGAGATGCGGCACGACGAGGCGCACCGGCCCGCCATGTTCCTCCGTCAGCGGCTGGCCTTCCCATTGCGTGACGATGATCGCGTCTGGCGAGGCGAAGTCCGATAAAAGCAGGTTGGTGGTATAGCCGTCGTAACTCGTCAGCATCACCGCCACCGCCTCGTCCTTCGGGTCGACGGCATCGAGGAAATCCCGGGTGGAAACGCCTTTCCAGTGGTTGTCGTAGCGCGACCAGGTGGTCACGCAATGGATGTCGGAACGCATCTCGGTCTGCGGCAGCGCCTGGAAGGCCGCCCAGTCGAATGTCGTCGGGATGTTGACGAGGCCGCGCACGTCGAGCCGCCATTGGGACGTGGGGACCCTCGGCTGTTGGCCGAGGTCGAGCACCGGCCAGTTCTTCACGAGATGCTGACCGGGGGGCAGGCGGTCGGTTTCGGGCCTCGCGATGCGGCCGGTGAGGAATTTTCCCTGCCCGGCCCATTTGCGCTTGGTGACGGTGAGCTTCGAATCCTCGGGCGTAATATCGTCGGCCATGGCGGTTCTCCTTGCGTCCCTCGATAATCTGATGAACAAGAGAGACAAATCAATCGCCTGTCTTGGATAAACATCTGTCTTGGATAAACATGCCCGCCTTCAATCCTCTCGTCGAAAAGCTCTCCCCGCCGCCTGTTCCCTCCGTCGCCGCCTGGGGGCGCGCCTATGACGGCTCGCAGGGGCCGCTGATCGATCTTGCGCAGGCCGTTCCGGGTTATCCCGCCCATCCCGAAATGCTGAAATTGCTGGGCGAGGCGGCATCGTCCCCGGCCTTTACCGGATACGGGCCGATCGAGGGGGAAACGGAGCTTCGCCGCGTCTATGCCGAGCACCTCTCGCAGGTCTACGGCGCGCCGCTCGGATTGGAGAACGTCCATATCACGTCCGGCTGCAATCAGGCTTTCGTCTGCGCCGCGATGACGGTCGCAGGCCCCGGCAATACCGTGCTGATGACCGAACCCTTCTACTTCAATCACGAAACGACGCTTGCCATGATGGCCATTAGGACCGCTTTCGTCTCCTGCGAGCCGGCGAACGGTTTCCTGCCGGATCTCCTGGCGTTGGAGGAGGCGATCACCGGCGACGTGCGGGCGCTGGCGGTCGTTTCGCCCAACAATCCGACCGGCGCGATCTATCCGCCGTCGCTGCTGGAGGCGATCTTCAAGCTCTGCCGGGAAAAGGGCATCTGGCTGATCCTCGACGAGACCTATCGCGATTTCATGCCGGAGGCGGGCCTTGTCGGAGGCGGGCGGGCGCCGCACGGTCTTTTCGGTCTCGACGGCTGGGAAGACACGCTGATCAGCCTCTACAGCTTTTCGAAATCCTTCTGCATTCCCGGTCATCGGCTGGGTGCGGTCACGGCCGGGGCGGGGGTGGTCGCGCAGGTCGCCAAGATCATGGACAACCTGCAGATCTGCGCGCCGCGCGCCGCGCAGGCCGCCGTCGCCAGGGCGTTGCCGCTGCTGGCCGGATGGCGGGAGGAGAACCGGCAGGAGATCGGCCGCCGCGCCGGTGCGCTGAAGGCGGCGATGCGCTCCGTCAACGGCTGGAAGCTCGATGCCATCGGGGCCTATTTCGCCTTCGTGCGGCATCCTTTCCCCGGCAGGGGCTCGGCGGAGGTGGCCGAAAAGCTCGCCAGGCAGGCCGGCATCGTCTGCATTCCCGGGGCCTATTTCGGCGACAGCCAGCAGAACTATCTTCGCTTCGCCTTCGCCAATGCGGACGCGCCCACCATCGGTCTCCTGGAAGAACGTTTGCGGAACTTTTCCCTGTCCTGACCGGCCCTGTCCGTTTATAAGCGGATCATGGTTCAAAGAGCAGGCAGCGCCGATCTTCCGCTTCACGGTGGCCGGGTCCCCCGGTGGCTGGGCGAGCGCATGACGACACTCGGCGCGATCATCGCGCAGGCGATCGTCATCCATTACGGCCGCGACGAATTCATGCGGCGGCTTGCGCACCCCTTCTGGTTCCAGTCCTTCGGCTGCGTCATGGGCATGGACTGGCACTCCTCCGGCATCACCACCAGCGTCATCGGCGCGCTGAAGCGCGGGCTGACGCCGCTGTCGGGCGAACTCGGCATCCATGTCTGCGGCGGGCGCGGGCAGAATTCCCGCAAGACGCCGGGCGAGCTTCTGGCAATCGGCGACCGGGTCGGGCTCGACGGGGAGGGACTGGCCACCGCGAGCCGGCTCGTCGCCAAGGTGGACAGCGCCGCGGTGCAGGATGGTTTCGATCTCTATCTGCACGGTTTCATCGTCACCGACGACGGCAAATGGGTGGTGGTGCAGCAGGGCATGAACGGCGACAAGCGGCAGGCCCGGCGCTATCACTGGCTTTCCGAGGGCATTACCAGCTTCGTGGATTCCCCGCATGCCGCGATCGAAGGCCGGAAACAGGGCGAGATCGTCAATCTTGCCGACCGGCGCGCGGACGTTTCCCGCAAGGGCCAGCTCGACCTGCTCACGTCGCTCGGGCCGGACCGGATCGTCCGCGAGGTGATCGCGCTCGATCCGCCGCCAAGGCCCAGGGAGGCGGCGCAGCCCATGCTGCCGCATCTCATCATGCCGGCGCATCACGATGTCCGCGAGGAGGACGTCAACATGAAGCGGCTGCACGGCACGCTTGCGGCGGCGGCCGATCGCGGGCCGGAGGATTTCGAGCGATTGCTCCTCATGCCGGGCGTCGGCGCCCGCACGGTCAAGGCGCTCGCCATGGTGGCCGAGGTGGTGCACGGCGCGCCCTGCCGGTTCTCCGATCCGGCGCGTTTCTCGCTCGCCCATGGCGGCAAGGACCGGGAACCGTTTCCGGTGCCGATCAAGGTCTATGACGAGACGATCAGGGTGATGAAGTCGGCCGTCGGCAAGGCGCGGCTCGGCCGGGAGGAGGAGCTGCAGGCGCTGAGGCGGCTGGACGACCAGGCCCGCCGGCTCGAACGCTACGTGACCGGCCCGGACCTCAAGGAGATCGTCGCGGGTGAATTCCGCCATTCGCACGAATGGGGCGGCCGCAGCGTCTTCGGCTTCGAGCCGCCTCCGGAAGACACGGCGGAGAAGCGGCGCGGCTGACGAGTTTTTCCTCATGTCCCGGCACTGTCATGCCGGAACCGGTTGAACCAGCGGCGGCCCCGTCACTATGGAGGGACGCTTCCGGACGTGGAGTAGTGGCGCCCCCGTCAAAGGGCGGGCGTCTGGCTGTTCCATCCCGGGTTGGCCGCGGCCGGTCGGTGGACGTTGTGGCTGGAAGCCGTCAGGCCATCGGCATGGCGCGGTCCTTGCGCGCGGATGCGACGCGGCCCGCCAGGTTTCCGATACGTCCCATGGCGTCGGCAAGCACGTCTTCCGGCACGGTGAGGGAGATGCGAAGGAAGCCCGCGGCCTGGTCGCCGAAGGACGAGCCGGGCATGACGGCGACCTTTTCCTCGCGCAGCAGTTCCCAGGCGAATTCCTCTCCGCCAAGGCCGGTCGCCGTCACGTCGAGCAGGATGAACATGCCCCCTTCCGGCGGCATGGGCTTTACGAGATTGCTGCCGGCGAAGGCCGTTTCGACGATCGCGGCCCGGCGGCGATAGTTCTCGCGCATCACGTCGGCGGTGTCGAAATGCTGCGACAAAGCCATGGCGGTCATGTCGGAAATGAAGGGCTGCACGCCGAACAGCATGGTTTCCGAGACCGGCAGCAGCTTTTCGCAGAACTCCTCCGGGCCGGCGGCCCAGCCGCTGCGGAAGCCGGGCGCGGCATGCGATTTCGAGATCGAGGAGACGACGATCGTGCGCTCGGCCAGTTCCGGCATGTCGAAGGGCGAGGCGAAGGGCGTTCCTTCGAAGATCAGCTGCTCGTAAACCTCGTCGCAGACGATCCAGAGATCGTGGCGGCGGCAGACGTCGCCGATGCGGGCGATCTCGGCGGCGGTCAGCACGGCGCCCGTCGGATTGTGCGGGGTGTTGAGCAGCAGGACGCGGGCTTCCGGCGTGACCGCGCGTTCGAGGTCCTCGGCCTGCAGGTGGAACTTCTTCTCCGGGCGGAGCGGCACGGGGATCATATGCGCGCCGGTGGAGGCGATGACGCCTTCATAGGTCGCGTAGAGCGGGTCGCCGACCAGGACGCCGTCCCCGGCTTCGACAAGGCCGGTCATGACGCCGTAGAGGGCCGTCTGGGTGCCGGGGAAGCAGAGGAAATTGCGCTCCGTGACGCCCGGGCGGCGCTTCGAATATTTCTCGACCAGCGCCTTCAGTACCGGCGGCTCGCCGCGGCCGTTGGAATAGCGGGTGCGGCCGGCATACATGGCGCGTGCCGCCTCGTCGAGCAGGGCCTTGTCGGGAGCGATATCGGGCTCGCCGATCGTCAGCTCGATGATCTCCTCGCCGGCGGCCTTCATGCGCCGGGCGGACAGGTGAAGCGCCCAGCGGCCGGAGCCGAGATGGGCGAGACGGTCGGTAATCGAGGCGTAGCGCATCGGTATTTTCCTTTTCTTATGGTTCTTCGGCGGCCAGTTCGCCGGGGGCAAGTCGCAGCAGGGCTTCCACGGAGGCGAGTGCGTGGTCGGCCAGTTCCCGCTCGGCGAACATGTCGGCGGCCAGCGTTCCTTCCAGCCACAGGCCGTCGACCAGCGCACTCAGCGCGATCGCATATGTGCGGCATTCCCTCGGGCTGACGACCCGCCGCTCCTCCCGGAAGAAGGCGGTGATCAGGGTTTCCTGCGCTTCCAGGAAGGCGAGATAGTTCTCGCGGTGGATGGCGGCGAAACTCGGATCGGTCTGGATATGGCTGATGAAGGCCGCCCAGAGCGACAGCGTGCGCGGATCGGTGACCGGCGGCGTGACATTGGCGACGATGAAGCGGCGCAATCTGGACTTCGCCGTCTCGCCCTCGATCGCGGCGGTGATCGCCGCTTCGGTCATGCCGGCCATGACCTTGCGGTAGGCGGCCTGCAGCATCTGGTCCTTGCCGGCGAAATAGTGCCGGATGAGCCCGCTGGTCACGCCGGCGCGCGTGGCGATCTGGCGCACGGTCGCTCCCTGGATGCCGAATTCGGCGATGCAGTCGAGCGTCGCGGCGATCAGGTTCTCGCGCCGTTCCGCCTCGCTTGCCCGATGATAGGTGCGCCGGGTCGCGGTCATGAGCGGACCTTCACCGGATGGCGCACCGACACATCAGGCAGGGACGCAGACATGGCCCGGTCGCCATAGGCGTTCATCGATCTATCCCTCAGGAGGTGCGGCTGGACGATGCCGCTTTTTTGCAGGTATGCGAGTTATTATACGCTTGAGTAATATCCGCACAAGGCCATACCATCGTTCATTCCGGCCGGTGGCGGCCATTGTCCGGCGTCCATCTTCCCGCCGTTTTCCGAAACGCGTTGCGAACGGGGCCTGTCCTTTATAAGGTGCGATTGTCCACTATAGAAGACGATGGATGAAAGGCAGCGGCTTGCAGCAGACGGAGAAGGACCCTGTGCGGGCGATCGCCGCCCGGCTGAAGATCGAACGCGAAGCCCGGCATTGGTCGCTTTCCGAGCTTGCGGAGCGTTCCGGGGTCTCCAAGGCGATGATCAGCAAGATCGAACGCGGTGAGGCGAGCCCGACGGCCACCGTGCTTGGCAGGCTGTCCGGGGCTTTCGGCCTTCCCCTGTCGGTCCTGCTGGCGCTGGCGGAGCGGGGTCGGGAGCGCTTCAGCCTGCATGCGGAACAGCCTGTCTGGGCCGACCCGGAAACCGGTTACACGCGCCGGGCCGTCTCGCCGCCGAATGCCATGCTGGAACTCATCGAGGTGTCGCTTCCTGCCGGCGTGCGGGTGCCTTACCCGGCCTCCGCCTTCGCCTTCCAGCACCAGCAGGTCTGGATGCTCTCGGGACGGCTCGATTTCCAGGAGGGGCCGGTCCTGCACCATCTCGGCGAGGGCGATTGCCTGCTTCTCGGCCCTCCCGTCGATTGCGCCTTCTTCAATCCCGGCAAGGAGCCGGCTCGCTATCTGGTTGCGCTGGCGCGGCGCTAGGACGTTCAGGCTCCCAGCCAGAACCTGATGATCAGGCCGACGACGCCGACCGCGGCGACGCCCGCCACCCAGAGGCCGGCGAACCAGGCGAGCCGCCTGAAGACTGCTTTAGCCGCCATCAGTGATAACCCTCCTCCGGATCGACCTTGCCGCGGAACACCCAGTAGGCATAGCTCGTGTAGGCAAGGATCAGCGGCACGAGGACCAATGCCCCGACCAGCAGGAAGCCGAGGCTTTCATCCGGTGCGGCGGCATCCCGGATCGTCAGCGAGGCAGGCACGATATAGGGATAGAAACTGATGCCGATGCCGGCGTAACCCAGGACGAACAGACCGAGGGCGGCGATGAAGGGGCGGCCGTCCTGCTGGTTCCTCAGCCCGGTTGCCAGCAGCAGGAAACAGCCGAGCACCAGAAGCGGCACGACGATGCTGAATATCGCTGTCGGCCAGGAGAACCAGCGCTGCAGGTAAAGCTGCTCCAGGAATGGCGTCCAGAGGCTGACGACGCCCATGGCGACGAGCATGCCGATCGCCGCAAGGTAGGACAGGCGCCGGGCCTTTTCGCGCAGGTCGCCGGTCGTCTTCATCACCAGCCATGTGGCGCCGAGCAGCGCATAGCCGATCAGCACGGCGAGGCCGGTGACGATGGAGAAGGGCGTCAGCCAGTCCCACCAGCCGCCGGCATAGGCGCGGTTTTCGACCGGGATACCCTGTACGAGGGCGCCAAGCGCAATTCCCTGGGCCAGCGCCGCCACGGCCGAGCCGCCGGCGAAGGCCCAGTTCCACAGCCATTCGGCCCGTTTCGTGCGCCATCGGTATTCGAAGGCGACGCCCCGGAAGATGAGGCCGAGCAGCATTGCGATGATGGGCGCGTAAAGGGCCGGCAATATGGTCGCGTAGGCCAGCGGAAAGACCGCCATCAGCCCGCCGCCGCCGAGCACCAGCCACGTCTCGTTGCCGTCCCAGATGGGGGCGACGCTGTTCATCATCACGTCGCGATGCCGTTTTTGCGGGAACAGCGGGAAGAGAATGCCGATGCCCAGGTCGAAACCGTCGAGAATGACGTAGGCGAGGACCGCGAAGGCGATGATGGCCGCCCAGATGAAAGCGAGATCAATGACCATGACGGCCTCCTTCGTGAAGCATCGCAGTCTGAGGACCGGGCGTGATGCCGGCGGAGCGGATCGGGCCTTCGCCGAGGTCTCCGGTCGTGTCGCGGGGCAGGCGCGACATCAGGCGCAGGATATAGAAGGTGCCGGCACCGAAGACGAGGAAATAGACGATGATGAAGGCGACCAGGGAGGAGCCGACGGCCGGCGCCGAGATCGGCGAGACCGAATCCGCCGTCAGGAGATGGCCGTAGACCGTGTAGGGTTGGCGGCCGACCTCCGTGGTAATCCATCCGGCAAGCACCGCGGCGAAACCGGCGGGTCCCATGGCGATTGCGGCGCGATGCAGCCACTCGCTGGTGTAGAGGCTCCCCCTCCATCGACAGTACAGGCTCCACAGGCCGAGGCCGAGCATGGCCAAGCCGAGGCCGACCATGACGCGGAAGGACCAGAAGACGACCGGTACCGGGGGCTGCAGTTCCCGGGGGACGGTGTCGAGGCCGGCAAGCGGCGCATCAAGGCTGTGCTTCAGGATCAGGCTCGAAAGCTTGGGGATCTGGACCGCATAGTCGACGCGCTGTTCCTCCTGGTTGGGAAGGCCGAAGAGGATCAGCGGGGCTCCCTCCGGATGGCTTTGGTAGTGGCCTTCCATCGCCATGACCTTCACCGGCTGGTGTTCCAGCGTATTGAGGCCATGCGCGTCGCCGGCGAGGATCTGGATGGGCGCGACGATCGTCAGCATCCACATGGCCATGGAGAACATGGTGCCTGCGCGCAAGGGGGCGGTGCGGCGCAGGAGATGCACGCCGCCGACGGCGCCGACCACGAGGGCGGTCGTCAGGTAGGCGGCGATCACCATGTGCACGAGGCGGTAAGGGAAGGAGGGATTGAAGATCGCAGCCCACCAGTCGGCCGGGATGAACTGGCCCGCCTCGTTGATCGCGAAGCCCTGCGGCGTCTGCATCCACGAGTTGGCGGCGAGTATCCATGTCGCGGATATCAGCGTGCCGACGGCGACCATCAGGGTTGCGAAGAAATGCAGGCCCGGTCCGACGCGGTTGCGGCCGAACAGCATGATCCCCAGGAAACCCGCTTCGAGGAAGAAGGCCGACAGGACCTCGTAGCCCATCAGCGGGCCGATGATCGGGCCGACCTTGTCGGAAAACACGCTCCAGTTGGTGCCGAACTGGTAGGACATGACGATGCCGGAAACGACGCCCATGCCGAAGGCCAGGGCGAAGATGGTCTTCCAGAAATCGAACAGTTCCAGATAGACGGTCTTCTTCCTCCAGAGCCAAAGGCCTTCGAGCACCGCCAGATAGCTGGCGAGACCGATCGAAAAGGCTGGAAAGACGATGTGAAAAGAGACCGTGAAGGCAAACTGGATGCGTGCCAGAAATGTGGCGTCGAAAGCTTCGAACATGGCGTACCCCTTTCTGGCCTGAGCCGGAAGCCCGTCCATTCTTGATGGAAGTTAAAATTGGCGGGGGACGTCGGGAGATCAATATGCATGAATGCCGCGTGCCCGAATGCCGCAGCCCTGCGTTGAACTGCCACAGACGAGAAAAGGCGCTTCCCGGAAGGGAAGCGCCAGTCAGGGAGGGTACTTATGACGCTGCCGGCCGCTTGGAGGTCTGACGCCCGGCACGGCGTGAACACATGATCGTGAGTTTTGTTCCCTGCAGCCCTCGATTTCGCGTCCGCGGACGGAACAATCCCTCATGGCACCGGTTCTGCCATCGGAACGACAAGGAGAAGCATGGCGGCGGAACGGATCGTTGAGGTTGCCGAATGCCGGCCAGATGTTATGATCCGGCCGGGCTGGACAAAAACTGGGGCGCGATCTGCGGTCGCGCCGTCATGTTCCGGGAGGAGATGGCATGTTCGGTTCAGGTCCCACTTTTTCGGATCGGGAAGATGCCGGCAGGCAACTGGCGGAAGCCATGCAGGCGACGCTGCCTTCCGATCCCGTGGTCGTGGCGCTGCCGCGCGGGGGCGTGCCCGTGGCCTTCGAGGTCGCGCAGCGGCTCGGCGTACCGCTCGACCTCCTGATCGTTCGCAAGATCGGCGCGCCGGGCCATCCGGAATATGGCATCGGCGCCGTCGTCGACTGCAAGGAACCCCATGTCGTGGTGAACGAAGAGGCAGCCCGGCATTTTCATGTTCCCCCCGGTTATCTTGCCACCGAACGCGAGCACCAGCTCGCCGAGATCGAGCGGCGCCACCGCATGTATTTCGGGGAGGACGAGCCGCAGGACCACGACCATGCGGGGCGCGACATCATCCTGGTCGACGACGGCATCGCCAACGGCGCGACGATCCGTGCCGGCATCGTCGCGCTCAGGGAAATGGGCGTCGGTTCGATCCGGATCGCCGTGCCCGTGGCGCCGCGCGCCGTGCTCGAAGCGTTGAGGGAAGAGGTCGATGGGATCGTCTGCCTGTCGGCGCCGGAGCATCTCGATGCGGTCAGCACGCATTACGACGATTTCGCAGAAACCACGGACCAGGACGTCGTGCGCCTCCTGAAGGAGGCCCGGCGGCTGACCCGGATGATCCAGTGAGGACAGGGCACACGCCATTTCAGAATTCGACGGTCGCCAGTAGCGGCAGGTGATCGGAGGCGCGGCGCGCAAGCGGCGTCGAGATGACCTCGGCATCCAGCGGCACCATTTCGCGGGAGACGAAAATGTGGTCGATCCGCAGAAGCGGATAGCGTGCCGGGAAGGTCGCCTCGGGTTTTGCCTTCAGGCGACGTTGAACATCGGTCATCTGGCGGCCAACGGCCCGGTAGGTCGCGGTTGACGGGGTCGCGTTGAAGTCGCCGATCAGGACGACCGGGTTCTCGTGGCATGTGGGGCTTCCAAGCCAGGACGGCCCCAGAAGCGTTCCGATCTGGCTCAGCCGGTCGCGGCCGCGCAGGCCGAGATGCGTGTTGAACACCTGCAGGCGGTGATCGCCGACGCGGATCTCCACCCAGATCGCGCCGCGCGGCTCGCCGATGGAGGGAAGTCCGCCGCCCTTGACCTTCCTCGTCGGCAGGGCGGTCAGGATGGCGTCGCCATAACGTTCCTCCGCAACCGTCAGGGCCGCGTGGAAATGGAACTCCATCCGCAGCAGAGAGGCGATCGCATGGGCCTGATCGACGCCGCCGGTGCGGCCTCGGCCGACATCCAGTTCCTGCAATCCGATGATATCGGGTTCCGCGGCCGCGATGACTTCGGCCACCCGGGCGGGATCGAGCCTGCGATCCGTGCCGATGCAACTATGGACATTGTAGCTCAGGATTTTCAGACGATGCCTGGGTATGGGCCCGTATGGGGGTGGAGGATCTGTCGGGGCGGTCATAGCGCTGGGAACACCTTTGCCGCGTTTTCGTTCCCGTCCGCCGGTGGCGTACCGCGGAGGGGCCATGATCGCCGGGCGCCATATCCGGAGCTCCTCGTCATCGCGGCGCAGGGCTCTCAGAGCAGACGGTGACGGGAGAGGCGGGAGAAGAGGCGCCGGAGGCCGTTCCGGATCAGCGGAACCGGCCAGAACGGCTGTTTCGGGTCGATGATCCCCGTGCCCATCATGGATTTCGTCTCGCCTTTTTCCGGATCGACGTCGAAGGCCCTGAGGCCGCGCGGCCTGACGTTCAACCGGTCGACGGCGGCCAGCATGGAACCGGTTTCGGCGATGATCCTTGCGACGTCCGCCGGGTCGGCATCGAGGTGCTCGGCCAGAAGATCGTCGCGCAGGGCGAGGATCGCCTGCCTGCCTGTCTGGTCATGCGCCTCCACGGCAAGGTCGCATTCGGTATCCAGTCCTTCGGAGCGGTTGTTGAGATTGGACGAGCCGACCCGCACGAACCGGTCGTCAACGACGATCACCTTGGAATGCACGATGATCTCCTGTTCCCCGCCCTCGCCATCCGGGACGACGGCATAGAAGACGCGCAGGCGGCCGTAGCGATCGGCCCGCTTCAAGCGGCGGATCAGCCGGTTGCGGTTATGTCCCATCATCAGCTTTTCCAGGAAACCATGGGATTCCCGGGTGACGAGGACGACGATCTCCGGGCTGTCCGGCCGGCGAAGCCGTCTGGCGAGCGTGCGGGCGACGCCGAAAGACGCAAGATACTGCGTCTCGATATAGAGATGATGCCTGGCGGCGCGCAGCGCGTCATGAGTGAGGCGGATCGCCTCGCGGTGGCCGCGCCGGCCCTTCCATTTCCATGGTTCGGTGAGCGCAAGGCCGGTTCGGCATTGCGTGAGCGCGGGCGCAAGGTCCGATGGCCATGGCTTCTCGCCGGGAATTTCGAGGGGCGCGAGCGTCTCCCCGGTCGCCTTCTTCCAGCGGCGCCGGGCCACGTCCCCGATCAGCCTCGCGATCTCGCCGGCCGCGATCGTCTGCATGTCGTGAAGCGGGCCGTAAGGCGCGCCCTCCGGGGAGCGGCGCAGCGGGTTGGCCGCGGCATGACCGCGGTCGTCCCAGCGGCGCGCGGTCAGGTCGATACCGCCCAGGAAAGCCGTCCTGTCGTCTATGGCGACGATCTTCTGGTGATGGCTGGCCCGCAGCGGGTGGCCGAAGTCGAAATGCAGTGAAATGCGCGGATGGTCGCTCCATTCCATCCTGCCGAACATCCTGAGGCTCTTGCCGGAATAGACCGGTCCCATGCCCCAGACGAGAATGCGGATCTCAAGCCCCGGCCTGTCCCGGACCAGCTTGCGGAGCAGGGCGCCGAGCGTTTCGCCGTCCGGGTCGCGGGGCCGCAGGAGGATATCGGGATTGAAGTCCCAGCCGATGATGAAGATCGTCCGCTCGGCCTGCCGCAACACTTGGTCCAGCCGGAGGAAATAATCCTCCCCGTCGATCAGGAAGGCCAGTCTTTCCGCCCTGGCGCTGCGCCATGCGTTGCGGCCGGGCCGGATGATCGGCTCGAACCGGAGCGCGGGTTCCGGAAAGGACGGCGATTGCGTCGTTGTGTCCACCTCACCACCTCGTCATGCGTGACAAGGGCTTGCGTGACAAGGGAACGTGCGAATTTTGCCCTTTGTTCCCGAAGGGCCGTTCTCGCTTCAGGAATGGGGGAGAGCCCGTTTGACAGCTACTCCTGCTCCGTCTGCCCCGGTGAGCCGGGTGCCATGAGACTGCGGTTGTAACCTCCGAAGATTTCGATGGCGGCAACCAGTGCGAGGAGGATGAGCGCTGCCGCGGCGAGCAGTTTCCAGAGGCCGGGCTTCATCGGCTGCTCCCGGTTCTCTGTCCGTATCTCGCTGTGATGGACATGTGTATGTCGATGGATGTTCATGACTGGCCTCCCGGCGCCTCAAGGCGCCGGTCTTCGTTCAATGTACCGGCCGGCTGCCAGGTGGCATATGGGCCGGAGGGTTGGGATTTTCATCGGGATTGGGCAATGGCGTCTCATCCGGTAGGCGATCCGGCTCGGGCTCTTCGATCGGGGGCTCGGGCGTCCAGACGGGCGCCGGCATCGGCGGTTGTTCGCTGGGTTCGCGAGGATCAGGTATCATGAGCACACTCCTGTTGCTCAGGCCCCAACCGCCCGGCATGGCGATTGTTCCTCGCAAGCGCCCGTCAGCGATTGGTCGAACCGGTGCTCGCCGGATCGGTTTCATGCGGCGGGGCGGACGGTGTCTGAACCGTATCCGTGGCAGCGGGAGCGCCGGGGCCTTGCGCCGTTTCGTTCGAATTGCCCCGGATGTAATAACCGACCGCCAGCAACAGGAGCACCACGACGATCGCTCCCAGAATCGCATTTGCTCCGGTTGTCCTTGTCATCATCTTGCCTCTATGACTTGTGAACCTGCGATCTGTACCTGCTTCGGGACAATTCGCGAGAGGGTGCAAATGTTCCATCGGCATGACGCGCTTCCGGCTGAGCGCGCAAAAGACGTTTCAATTCATCGAATCCCGCGTCGGGCCGCCGGAAAACGGGTCCGGTTCCCGAGGCCGGTGCCGCAGGTTGAAGGTCTTCGACGCTTGAAATCCGCCAGGGGCGCCCTCTGTTTCCCGAGGGGCAGCCCCGTTCTGCAAGGAGATGCGAATGACACATGCCCGAGACAATTTCCTGGCCTGGCTTCGCGCGGCGCATGCCATGGAAGAGCAGGGGATCACCATGCTGATCGACCAGTCGCGCCGGATCGAGAGCTATCCGGACCTCAAGGCCCGGATCGTTCAGCATCTTCACGAGACCGAAGCGCATGCCCAGGCGCTGAAGGATCTGCTCGACCGCTTTTCCGGCTGGAGCGGCGCCGTGACCCTGAAGGACATGGCGGCAAGGCTTGCCGCCAAGGCACAGGGCGTCGGCGGCATGCTGGTCAGCGACGAGATCGTCAAGGGTGCGATGGCGAGCTACGCCTTCGAGCATCTGGAAATCGCCAACTACCGTGTGCTGATCGCCGCGGCCGACGAACTCGAGGAGAAGGAGGCGAAGGCCGTCTTCGAAAGTATCCTCGGGGAGGAAGTGGCGATGGCGGACTGGCTGGAAGCCAATCTCGACTCCATCACCCGCATCTTCCTGATGCGGGACGAGCGGGACCTGATGGCCAAGAGATAGGGATCGTCAAGGGTGCGATGCGCGATGCAGCTCAGTTTTTCGCGAGCATTGCGCTGTCCAGCCGGATCTGCAGGTCCTTTTCGTCCCGTACGCCCTGCTGGTAAAGCTGGATGATCTGCGCGGCGAGATCGTTGGCGGCGAGGCTTCCGCCGGCCAGTCCGCGCTCGGTACAGAGATCGTCGAAAAAGCGTTTGAGAAATGCCAGTTCGCTTGGCTCGAAAGTGTTGCTCAAAGTTGCCGGATTCATCTTTTCGGCCTCCATTGGCATGGGGGCGAAAGCGCTTCCTGTCTTCCAGTCGCCGGCGCCCATATACATAGCTGGCGATGGCAAAAGAGTACTCCTTATCCGCCCCTTTGCAAGGGAGGAACGCCAATCGCCCCTTGCGCGGACGGTTCCGGGCCGCTTCTCAACCAGTCGTGAATGGGCGTGTTCCCTCAGTCGTCCAGATGGTTTGCCTCGTGGTCGTGAAACTGCTCGGTCTGCACCGCCTTGCCATCCAGTCCACGCTCCCGCGAGTGCTGCGCCTTGTCGCGGTTGGAGAGGACCATGTTTTCGGGAAGAACATTCCTGTCGATGTCGGTCATCGCGCCGTTTCCGCTGTTTTTTCCGCGGGCTGCGCCGCCCATGTGCTTCGAGCTGGCATTGCCATCAGGTCTTCCTCCTGATCGTTTCCGTCAGAAGGAGAACCCGCGAAATGCGGTTTTGATCCATGGCCGGCCCGGTCGACGATGCGGATCGGCGACGGCGGAAGACGGTGCGATATCCCGCTCCGCCGGTCGCTTCTCACCGAAAGTCGGTCACCAGCCGGCTCCAGCTCTCCGATGCAAGTCCGCCGACGAATATGTCGTTGCGGATCGCCGCCTCCCGGATGTCGGGATGCTGCGTGACCATGCAGAAATAGCCGCGGTGCCTGAAGCTCATCTGCCGCTGGCGCATCAGCGCATTCATCAGGAAGGGCTGGGCCATGCCATGGGCCGTGGCGTAGCCGGACGCCGCGAGGTCTGCGAACATATGCCCCACGACGTCGAGTTCCCGGCCCGCGCGGCAGAGGATGTTGAGCACATGGGCTACCTTGCCGGGTTGGCCGAAGAAGAGATAGCAGCCGATGGTGACGCCCCTGCCATCGATGACGAGCTTGCAGCGAAGCTGGCCGAGCAGCCTGTTCGACGCCGCCGTCTCCATCAGCCAGCGCAGTTCGTCGTAGGACCAGTCGGGCCGGATGGCGAAGCGTTCGGTCATCTGGTGGGCGCAG
This sequence comes from Neorhizobium puerariae, assembly GCF_042429745.1. NCBI lineage: Bacteria > Pseudomonadati > Pseudomonadota > Alphaproteobacteria > Hyphomicrobiales > Rhizobiaceae > Neorhizobium > Neorhizobium puerariae. Next base: position 156,511 of record NZ_JBHMAA010000013.1, on the reverse strand, counting down.
GCGAAGAAATCGTCCGGGCCTGCCTCCGCCGAAGCCGTGCCCGGCGGCATCGCGGGCGTGCAGGCGCCGACTAGGCGTCTTGCAACGCCATCGGCCGGCCGCAGCAGGGCGGAGAGCGGCAGATGCCGGCTGGCCGGCAGCCTTTCCCCGAGGCGGTCGACACCGGCCTGGAACGGCCGGAAGGTGCGGCGCCACTCCAGGCTCTGGACGGGAAGCACGAAGCCGCCGCCCGTCGTCCAGTGATCGGCGCTCGTGGGCGAGGCATTGTCGGAAAAGCAGAGGTCCGGCCGCGAGAGGCGGATCGCCCGGGCCAGTTTCGCGGCGCCCGCAAATCCGGGCTTGCCGTCCGCCATGAAGGCGCAGAGAAGCCGGGCCGTGATGCGGCGGCCCGAGGCCTGAAAGGACATGGGAAGCGCAAGCAGCGCGCTGTCGATATGGCCCGCATTGTCCTCGTGCACGATGCTGCCGTATTCCGGCGCATATCCCGGGTTCTTCAGGAAGACATGGTCGAGATAGTCGAGAAGGTCCTGTCGCGGTTCCTCATTCTTCCTGCGGAACGCCTTGTTGAAGAGCCGGCCGACGGAGGGAAGGTCGGTGACCTGCATGGAGCGGACGCCGCGCGCGGGTTCGCGGGCGACCGGGACGGCCGGAGGGATGCCGTTCAGGAGCGAGTTGGGCAGCAGGTTCATTGGCCGGCCTCCGCCGTCGCAATGTTCGCCTGTCTCCCGTCGCCGCCGGCCGCGTCGGCGTCGCGGATGTCGGTCGATTTTCCGGCGCCGAACGCCTTCAGCCAGAGCTGGGTGGACAGGATGCCGACGAAGGCGGCGTTGTCGCGGAAGCCGGCGACGGGCTGCATGCGGCATTTCTGGTGAAGCCGCGCCACGGCGCGGGCGTTGAAGAGACCCGCGGCGGCGATCGCCCGCTCGCCCAGCATCTCGGCGACATAGGCCTGCTCCTCGCCGCCGGCAAAGGAGCGGCTGTCGGGCGCGCGATAAGGCTGCTTGGGCCGTCTGGTGATGACATCCGGCAGCAGGTCCTGCGCAACGCGCCGCAGGATGTGCTTTTCCTCGAGCCCCCTGAGCTTCATGCCCGGCGGCAGGCGGCTTGCGAATTCCACCAGCCGGTGGTCGAGGAAGGGAAAGCGGCCCTCGACGCCATGGGCCATGGCCACGCGGTCTCCCTGGCTCGACAGGATATAGCCGGGCAGCAGGAAGCGGCTTTCGAGGTATTGCGCCTGGTGCAGCGGGTGCCAGCGGCCGAAATTTTCCGGAAGGCGCGAAGCCAGTTCCTCGGCCGCGTCGTAGGCGCCGAGCGTCGAACGCAGGTCGTCGGAATAGAAGATCTTCGTGGCCGCCGTCGAACGGAAGCGCGGCCGGTGCGAGAAGAGCGGATCGCCGTCCGCATCGCCGCCCGCGCCGAAGAAGGCGGCGAGATAATCCGCCGATTGCTGCTTCAGCCCCGGCAGGTAGGGATAGAGCTTGCGAAAGAGATGCGGCCGGATCTTCGATCCCGGCTGCCGGGCGCAGAAGCGGCGCACGCGCGCCTCCCGGAAGATGTCGTAGCCGGCGAAGACCTCGTCGGCGCCTTCGCCCGTCAGGACGACCTTCATGCCGGCGTCGCGGACAAGCCCGGACAGTCGGTAGAGCGGCGCGGGAGCGGTCCTCAGCACCGGTCTTTCCGCAAAGCGGATCACGTCCGGAAAGTTCCGCGCGATATCCGCCGGGCCGCAGGCGATGGCGCGGTGATGCGTGCCGAGCGCCCGGGCCACCTCCATCTGGAAGGCGCTTTCGTCATGCTCGGCGTCGTCGAACGTCACCGAAAAGGTGTTCAGGCCGTTCGGAGCCATGGGTGCGGCAAGCGCGGTGATCAGCGAGGAGTCGAGCCCGCCGGAAAGATAGGCCCCCACCGGCACGTCGGCGCGCATGCGCAGCCGCGTCGCGTCCGCCAGCAGCGCTCTCAGCTCTTCTTCCCTGGCGGCCTGATCGGCTGCGGCGTGGTCACCGATGTCGGGGAAGTCGAGCGTCCAATAGGGGCGGATCGTGGTTCTGCCCCGTTCGGCAATCATCAGATGGCCCGGCTCCAGCTCGAAAATATTCCGGAAGGCCGTACGCGGCGGGATCGGCGCCCATAACGTGAAGATCTGGTCGAGCGCGACGGGGTCGAGTTCGGCCTCGATGCCCGGCACTTCGAGCAGCGCCTTGATCTCCGAGGCGAAGTACAGCGTTCCCTTGTGCTCGGCATGGAAGAGGGGCCGTACGCCCATCCGGTCGCGGGCGAGCAGCAGGCGGCGGTCGCGCGCATCCCAGATGGCGAAGGCGTAATCGCCGTTGAGGCGCGACAGACCGGCCTCGCCATGGATCGCGTAGAGCTGAAGCAGGACTTCCGTATCGCTGCCGGTGTGAAAGACCACCCCGCAGGCCTTCAGCTCATCGCGCAGTTCCACGTAATTGAATATCTCGCCGTTGAAGGCGATGGTGAAGCGGCCGTCGCTGTCGGTCATCGGCTGCTGGCCATCGGCAAGCCCGACGATGGAGAGGCGCACATGGGCGAGGCCTATTCCCGGCGCGGCGAACACGCCCTGTCCGTCCGGTCCGCGATGCGCGATCGCCCCCGCCATGGATGCCAGCAACATTTCCGGGTGCCCGGAACCATATGCCTCACCAATGAAACCAGCAAAACCGCACATCTGCTTCCGTCATGAACAGGGGACCCTGCCCGTGTTCATAAACGGAAATGCTTGAGGGTCTCCTTAGGCGACTGGTAAAAATTTAGATGTGTCCGGAAGAGGTTCAGGTGGGCTGCATCCCGAGGACGACCGTCGGCCACAATTCCGAGACCGTCGGGTGGATCGGAACCGCCCAGCGCAGGGTGTCGAAGGTCACGCCGGCATTCATCATGTCGAGCACGCCGTGGATCGCTTCGTCTCCGCCGGTGCCGAGGATGGCGGCGCCCAGGATCAGCCCCGTCTCGGCATCGGCCACGATCTTCATCAGGCCCTGCGTTTCACCCTTTTCGACCGCGCGCCCCACCTGCGTCATCGGCCGCCTGCCGACGAGGATTTTCTTTCCGGCCCTGCGGGCCTCCGCCTCGCTCATGCCGACGCGGCCGAGCGGCGGGTCGATATAGAGCGCGTAACCGGGCAGCCGATCCGAGACCTTGCGGTTCCCGCCGTCGAAGAGGTTCGCCGCGACGATCTCGAAGTCGTTATAGGCGGTGTGGGTGAAGGCTCCGCGGCCGTTGCAGTCGCCCAGCGCCCAGATGCCTTCGACATTGGTCGCAAGGTGATCGTCGACCTTGACATAACCCCGTGCATCCGTCTCGACGCCCGCCTTGTCGAGGCCCAGATCGTCGGTATTGGGGCGGCGGCCGACCGCGAGCAGGATATCCGACCCGATCACCTCCGGCTCGCCCGCCGTGCAGTTCACGCCGACCGCGACGCCGTTTTCATGCTTTCGGAAGCGGATGCATTCCGCGCCGGCGCGAACCGTTATGCCTTCCGTTTCCAGGATGTCGCGGACCGCTTCCGATATCTCCTCGTCCTCGCGGCCGATGAGGCGCGGGCCCTTCTCGACGACCGTCACCGCCGCGCCGAAGCGGCGGTACATCTGCGCGAATTCCAGCCCGATATAGCTGCCGCCGACGATGACGAGGTGTTCCGGCACCCGGTCGAGCAACACGATATCGCTGTTGGTCATATAGGGCACGTCGTCGATGCCCGGAAAATCGGGAATTGCGGCCCGCCCGCCGACGTTCAGGAAAATCCGCGGCGCGGTCAGGAGTTCATCGCCGACCCGCACGGTATTGCCGCTTTCGAAACGGGCATGGCCGCGGATCAGCGTGCAGTTCGGCATGCCCTCCAGCCAGCTCTCGTTGCCGTGGCGGGAGTCGAGCGTCACCTGATGCGAGCGCCGCATCACCGCCGGCATGTCGATCTTCACCGGACCGTCGAGCACCACGCCGTATTCCGCGCCGCGCCGGGTGAGATGGGCGGCGTAGGCGCTGGCGACGAGCGTCTTGGTCGGTTTGCAGCCGGTGTTGACGCAGGTGCCGCCGACATGTTTGCGCTCGACGATCGCAACCGTCTTGCCGGCGTCGTTGAAGCGGCCGGCGAGCGACGGGCCGGCCTGTCCTGCACCGATGATGATCGCGTCGAAAGCGTTCATGGCGTGACCGGGACCGGCAATGCCGCGACGACGAGATAGGCGCCGACGATGGCGACGGCATCCTCGATGAAGGCGGCCGGCGGGTCCTTGCCGAAGCTGGCGGCGAGCTTTGCGCGTACCGCAGCGCCGCCATAGGTGCCGATCACGGCGCCAATGATGCCGGCGATCACGCCGATGACGACGGAGGTCATCCCCACGGCTGATAAACCGGGCATGCCCAACGCGGCACCCGTCAGCGCGCCCATGATGATGCGGGCGCCGAATTGCTGCGGCACCTTGCGGCTCGGCGTGGAGGGAAGCTGGTCGGTGATCAGCTCGACGACCGCCAGCACCGTGAAAATGCCGACGGCCCAGATCGAACCCATGAAGGCGAGCCAGGAGCCGGAAAGGTCGAGCCAGCCGAGATAGGCCGCCCAGGCGATGGCTGCCGGCGCCGTCATGGCGCGAAGGCCGGCGATGACGCCGATGAGCAGAGCAAGCACGTAAACCATGGGAAGCCCTCTTCACCCTCAGCCGGCCTCGTTTTGCGACCGGCCTGTCCTACCCGCCTTCAGACTGTTCCCGGCCGGGCACCGGGTCAAGCAAAACTTGCCTAAAGCCAGGTTTGCTTCCGTCGCGATTGCAGGATATCCCGGCCGGCGCATCCGGAGGACCGGCAGGTTTTTTATGGAAATCGGCGGGGCAGGCATTACAATGGCGGCCGCCGCCTATCGGGGAGGAAGCAGCAAGAGGAGGAGCCCGGCTGTTGAGATATCGCATTCTTCTGCCGCTGGCCGCGCTTGCGGCGATCGGTCTGGCCCTGGTCCTGAAGGGCAGCGATATCGCGGCGCGCGGCTATATGAACGAGGCCGAGGCACAGGCGGGGACGACCCTGCGCCTTGCTGTGTCGGCGCTCAACGGGCATCTCAAGCGCTACGAGGCGCTGCCTGCGCTGATCGCCGACCAGCAGAACATCGAGGCGCTGGTCCTCGATCCCGGCAATGCGAGCCTTCGGGCCACGGCGAATGTCTATCTCAAGGAGATCAACGCGCTTCTCAAATCCTCGGACATCTATGTGATGACCTTGGACGGCGAGACGATCGCCGCGAGCAATTACGACTCGCCCGTGAGCTTCGTCGGGGAGAACTTCATCTATCGCCCCTACTTCCAGGAGGCGGTCTCGGGACGGCAGTCGCGCTTCTATGCGCTCGGCACGACCTCACTGAAGCGCGGTTATTATTTCGGCTCGCCGATCGAGATCGGCGGCGTCATCCGCGGCGTGATCGTCTTCAAGGTGGATATCGACAATATCGAGGATAGCTGGGGCGGTGGCGACGATCGCATCTTCGTCGCCGATCCGGAGGGCATCATTTTCATGACCGGCAGTCCGGAATGGCTTTATGCCAGCATCCTGCCGCTGACGCCCGAGCGGATCGCCCGCACCGAGGCCTCGCGCCGCTATGCGGATGCCAGGCTTCGTGAATTGCCGGTGAGGCGCGGCAGCTTTGCCGGGCGCGACGTGATGATGATCGCCGATGGGGGACCGGAGAAGGAATACCTCGTCGTGTCGCATCCGATGCCGGATGCCGGCTGGACCGTCAACGTTCTCATGGACACCAGTTCCGTCCGCACCCAGGCGCAGACGGCGACGATCGCCGCATTCCTGACGCTCTGCCTGGCGGGCCTGGCGCTCGCCATCATCATGCAGCGCCGCGCCCGCCTGAACGAGCGCATGCAATTGCAGGCGGAGGCCCGCAACGAGCTCGAGCGCCGCGTCGCCGAGCGCACCTCGGATCTCGCCCGCGTCAACAGCCGCATCGAGGAGGAGATCGCCGAGCGGCGGCTGACCGAACAGCGGCTCAGGCAGACGCAGGCGGACCTCATCCAGGCGGGCAAGCTCGCCGGCCTCGGCCAGATGTCGGCGGCGCTTTCCCATGAGCTCAACCAGCCGCTCGCCGCCGCCAAGACCTATGCGGAGACGACCGGCGTGCTGATCGACCTCGGACGGACCGAGGAGGCGCGGGACAATGTCCGGCGCATTTCGGCCCTCATAGACCGCATGGCGTCGATCAGCAGGCACTTGCGCAATTTCGCCCGCAAGCCGAACGAGAAGCTCGGGCCGGTCGCGCTGGACGACGCGATGCGGGACACGCTGGAAATCATCGCTGCCCGCCTCAAGGCCGCCGATGCGACGCTGGAGGTGGAAATCGATCCGGCCATCCCGGCCGTGAAGGCCGGCGCGGTCAGGCTTCAGCAGGTGCTCGTCAACATCATCACCAATGCGGCGGATGCGGTCGAAGGGCTCGGCGACCGCCGGATCACCGTGTCCGCCGGCCGCGCGGGAGACAAGGTGGCGATATCGGTGCGCGACCGGGGGCCGGGGGTCGCGGCCGCCATCCGCGAACGCATCTTCGACCCGTTCTTCACCACCAAGGGCGTCGGCAAGGGGCTGGGCCTCGGCCTTTCGATCTCGTACAATATCGTCAAGGACTTCGGCGGCAGCCTGAGCGTCGCCGACCATCCCGATGGCGGAGCGGTCTTCTTCATCGAGCTCGAGGTCGCCGACGGCAATCTTCTGGAGGCTGCCGAGTGACCGGGCAAAGGGTTCTTCTGGTCGACGACGAGGAGGAACTGCGCCGCTCGACGGCGCAGGCGCTGGAACTCTTCGGCCTTGGGGTGCAGACATTCTCCAACGCCGACCATGTGCTGGAGCTTGCCGGCTTCGGTTTCGACGGCGTCGTGGTCAGCGATATCCGCATGCCCGGCATGGACGGCATGACCCTGCTGCACCGGGTTCGCGAACTCGATGCGGAAATCCCGGTCATCCTGGTGACCGGCCATGGCGACGTGCAGCTCGCGGTGAAGGCGATGCGGGAAGGGGCCTACGATTTCCTCGAAAAACCGTTCACGCCGCAGCTTCTCGCCGGGATCATCCGCCGCGCGCTCGATCGCCGCGGCCTCGTGCTGGAAAACCGGCGGTTGAGGGCCGTTGCCGGCAAGCGCGACGACCTGGAGGCCCGGCTGCCCGGCCGCACCCAGGTCATGGTCGACCTTCGCTACCGCATCCGCGCGATCGGCGCGGCCGATGCCGATACGCTGATCATCGGCGAGACGGGCGCCGGCAAGGAGGTGGTGGCCCGCGCGCTTCACGACGTCAGCCCGCGCGCCAGCAGGCCCTTCATCGCCATCAACTGCGCGGCGCTGCCGGAAAACCTCATCGAGAGCGAGCTTTTCGGGCATGAGGCCGGCGCCTTCCCCGGCGCCCTTCGGCCGCGCTACGGCAAGTTCGAGCATGGCCGGGGCGGCACGATCCTGCTCGACGAGATCGGCTCGATGCCGGTGGACCTGCAGGCGAAGTTCCTGCGCGTGCTGCAGGAGCGGGTGATCACCCGCCTCGGCTCCAACGAAACGGTGCCGCTCGACGTGCGCTTCATCGCCACCAGCAAGGTGGATCTAGAGGCGGAGGTGGCGGCAGGGCGTTTCCGCGCGGATCTCTTCTACAGGCTCAATGTCGCGACGATCCATGTGCCGTCGCTCATGCAGCGGCGGGCGGATATCCCGCTTCTTTTCCTGCAACTCGTCAGGGAGGCGGCGGCGCGTTACGGCCGCGAGGATGTCGATGTGCCGGCCGATGTGATCTCGGCTGTCGCCCAGCGCGACTGGCCGGGCAACGTGCGCGAACTGCGCAACGCCGCCGACCGGCTGGTGCTCGGCCTCGACCCGAAGCCCGGCGAGGCGGCCGGCGCGGTGAAGGACGGGGCCAGGGACGGGATGGGGCGGCTTGCCGACAAGGTTGCCGCGTTCGAGCGCAATATCATCGCCGGCGAGATCGCCGCCCATGGCGGCGCCCTGAGACCCGTCTACGAATCTCTTGGCATCTCGCGCAAGACGCTTTACGAAAAGATGCAGAAATACGGTCTCGACAAGAAGCTGCTCGGTCCGGAACACCTGGCTCAGGACGATCGGGACGGCTGATCTTGGTCCGATGGGTGGAAATCCACCCATGCTTTGTCCGCGTTGTTTCCGAATCCACCCATGTTGCGGCGCGACATCGGCAGAAATGCTGTTCCAGGACTTTCGCAACGATTGCGCGCGTTTCATGCCTTCGCACAAATGGCGAGCAGGCTGGCGCCGGAGGAGACCTGAGCGCCGGCCACGCCATATGTTTCATCCTGGAGGACCCCGATGAAAATCATGAACGCCGTCATCGGCGCTACCGCTCTTGCGGCACTTTCGCTTTTCTCCGCTTCCGCCCATGCCGCGGGCTACCCGGAACGCCAGATCACCATGATCGTGCCGTTCTCCGCCGGCGGCCCGACCGATACGGTCGCCCGGCTCGTCGCCGAAGCCATGTCGAAGGACCTCGGCCAGCAGATCGTGGTCGAGAATGTCGGCGGCGCCGGCGGCACGCTGGGGGCCGGTCGCGTGGCGAATGCGGAGGCGGACGGCTATACCGTGCTGCTCCACCACATCGGCATGGCGACCAGCGCCACCCTTTACCGCAAGCTGCCCTACGACACGCTGAACGCCTTCGAATATGTCGGCCTCGTCACCGACGTTCCGATGACCCTGCTCGCCCGCAAGGACATGGAGGCCAAGGACCTTAAGGGCCTGATCGAATACGCCAAGGCGAACAAGGACAAGGTCACCGTCGCCAATGCAGGCATCGGGGCCGCCTCGCATCTCTGCGGCATGCTGTTCATGAGCTCGATCGAGACGCCGCTCGTCACGGTTCCGTACAAGGGCACCGGCCCGGCCATGACCGATCTTCTCGGCAGCCAGGTCGACATCATGTGCGACCAGACGACCAATACGACCAAGCAGATCCAGGGCGGCACGGTGAAGGCCTATGCCGTCACCTCGCCGGAGCGCCTCGACGTCCTGAAGGACCTGCCGACCGTCAAGGAAGCCGGGTTGCCGCAGATGGAAGTCGGCATCTGGCACGGCATCTATGCGCCGAAGGGCACGCCGAAGGAAGCCATCGACAAGCTCAGCAAGGCGCTCAAGGTGGCGCTGAAGGACCCGAACGTCGACGCCCGCTTCGCCGAACTCGGCACGAAGCCATCGCCGGACGCGGATGCGACGCCGGAGGCCCTGAAAGCCAAGCTCGAAGGCGAGATCACCCGCTGGAAGCCGGTCATCGAGGCTGCCGGCCAGTACGCGGACTGAGGTTTGCGGACGAGCGCGGCATGCCATAGTCCGCGAGTTCCCCCTTCTCCCCCAGCGGGGGAAGGGGGAAAGGTGGCCCGAAGGGTCGGATGAGGGGCGCCGAAGGCGCGACTTTTCAGGCTCCGGCTTCGCCGGAGCCCCCTCATCGCCTCGCATTCGCTCGGCACTTCTCCCCGCTGGGGAGAAGAGACAGCAAGCCACGCCTCTCCATTTTCGACGGAGATCCCATGAATTCCCTGAAATTCGACATGACCAACCTGATCTGCGGGTTGCTGCTGATCGCCACGGGCCTGTTCTTCGCCTTCCAGTCGCTTGATCTCGAGCTTGGCACGGCGCTGCGCATGGGGCCGGGATATTTCCCCTTCATCCTTGCCTGCGCCCTCGTCCTGTTCGGCGTCGTCATCCTGATCCAGTCCGCCCGGGTCCAGGGAGAGCCGATCGGCCACATCGCCTGGCGCGGCATGGCGTTCATCCTGCCGGCTCCGATCGTCTTCGGGCTCACCGTGCGGGGGCTCGGTTTCGTGCCGGCGCTGTTCATCTGCGCGCTGATCGCCTCCTTCGCGTCGGGCCGCATGAAGCCGCTGACCGCCGTCATCCTTTCCGCTGCGCTGACGGTCTTTTCGGTCCTCGTCTTCAGTTACGGTCTCGGCCTTCCGTTCCGCCGTTTCGGGCCCTGGCTCGGTTTTTAGGATTTCTGAGCCATGGAACTCTTCAGCAATCTCGCGCTCGGCTTCTCGACCGCGTCATCCCTCGAAAACCTGTTCTTCTGCCTGATCGGCGTCTTGCTCGGGACGCTCATCGGCGTTCTGCCGGGCATCGGCGCGACGGCGACGATCGCCATGCTTCTGCCGATCACCTTCCAGCTGGAGCCGGTCTCGTCGCTGATCATGCTCGCCGGCATCTATTACGGCGCGCAGTACGGCGGCTCGACCACGGCGATCCTGATCAACATGCCGGGCGAATCCTCTTCCGCCGTCACCGCCATCGACGGCTACCAGATGGCGCGCAAGGGCAAGGCGGGGGCGGCGCTCGCGATTGCGGCGCTCGGCTCCTTCTTCGCCGGCACGGTCTCGACTTTCCTGGTGGCGATCTTCGCGCCGCCGCTGACGGAAATCGCCTTGCAGTTCGGCGCCGCCGAATATTTCTCGCTGATGGTGGTCGGCCTCGTTTCCTCGATCGCGTTGGCGCACGGCTCCATCGTCAAGGCGCTTGCGATGGTGGCGCTCGGCCTGCTGCTCGGCCTTGTCGGCACCGACATCTATACTGGCACGCCGCGCTTCACCCTCGGCATCCGTGAATACGCGGACGGGCTGAACTTCGTAGCCGTCGCGGTCGGTGTGTTCGGCATTGCGGAAATCCTGCGCAATCTCGAAAACGAAAAAAGCCGCTCGGTGTTGATGTCCAAGGTCAGCGGCCTTCTGCCTTCGAAAGAGGATTTCCGGGCGATGGTCGCGCCGGTGCTGCGCGGCACCGCGATCGGTTCTGTGCTCGGCATCCTGCCGGGCGGCGGCGCCATCCTCGCGGCCTTCGCGTCCTACACGGTCGAAAAGAAGATCTCGAAGAACCCGAAGGAATTCGGGCAGGGCGCCGTCGCCGGCGTCGCCGGTCCGGAATCAGCCAACAATGCCGGCGCGCAGACCTCGTTCATTCCGCTTCTCACCCTCGGCATCCCGGCCAACCCGGTCATGGCGCTGATGATCGGCGCGATGATCATCCAGGGCATCGTTCCCGGTCCCAACGTCGCGGCGGAACAGCCGGCGCTCTTCTGGGGCATCATCGCCTCGATGTGGATCGGCAACCTGATGCTCGTCGTGCTGAACCTGCCGCTCATCGGCCTGTGGGTGAAGCTGCTCACCATCCCGTATTACGTGCTGTTCCCGATCATCATGGCCTTCTGCTCGATCGGGGTCTACAGCGTCAACTCGAACGTCTACGATCTCTATTCCGTCGCCTTCTTCGGGCTTATCGGCTACGTGCTGGCGAAGCTTCGCTGCGAGCCGGCGCCGCTCCTGCTCGGCTTCGTGCTCGGTCCGCTCCTGGAGGAGAACCTGAGGCGGGCGATGATTCTTTCGCGCGGCGATCCGTCCACGTTCGTCACTCGTCCGCTCAGCGCGGCCCTCCTCTTCATTGCGGCACTCGTCCTCGTCATCGTCTTCTTGCCGAGCGTCAAGGCCAAGCGTGAAGCCGTTTTCCAGGAAGAGGATTGAGAAGCCGCAGGCAGCGCCGCGCGAAAAATCCGCGCGGCGCTGGAACCTTCGCGACCTTTCCTGACGGGTCGCGGCAGGCGCTTCAGGCGGTCAGACCGTCTGGAGCGCCTGCAATTCATGGACGGGAACAGGTCCGGCGATGCGCCGGAGAAGCAGCCGGCCCATCAGGAGGCCGGCCTCGGAAAGGTCCTCGTAGATCGTTTCCACGCGGGGGCGGACCTGGTCGAAGAGGCCGGAGGTCTGCTTGGCGACCAGCCGCACGTCCTTTCCAAGTTCGAGTTGGTGGTCATAGGCGGCGGCCATGACCGAAAGGGCGGATACCTCGCCACCGCAGATGAAGCCGTCCGGACGCGCAGGCTCGCCCATGCGGCGGTAAAGCCAATCGCGGATATCGTCGGACTTGCTGTCGAGCGTCACGCCTCTGGCGATCTCGAACGCGACGCCTTCCTCGCGCACCGCCGTCATGAAGCCGTGCCGCATGTGGTGGGCGAAGGTGAAGCGGTCCGGCGGCAGGATGATGAGAAGCCTCCTCGAACCGGCTGCGATCAGCTTGCGGGCGGCCTGATAGGTGAAGCTGTAATTGTCGTAGTCGACGTAAGGGTGCGCGGTCGCGAGTTCCGTCCGGCCGTGACAGATAAAGGGAAAGTTGTTCTCTATCAGCAGCTTGACCCGTTCGTCCGAGGGCTCCGTCCGGGTGAAGATGATGCCGTCCGCCATCCGGTTGCGCATGATGTGGCGCACCGGGTCGATCTGCGGCGTGTCGGAGAAATGCGGGGTGATGACGAGATGATAGGGCGTGCCGCGCAGGGCCTCGGTCAGCCCGTTGATCATCGAGGTCGCGTAGCCGAGGATTTCCTCGTGCGGATCGAGGACCAGGCTGATGACATTGGTGCGGCCGGTGCGCAGGCGCTGCGCCGCCCGGTCCGGCAGGTAACCGATCTCGCCCGCGACCTGCCGCACGCGCTGGCGTGTTTCGAGCGCGATCTGCGGCGCGTCGGCCAGCGCCCGCGACACAGTCGTGACGGCGAGCCCCGTCAGTTCGGCAATCGTCCTCAAGGTGGGCTTCGTATCCGGACCGGATTTCTCCGCCATCCGGTCCGGCATCGCCCGCTGACCCTTGTCCTCCAGGTCCTCCAGCGGCATGTCCTCTTCTTCCTCCACTCAGCTCCAGAACCGGAACGGGCCTCATCTACATCGTTGCAAATTTTTCGAAAGGCGCCAGAAATTTTTCTCGATTCCTGAGGAAAATTTCGGCCGAACGAAAATAATTCATATTTTTCATTGGGTTAATCGTGCCGTCAAGCTGTGCAAAAAATCCTCCTCGTGGGTTGACATCAACCGCGTTTATATCGTTATAAATCGCCATATCCGGAGAGGAGCCCGGATGCAAAGGGAGATTCTCAATGAATATTCGAACGATCACCAAACTCGCCGCCGGTGCGGCTCTCATCGCGATGACGGCCGGTGCCGCCAAGGCCGCCGAGCAGGTCGAAGTCCTGCACTGGTGGACTTCCGGCGGTGAAGCCGCGGCTCTCAACGTGCTCAAGGAAAACCTCCAGAAGCAGGGCGTGACCTGGAAGGACATGCCGGTTGCCGGCGGTGCCGGCTCCGCCGCCATGACGGCGCTGCGCGCCCGCGTCACGGCCGGCGATCCGCCGACCGCCGTCCAGCTTCTCGGCTTCGACCTTCGCGACTGGGCGGAGATGGGCGTCGCCGCCAATCTCGACGACCTTGCCAAGAAGGAAGGCTGGGACAAGGTCATTCCGGCCGCGCTGCAGAACTTCTCCAAGTATGACGGCCACTGGATCGCCGCTCCGGTGAACATCCATTCCACCAACTGGCTGTGGATCAACAAGGCGGCGCTCGACAAGGCCGGCGGCAAGGTTCCGACCAATATCGACGAGTTCATCGCGCTGCTGGATGCCTTCAAGGCCCAGGGCATCACCGCGCTCGCCCATGGCGGCGTTCCGTGGCAGGACGGCACGCTCTGGGAAGCCGTCGTTCTTTCGACCGGCGGTCCGGATTTCTACAAGAAGGCCGTTCTCGATCTCGATCCGGCAGCTCTCTCCGGCGACCAGATGAAGAAGGTCTTCGACACCATGTCGAAGCTGCGCACCTATTTCGACCAGAACTTCTCGGGTCGCGAATGGAACCTGTCGACCGCCATGGTCATCGAAGGCAAGGCGGGCGCCCAGGAAATGGGCGACTGGTCCAAGGGTGAATGGCTGCGCGCCAACAAGAAGCCGGGCACGGACTTCGTCTGCATCCGCTTCCCCGGCACCCAGGGTTCCGTGCTTTTCAACGCCGACCAGTTCATGATGTTCGACGTTGGCGGCGACGCCGAAAAGGCTCAGTTGAAGATGGCGTCCGCCGTCGAGGACCCGGCCTTCCAGATCGCCTTCAACACGGTCAAGGGTTCCGTTCCGGCCCGTACCGACGTCTCGAACGAGAAGTTCGACGATTGCGGCAAGAAGGGCATGGCGGACCTCGCCGAAGCTTCCTCCAAGGGCACGCTGATGGGCTCGCTGGCCCATGGTTACGCCCAGCCGGCCGCCATCAAGGAAGCCATGCTCGACGTGATCACCCAGCACCTCAACGGCCAGCTCACCACCGAACAGGCCCTGAAGCGCCTGCCGGAAGCGGTCAAGGCTGCCAAGTAAGGGTAGTTGAAAAATGAGGTGAGGGGATTGGTTGAACCGGTCCCCTCACTTGCGATTTGCAAGCCGAGGCGGCGGATAGCCTTCGCGCAGGGATGTGCTCAGGCCTTTGTTCGCTGAATCGATTTCATCGGTTTCTGGCTTTCAGCCATCGCTCCAAAGTCTCTCCCACAAGGGAAAGATAACGGTACCGCACGCTCGACGCTCTGCCTCTCCCTTGGCGGGAGCTACAAAATCAAGATCTTGGCGAAGCCAAGTCTTGGATTTTGTTGGTGAGGGGGGCTCATGGGCAGCGGTATCAATCGATACTCCTCTACTCCCCTACCGGAGGTCATGATGACGACAATCGAGCCGGTGCCTGCCCTGACACCCGAGGGGACGCCGCAGAGACAGGGCCGCACCTTTGCTGATGGATTGCGCAACGCGCTGCCGAAGATCGTGCTGGCGCCCTCGTTCGCGGTGATCCTCATCTTTGTCTACGGTTTCATCCTCTGGACGGTCTATCTCTCGTTCACCACCTCGCGCATCCTGCCGGTCTACAAATGGGGCGGTTTCGACGCCTATTATCGCCTCTGGTCGCAGCCGAACTGGTATGTGGCCATGCAGAATCTCGCGATCTTCGGCATCCTCTATATCGGCATCTGCATCGCGATCGGATTGTTCATCGCCATCCTCATGGACCAGCGTATCCGCGCCGAAGGCGTGCTGCGGCCGATCTTCCTCTATCCGATGGCGCTTTCCTTCGTGGTCACCGGCACGGCCTGGAAATGGTTCCTGAACCCCGGTCTCGGGCTTGAGCACACGATGCACAATCTCGGCTGGGAGAGCTTCCGGTTCGACTGGCTGGTCAACCCGAACATGGCGATCTACACCGTCGTCATCGCCGGCGTCTGGCAGGCCTCGGGCTTCGTCATGGCGATGTTCCTCGCCGGCCTGCGCGGCATCGACGGCGAGATCGTCAAGGCCGCGCAGATCGACGGCGCGTCAACCATCGCCATCTATCGCCGCATCATCATCCCGCTGCTGCGCCCCGTCTTCCTGTCGGCCTTCATCGTGCTCGCGCACATGGCGATCAAGTCCTACGACCTGGTCATCGCGCTCACCGGCGGCGGGCCGGGCAATGCCACCGAGCTACCGTCCACCTTCATGTATTCCTACACCTTCACACGCAACCAGATGGCCGTCGGCTCGGCGAGCGCGGTCATGATGCTGATGGGCATCACGGCGATCATCGTGCCCTATCTCTATTCGGAACTGCGGGAGAAGCATCAATGAGCGCGACACAGGAAACCGTCAGCGCCGGTTCGGCGCGCACCGCCCGCTATTTCATCTATGCAGCCCTGATCGTGCTTGCGGTCGTCTACCTGCTGCCGCTCTACGTCATGCTCACGACGTCGTTGAAATCCCTCGACGAGATCCGCGGCGGCGACATGCTGTCGCTGCCGAGGGAACCGTCGGTCGCGGCCTGGGTGAAGGCCTGGGGCGAGGCCTGCATCGGGGTCTCCTGCGTCGGCATCAAGGGCTATTTCTGGAACTCCATCAAGATGGTGGTTCCGGCGGTCGTCATCTCGACCCTGCTCGGCGCGCTGAACGGTTATGTGCTCACCAAGTGGCGCTTCCCGGGCCACAAGATCGTCTTCGGCATGATGCTGTTCGCCTGCTTCATCCCGTTCCAGGCGGTCCTTATCCCGATGGCGCGGCTGCTCGGCTTCATGGGCTTGTCCAACTCCACGGCGGGTCTCGTCATGGTGCATGTGATCTACGGCCTCGGCTTCACGACGCTATTCTTCCGCAACTATTATGAGGCGTTTCCGGATGAACTGATCAAGGCCGCGATGATCGACGGCGCTGGCTTCTTCCGCATCTTCTGGCGCATCCTGCTGCCGACATCCGGTCCGATCATCGTCGTCACGATCATCTACCAGTTCACCAACATCTGGAACGACTTCCTGTTCGGCGTCTCCTTTGCCGGCGGCGAATCCTCGCCGATGACGGTGGCGCTCAACAATCTCGTTTCCTCCTCCACCGGCGTCAAGGAATACAATGTCGACATGGCGGCGGCCGTGTTCGCGGCACTTCCGACGCTGTTCGTCTATATCGTCGCCGGACGCTATTTCGTGCGCGGCCTGATGGCCGGCGCCGTCAAGGGTTGACCCAGGGATACCTCTCATGAGCTTTCTTGAAATCAAGAACCTTCGCAAGAAGATCGGCAATGTCGAGATCCTGAAGGGGATCGACATCGACCTCGAAAAGGGCGGTTTCCTCGTTCTCGTCGGTCCTTCCGGCTGCGGCAAGTCCACGCTGCTCAACGCGATCGCCGGTCTCCTGCCGCCGTCTTCCGGCGATATCGTCATCGACGGCCAGATCGTGACCGACCTGCATCCGTCGAAGCGCGATATCGCCATGGTCTTCCAGTCCTATGCGCTCTATCCGAACATGACGGTGGAGGAGAACATCGCATTCGCGCTGGAAATGCGCGGTGTCGACAAGGCGAGCCGCGAGACGGCGGTCAAGCAGGTCGCCAAGACCCTGCAGATCGAGCATCTTCTGAAGCGCCGTCCGAGCCAGCTATCCGGCGGGCAGCGGCAGCGCGTCGCCATGGGCCGCGCGCTGGTGCGCCAGCCGCGCGTCTTCCTGTTCGACGAGCCGCTGTCCAACCTCGACGCCAAGCTGCGCGTCGAAGTCCGCGCCGAGATCAAGGCGCTGCACCAGAACACCCATGCCACTATCGTCTATGTGACGCACGACCAGATCGAGGCGATGACGCTCGCCACCAAGATCGTCGTGCTGAAGGAAGGCATGGTCCAGCAGGTCGGCACGCCGGCGGAAATCTACAACCGTCCGGCCAATCTGTTCGTTGCCGACTTCATGGGGTCGCCGGCGATGAACATGCTGAAGGGCAGGGTTTCCGATGCCGGCGGCCAGCAAGGCATCGTGCTGTTCGGCAACGAGACCACCAAGGTCGCCATGCCGCCGTCCGTCACGGCGGACCTCGCCGATGGCAAGGACGTCATCCTCGGCCTGCGGCCGGAAGCGATCACCGATGCCGGCCTTGCGGACCCGCAGGCGCGCTCCATCGCCCGGATCGAGGCGGAGGTGACGATGATCGAGCCCACGGGATCGGACACGTTCGTCACCGGCAGGCTCGATGGCGCAAGCTTTACCGCCCGCACCCGCTCCGACGTCCTGGTCGAACTCGGCCAGAAATTCCCGTTCTCCTTCAATCTCGACAAGGCGGTGGTTTTCGATCCGCAGACCACCAGCCGCATCGACTGACGTTCGCCGCGCCGGCCTTCCTGCCGGCGCAGGTTCATCGGCGCCCGCCGCCGCGCTGTCTTCCGACGGAATCCTCGCAAATGCCGGAACAATCCGGGTGAGGGGAGGTTCGGTCTGCGTTCCCTCCGGAACGGGACCAATCCAGATCGAGGAGACAGACCATGGCTAACGGAAACCATACCCAGTCGGGTGGGTATCGAAATGACCGCATGCGGGACGAGCGCAATTTTTCCCGCGAATCCTCCGGCGATTACCGTCCGGGCGATACCGGCTATGTTCGTGGTTTCGGCGACTACCAGCGTAGCGGCGACAATTCTTTCGGCGGCAATTCCTTCAGCGACCGGGACCCGGATCGCGGCGAAGGCGACCGGTCGCGCTTTTCCCGGCATAGCCGGGGCGAACAATGGGCGGCCGACGATTTCGGCTATGACGGCGGTTATGATGGCGGCTATGCCGACAATGAGCGCTCCGGCGCCTGGGCGCGCGAATCCTATCGCGGCCGGCCGTCCTCCTTCAGCTACGAACCGGGCCGCAGCCGCGTGAACCAGGCTTATGGCGACCGCTACGGCGCGGACTACGGCGCCGGGAATCGTTACGGCCATGGACCGGAATATCGCTTCCGGGGGGCCGACGACCATGGCCGCGGACGTGGCTTCATGGAGCGGGCGGGCGACGAGACGGCCTCCTGGTTCGGCGACGAGGACGCCCGGCAGCGCCGCGCCATGGACGAGCATCGCGGCAAGGGGCCGAGAGGATATCAGCGGTCCGACGCCCGGATCGAGGAAGACGTCAATGACCGGCTGAGCGACGATCCGGTGCTGGACGCGTCGAATATCGCGGTGACCGTCAAGCAGGCGGAGGTGACGCTCGACGGCTTCGTTTCGAGCCGCTGGGACAAGCGCCGGGCGGAAGATCTCGTGGACGATGTTTCCGGGGTGCGGCATGTGCAGAACAACCTGCGCGTCAACAACACCCCTACCGACACCCTGACCGGTTCGACGACCATCTGACCCGGCATGCGGCGATGGCCGGACCGCGTTCGGGCGGCCCGGCCCCGGCTCGATATTTTCCACCGGAAGAGGCCGTTCCACGCCCGGAGAAAAACATATCGCAAGCAATCAATCCTTGGCCCCGCCACGAAAAGCAGTTAGAAAAGATCCGCTAGTTATATTAGCAAAGGGCGGGATGCTAGGATGAACTCGAGAGCAGGTGGCACGGGCGCCTGCATCGTTTTCTTGGGGTAAGCGCGCGGAATGTTTAGGATTTCGCGGTTTTTCCCAACAGCGCCGATCGGCGCTTATCTGGTTGCTCTCGCGGCCGGCGTCGCACTGCCTTTGCTTGTTTTCGTGACCTACCTGATGATGGAGCTCGAAGCGAACGAGCGCTCCATCCTTGCGAACGAGACCGCCGAGGATGCGCAGCTCATCGCCCGCACGGTCGATCGCGAGCTGCAGGACATGGCGACGACGCTCCGGCTTCTGGTCACCTCGCCGGAGCTGGAAAGGGGCGATCTCCGAGCCTTCCACAACCGCACCCAGAACAGCCTGCGGTCGAACTCGCTCTATGTCCTCGTCGTCGACGCCGACGGCCAGCAGCGGCTGAACACGCGGGTTCCCTACGGCACGCCGCTGAACAAGGTATCCAACGTGCCGGCGCTCGAATCGGTGCTGCGCACGGGCGTGACGGAGGCTTCCAACGTCTTTTTCGGCACCACCAGCGGAAAGCACGTCTTCAACATCAGCATGCCGCTGCCCAAGGAGATTTCCTATTCGGGCGCGGCTATGATCATCACGCAGAATGCCGAGGACCTGCAGAAGCTCATCTCCACGGAGGGGCTTTCCGCCGGCTGGACTGTCGCCGTGGTCGACGGGTCGGGGCATGTGGTCACCTCCGTCGGCGACAATGCCCTGCCGTCCGGCACCGCTTTCCCTGCCGATACGCTGAAGCTGATGACCGGCTTCAAGGGGACGATCGAGGATGTCGACGGCGACCTGAAGCAGATGTACGGTTATGCGCAGATCACCGGCTGGACCTGGAAAGCCGTGGTCTGGGGGCCGATCGACGCGGCGCAGGCGACCATCCTGACCACATGGCGGCAGCTGATCCTGGGCGGCGCCATCTTTCTCGCCGCCGCCATGCTGATCGCTTGGCTCGTCGGACGCCAGCTTCGCATCCCGATCCGGCAGATCGCCGAAATGGCCGAGCGGATGGGCAAGGGCGAGATCGTCCCGCCCGTGGAAACCAAGATCCGCGAGGCGAACCAGGTGGCGGTGGCGCTTTCGAACGCCTCCTTCGACCGGAGCGAGGCGGAAGACCGCATCCATCTCATCCTCCACGAACTCGTGCACCGCACGAAGAACATCCTGACGCTCGTTCAGGCGATGATGCGCCAGCTCGCGCGGCAGGACACGACGATGGAGGAGTTCCAGAAGGCGATCAGCAACCGCCTCCAGGGGCTCGGCAAGTCAATCGAAGCGCTTGCCAAGGAGCAATGGGCCGGCGTCTCGATCCGGCGGGTGATCGAAATCCACATGAGCACCTTTGCGGAAGTGGTCGACAGGGTGGAGCTGCAGGGGACGGATTTCACGCTCAAGGCGGAAGCGGTGCAGAATCTCGGCCTCATCCTGCACGAGCTCGCGACGAATTCCGTGAAGTACGGAGCGCTTTCCGTGCCGTCGGGCAAGGTGCGCATCGCCTGGGCCGACGTGCCCGGGGAGGCCGACGGCGAGGAGCCGAAGCTTCGGCTGATCTGGGAGGAAAAGGGTGGTCCTCCGGTGCATGAGCCGTCACGGACCGGTTTCGGCACGACGATCATCAAGCGCCATGCGTCGGCTGCCTTTTCGGGGCAGGTCGAGGTCGACTTCCGGCCCGAAGGGCTTTCATGGATATTGACTGCGCCGCGTTCAGCCTTCGAACGGGGCGAGGGGGCCGAAAGCCTCAAGGATATCGCCATCTGACCGAATGGGCGGGCTGCCGGAACGAAGACGCCGTTCTGCCGTTAAGCGGCGATGGATGCACGCTCCTCGACACTCGATACCGGCCGGGATTCCCTGGAAACCACCGGACTCACCTATGTCAGCGATACGGAACCCGGCATCCGGCGGCTTCGCCGGGGCAGGGGGTTCTGCTATTGCCTGCCCGACGGGAGAATACTGACGGACGAGCCGGAACGGCGCAGGATCGCGGCGCTCGGCCTGCCGCCGGCCTATGAGAATGTCTGGATCTGCATCGACCCGCGCGGGCATCTGCAGGCGACGGGCTACGATTCCCGGGGACGCAAGCAATACCGCTATCATGCCGACTGGCAGAGCTTCCGCAGCGAGCGGAAGTTCGACCAGCTCGTCCGCTTCGGCGAGGCCCTGCCGCGCGTCCGCCGCAGGGTGAAGCGGGACCTGGCGCTCGGTCCCGACCAGTCCGACACGGTCGTCGCCGCTCTGGTGGCGCTGATGGATGCGACGCATCTGCGCGTCGGCAACCGCGCCTATGCCAGGGAAAACAGGACCTATGGCGCGACAACGCTGCTCAAGCGGCATATGACATTCTCGGGCGATACGATCCTGCTGCGGTTCACCGCCAAGGGCGGCAGGCGCGTCCGGCATACGTTGAGGCATCCTCGGTTGCAGCGCATCCTCGAGGAGATCGCCGATCTGCCCGGCCGCCAGTTCTTTTCCTGGCCGGACGAACAGGGCGTGCCACATCCCGTCGATTCGGGAAGACTGAACGCCTATCTGGCCAAGGCCGCGGGGTTTGCCGTTTCGGCCAAGACATTCCGCACATGGGGCGGCAGCCTCGCCGCGTTCATGGAGGCATGGGAGACCGTGGAGAGGGAAGAGCGGCGGCCCAGGATCAAGGCGATGGCCAGGGCGGCATCGGAGGCCCTGCACAATACGCCCGCCGTCTGCCGGTCAAGCTATATCCATCCGGGCATTCTTGCGTTGGCCGAAGACACCGCGCCGCTGGAAAAGGTGATGGTCGACAGGCGCGCGCCGGATGGTCCCAAGGGATTGCGCTCGGCCGAGCGACGCCTGCTGGCGTTTCTGCGGGAGGTTTCGGATGCGTCCGCGACGGCCGCCCGCGAGGGATAGCGGGCGAGCGAAGCCGGGCCGGCGCAATTCAGGCAGCCCGGCGATTGTGACGTCCTTCCCGGACTTCCTCGACGATCTTGTCGACGAATTGCGGCAGGTCCGCAGGCGAGCGCGAGGTGATGATGCCCTCGTCGACCACGACCGCTTCGTCCTTCCAGGAGGCGCCGGCATTGCGGATATCCGTGCGGATCGAAGGGTAGGACGTCGCCTTGCGGCCGCGCAATGCATCGGCTTCCACGAGAAGCCACGGGCCATGGCAGATGGCCGCGACCGGCTTGCCGCTCTTGACGAAGTCGCGCACGACGCGGACAGCGTCCTCGCTGGCGCGCAACAGGTCGGGATTGATCCGGCCGCCCGGCAGCACGAGCGCATCGAATTCCTCGGGGCGGACATTCCTTGCTTCCAGATCGACCGGAACGGTATCGCCCCAATCCGTCCTGTCCCAGCTCTTGATCTCACCGGTCTTGATCGAGGCGATCTTCACGTCGGCGCCGCGTTTTCGCAGCTCGTCCAGAGGGACACGCAGTTCGGAACGTTCGTAGCCATTGGTCGCAAGGATCAGGATGGAGGCGGATTCGATTGCGGTCATTCGGTACTCCTCTCAGTCGCATCTCATGGATCGAGATCATGGGATGTTCAAAGACGTCCGGTGGACAGATCCCGGCCGTTGATGGAGGCGGGAACGCTGATTTCCTCGCGCGGCGCCTTGGGCAGCGGCAGGACGACGGCGTCCGGCACGACAACCTGCAGTTCTTCCGGGTGTTCGACGGCAAACGCTTTCTTCTCCTGCCGTCTCTTCAGCCTTTTCCTGAGCATCTCGAAAAAGTGTCGCATGATAGTCTCCCGTCGCGAACGGGGGCATTTGCCCCCTCACGAAATGGCAAACCCCCGCGCGGTGGATTCGTTCCAACTTTTTGACATGGTGTTACAGAATGTTATCTCCGGCCCTGGAACAAAATCGCCGCCGGCGTGTTGCCGCCCATTGCCCGCGGGCTTTTCTTCGATCTCGTTCCGGCATGAGGGCCGGAGCCCGATCCCGCCACACGGTGGAGCGGTGCTTGCGCCGCTTCACGTCCATCGAACCTGTCAGGATCGCGCTCGATCAGGATGATTTCAGGCGCTCGATCGGCCCAGGAGCTGATGCTGCTTCATGGGGCGGAAGGGTGGCGTGCCGGAATTCCGCCGCACGGAGCCGGGGCCGCCCCCGCCGTGCCGGATCATGCCTGTATTGTATGCCGAGGTTCCTTAAGGCCGATGGGAGGAGTGGCCGATGACGATCCGCTGGAGACACCTGCTCGCGCTGGTGATCATACTGCCGCTTCTCGGGTTTGGTTTCGCGTGGTCGGGACTGATGGGGGTCGGGGCGAGTTCCGGCCACTGGCCCATCACCAACTGGTTCCTGCATTGGGTCATGCGGAATTCGATACGGACCGCGGCCCTTTCCATAACGGTGCCGAGCCTTGAAAATCCGGAACTGCTGCCGCCTGCGGCCGGTCATTTCGAAACCGGCTGCGCCATCTGTCACGGCTCGCCGGCGCAGGGCCGGTCCGATGCGGTGCTCGCCATGCTGCCGCCGCCGCCCGACCTGAAGACGGTGGCGCCGACATGGAGCGACGCGCAGCTTTTCCAGATCGTCAAGCACGGCGTCCGCTTCACCGGCATGCCGGCCTGGCCGGCGCAGGCACGCGACGACGAGGTCTGGGCGATGGTCGCCTTCCTTCGCAAGCTGCCGGAGATGGATACGAACGCCTACCTGCAGGCCTCGGGCCTGCACGGGATCGGTCATGCGGGCGAAGTCTCGCCGCTGCCGATCACCTGCGAGAGCTGCCACGCGGAAAAGCGGCTGAACGGCAACAGCATCATCCCGCGGCTGGCGGGCCAGCAGGAGGCCTATCTGCTCAACAGCCTGCGCGCCTTCGCCGAAAGGCAGCGGCCGAGCGGCATCATGGAAGTCGCGATCGGCGCGCTCCCCGACGACAGCCTGCCGGAGCTCGCAAGCTACTACGCCAGGCAGGCGCGGCCGCCGCGCCAGGGCATTCCGGCAGACCCTCGACTGGTCGAAAAAGGAAGGGAACTCGCTGAAAAGGGAAGGCCGGAGGAGAAGCTTCCCGCCTGTCTGAGCTGCCATGAAAAACCCGGCGGCAATCCCGCCTATCCGCGCATTTCCGGCCAGAACGCCGCCTATATCACGCGCCAGCTCCAGCTTTTCCATGCCGGCGTGCGCGGCGGTTCCTCCTTCAGCCATCTCATGATCGAAGTGGCGGCGAAGCTGAAGGAAGAAGACTTTGCCGCTCTCGCGGCCTTCTTTGCCAGCCGCGAGAGCGTGGGGCCGTAGGGCCGCGCTTCTCCTCCCCGGGAGCTTCGCGTCAGACCGGGATAACCATCATGTAGCAGGCCGCAATCACCAGAACGAAGCCCGCCGCTTCCACCCATTCCCTGACCATAGACGCCTCCATTCGCATCGGTGGTGAATGAACGTGAAAGTCCCATCCTAGTTCCATGAAATGGCCATAAACGTGGCAGGATCGTCATAAATATGAATTGGCATGGTTAACGATCGTCCGCTTCGGCCCGGGCGCGCGCCGCTTCCAGGATGGCGCGCACCTCTCGGGCGGAGGAATTCTCGATCGCGAATGCCTCCCCCGGCTCCACGCCGGGATCTTCCTCGTTGTCCTTGAAGGTCGCATCATCCCTCAGCCGCCGCAGAAAGGCGGTGATGGTGACCTCGCCGCCGATCATGGCGGCCAGAAGCTCGATCAGCAGCTCGCGATGGGCGTTCAGCCGCCCTTCCAATTCCTCCGGTGACATCACGGACATGGCGTTCTCCTCCTCCGGTCTCGTTTCCTGAAGGAGATAGGGGAGGTGCCGGCGGAGGGAACAATCCGACCGACCAAAAGTTGACCCGGTGAGCAAGGAGCCCGATGAGAAGATGGAGGCTGCCATGGCAGGAACTGCCGGACCGACAGCGGGAAATGACGGGCGCGATGTCCGCGATCGCCTGATCCTGGCCCTTTATGCGCAACTGAAAGCCGAGCGCCAGACCCGCGAAGCCCTGGAATACGTGATCCGCAAGGGTGCGCTGGCGCCGGAAGTGCTGGAAGCGATCGCCAACGATCCGGTTCCCGTGGCGGCGGAGGATGTCGCAGCCGTCGAGAAGGTCGTTGCGCTCGATGCCCGCCGCCGCGCATTCGACCCACGCATAGGGAAGGACAGGAAATGAAGCGTTTGATCATGGCACTCAGCGCCGTGGCGTTCCTGAGCGCCTGTGGCGACAGCGGCGAAAACCAAAGCGATCCGGTCGACAACACGCCGGCGCCACAGCCCGACGCCACCGCTCCGGCAGACAGGGACCCGACGCCGCAGACGGGTACGGGCGGCCAGAGCCCGTCCAACGCGCCCTCCGGAACGACCAGCAATCCGCCCGCGGCCTCTCCTGCGCCTGCCCCTCCGTCTGCCCCTCCCCCTGCGAAGACCAATCCGTAGATTTTCAGGGCGCCGGGAACGAAATGCTGTGCCGCACCATTAACCCGCGAAACTTCTGAACAGGTGCTGCATGGATTCCAAATCGAACAGCTTCGTCGTCGAGCCCGGCTACTGGCATCGGCTCGGGGCAAATTACGATGGCGAAGGTGTCAATTTCGCGCTCTTCTCGGCCCATGCCGAACGGGTGGAGCTCTGCCTGTTCGACAGCAGCGGCAGGACGGAGATCGCGCGGCTCGAACTGCCGGAATATACGCACGAGATCTGGCATGGCTATGTGCCGGGGCTGAAGCCCGGCGCGCTTTATGGTTACCGCGTGCACGGACCCTACGAGCCGGAAAACGGTCACCGCTTCAATCCCGGCAAGCTTCTCGTCGATCCCTATGCCCGCGAACTCGTCGGCGACGTGGAGTGGAACGAGGCGCATTTCGCCTACGATCTCCGGCACGAAGACAAGGACCTGACGTTTGATCGGTGCGACAGCGCGCCCTACATGCCGAAATGCCGCGTCATCGATCCGAACGAATTCGACTGGCAGGACCGGAACCGCCCGGACATCCCATGGCCGGCGGCGATTGTCTACGAGACCCATGTGAAAGGCTTCACGCAGCTCAATCCGGCAATCCCGAAAGAACTCCGTGGCACGTTCGAGGGCATGGGGCACAAGGCTTCGATCGACTATATCAGGAGCCTCGGCATCAATTCCATCGAACTCATGCCGGTCCACTATTTTCCGGACGACCAGCACTTGCTGGACAAGGGGCTCAGGAACTACTGGGGCTACAATACACTCGGCTTCTTCGCGCTCGCCCCCCGCTATTACGGCCCGAAAGGCATTCAGGGGTTCCGCGACATGGTGTGGGCCTTCCATGACGCCGGCATCGAGGTCATCCTCGACGTGGTCTACAACCATACGGCGGAAGGCAACGAACTCGGCCCGACGCTTTCCTTCAAGGGCATCGACAACTTCTCCTATTACCGCACCATGCCCGACCGGCATCGCTACTACATCAACGACACGGGCACCGGCAATACGGTGAACACCTCGCATCCGCGCGTCCTGCAGTTCGTCATGGATTCCCTGCGTTACTGGGCGGAGGACATGCATGTCGACGGTTTCCGCTTCGATCTCGGCACGATCCTCGGCCGGGAGCCGGAAGGTTTCGACCAGCGCGGCGGCTTCTTCGACGCGATGACGCAGGACCCGGTGCTTTCCCGGGTGAAGCTGATCGGCGAGCCCTGGGATATCGGACCGGGCGGCTATCAGGTCGGCGGCTTCCCGCCCGGCTGGGCGGAGTGGAACGACAAATATCGCGATACGGTGCGCGAATACTGGAAGGGCACCAACGTCTCGAACGATTTTGCCGCCCGCCTGCTCGGTTCCGGCGATCTCTACGACCAGCGCGGCCGGCGCCCCTGGGCGAGCGTCAATTTCATCGCCGCCCATGACGGGTTCACGCTCAACGACCTCGTTTCCTACAACGAGAAACACAACGAGGCGAACGGCGAGGACAACAAGGACGGCCATAACGACAACCGCAGCTACAACTACGGCGCGGAAGGCCCGACCGACGACGAGGCCGTCAACGCCATACGGGATCGTCAGAAGCGCAATTTCCTCGCGACGCTCTTCTTCTCGCACGGCACGCCGATGCTGCTCGCCGGCGACGAGTTCGGCCGCAGCCAGATGGGCAACAACAACGGCTATTGCCAGGACAGCGACATTTCCTGGGTGCACTGGGAAGAGCTGCCGCAGAGCTGCGAGGACCTGCGCGAATTCACCCGCAGCCTCATCCGGCTGCGGCAGGAGCAACCCCTGCTGCGGCGTGAAAACTGGCGCGACGGCATGGAGGTGAACTGGTTCAATGCCGGAGGCGGCGAGCAGAAGCCCGAGCACTGGGACGACGGCACCACGCTCGGCCTGCATATCGGCCGGCGCGATCTCGAAGGCCGGGAGGGCATCTGGTCGGATGTGCTGCTGCTCTTCAATCCGTTCGAAGGCAACGTTCCCTTCCGCATCCCGCAATTCGGCGAGGGCGGATGGGTGCTCGAACTCACCACGTCCGATACCGCCAGGCGTGGCCAGGTGATCACCAGGGAAAAGGACTTCGAACTCGAAGGCCGCAGCCTGGCGCTTTTCCGCAGGCCGTGAAGGAGCCCCTGGGATATTTCAGCCGACCTGATCGCGATAGACCAGATGGGCGATGCCGCCCGGCATGCCGGCGATCAAGGCCCGCAGCGGGAAAGGTTTGAGATCGTATTCGTCGAATGCTGTCGCGGTGGGACGAATCCAGCGGAATTCCAGCTCGGCTTCGCCGTCACGGACGCGGTGGACGATGTCCGTTTCGTGGAACGGAAGGGGGTGGGAAAGCGCCGCATCGTAATAGAAGCCGATTTCGTGGACTTCTCGCCCGGACAATTCGAAAAAGTTCTCGATCACGAAGCGCAGCGGTCCGACCGCTGCCTCGCATCCGATCTCTTCCTCGATCTCCCGCGCGAGGGTCTGCTGGGTGGATTCGTGGAACTCCACCCGGCCTCCCGGAAGCGCCCAGTATGGATCGGCAATGTTGCGGTGAATGAGAATGTGGTCGCGGCAACGGATCAGCGCGCCCATTCGGAACTGGAAGCGGGAGTGTCCGGCATCCATGACAATCATCGTGCGTATCGGATCATCCATCGGAAGGCCTGATGCAGCATCGGCCTGACAAATCGGGATCGATCTCCGGCAGGCATGATGCGTCGTTTCAATGGGGTTGATGACCTTGGGTCGCGCCGCTGACTAGAGCGCGGCGCGGCGCAGGTCGGGGGCGGATATCTGTCCGGGCCTGCGCACCAGATTGGCATAGAGGGCGGCATATTGCTGGGCGCTGCGTTCCCAGGAGAATTTCGCCTTCATGCCCTGGTTCTGAAGTCGCGCCCACATCTTCGGGTCGGCATGGGCATGCAGCGCCCGGCGCAACGCCAGGCGCAGTCCGTCCGCCGTCACCGGATGGAACTGGAAACCCGTCGCCACGCGGGCGGACATGGCCGCATCGTTGGCGTCGATGATCGTTTCGGAAAGGCCGCCAGTGCGCGACACGACGGGCACGCATCCGTAACGCAGCGCGTAAAGCTGGGTAAGCCCGCAAGGCTCGAAGCGCGAAGGCTGCACGATCGCATCCGATCCGCCATGGATCAGGTGGGCTGTCGGCTCGTCATACCCGATATGGACGGCCATGCGGCCGGGAAAGCGCGAGGCCGTGTTCAGCAATGCCTGCTCGATCTCCCGGTCGCCCTGACCGAAGACGATGACCTTGCCGCCGTTGTGGATCACCTCGTCCGCCGTTTCGGCGAACATGTCGAAACCCTTCTGCCAGGTGAGCCGGCTGACCGCCGAGAAAAGTGGGCCGTCCCGCGTGGCGTCGAGGCCGAATCTTTTAAGAAGCACCGCGCGGTTCTCACGCTTCCGGCGCAGGCTGTTGACGTCGTAGGTGCGCGGCAGGTGCGGGTCCGAGGACGGGTCCCAGACGTCGAGATCGATGCCGTTGACGATGCCGCGCAGGATCGAGACGCGCTGGTTCAGCACGCCGTGCATGCCCATGCCGAAACGGGGCGTCAGGATCTCCCGGGCATAGGTCGGGCTGACGGTGGTGATCGCATCGGCCGTCTGCAACCCGCCCTTGAGGAAGCTGATATCCCCGAAATATTCCATGCGGTTCATGGAATAGGCCTCCGGAGGCAGGCCGAGGTCCCGCAGGCGGCTTGCCGGATACTGGCCCTGGAAGGCCAGGTTGTGGATGGTGAGCACGACCGGCAGCGAGGAGCCCCGTTCCCGCATGTAGACGGATGCGAGCGCCGATTGCCAGTCGTGGGTGTGGACGATATCGGGACGCCAGCCGGGCAGGACGCCGTCGGCGATCTCGGCGGCGGCAAGCGAAAGGGCCGCAAACCGCTTCCAGTTGTCGGGGTGGTCGGCCCCGTCGTCGCCGACATAGGGACCGCCCGGACGGTCGTAGAGGGCAGGCGCATCGAGCACGAAGAGGCTGAGGCCCTCGGCGCGGGTGTGGAGGAGCGAAGCCCTTTCCCCCAGCAGCCTTTCGAACGTGACGAGCGGCATGGCGCTCTTCAATTGCTGCATCACCGCGGGATATCCGGGAATCAGCGATGTGGTCTCGATGCCGAGCGGCGCGAGCGCCTTGGGCAGGGAGCCGGTGACATCCCCAAGACCTCCCGTCTTCACCAGCGGGAAGATCTCGGAGGTGACCGAGAGGACCTTTAAATGCGGCGGCGCTGGCACCCCGTGGGCCGGTTCGGCTGCATGACCCGTCAGGCCGCGCTGGTCGCGGTGCGTGTCATCGATCGGGGCGTGAGCGTTCATCATGCCTGTCTCCGCAATGCGCCCACGGGGCGGCCGTCACCCTGCAGAACATTCCGGACGCTGCCAACGTTCCCGTCCGGGTTGGGATTCGCGCGGAGTTCAGACACAAATGTCATTTTGATTTTCCGGAACAATAAAACCCGTCGCCGCGACAAGCGAAGTCACCGCAACTCATGAAACTCGTGCTGGTATAGTACGGGACGGGCGGCGCTATTCGCCGGCCGGTACCTTCTTGGTGCCGGAGCGTTTCCTGGCCGGTGCGACCGTTGCCGGAATGGCGGCAGGAGCCCTGGAGGCGGTCTTGGCCGGCTCAGACTTAGCCGGCTCAGACTTGGCAGGCGCAGCCTTCGTGGAGGCGGGCTTGGATGCGGCCGTTTTCGCCGCGGTCTTAGGGGCTTTCGGCGCTGCTTCCTTTGCGGCCTTGGGAGGCTTCACCGCTGCCGCGGTCTTCCTGCTCCGCGAAGGCGGCGTCGCCTTCGAGGCCGTGGGGCCAAGCGTTGCATGCTCCAGCTTCGCCCTTTCCCAATGCTCCCTGTCCTTGCCGGTCGGGTAGCCTTCCTCTTCCCACAAAGCGTATGCCCGCTTTCTGATCCATTCTTCCTCGGAGTCCGACATTATTGTCTCCATTCGCCCAAGCGCCCCAAACGTGTGCAGCGCAAAAAAGTTCCATCGTTCAAACGAAAAATCGCAACTCGGCCAACAACACCCGGCCATGAACTCAAAAATCTGCCCGGGGCGGAATTTCCGTCAGTCGAACATTGTTTTGTCGCCACCGGGAAGGAGACACATCCATTCGGAAAATACTGCGATATGATCACCTATGCAACGGCCCGGGTCCATATTGTAGATGGCATTTCGTCTGCGTCCTATCATCACAGCTTGTAACCCCGCCTTCTTTGCCGAAGAGGGTTCAAAGCCGGAAAAGCCCGGCCTCCGACCGGGCTTTCCTGGCAAGGACGAGGGTGTCCCGCTGCCTCCGGCTCAAGCGGCCTTCCGGGCGGCGATGTTGACGGCGGATTTGGCAAGGCCGGTCAATGCCTCGTCGGTCCTGCTTTCTTCGGCCAGCGTCTGTTCCAGAAGCGTGACCGCGTCCCCGAGGCCGAGCTGCCGGGCCCAGGTGCGCAACGTGCCGTAGCGGCTTATCTCGTAATGTTCGACGGCCTGCGCGGCGGCGAGAAGGCCGGCGTCGAGCGCTGGATTGCCCTTGAACTCGTCGAGAATTTCCTCGCCCTCTTCGATGATGCCGTCGATCGCCGGGCAGGTCTTGCCCTGGGCGCGCTTGCCGAGGATTTCGAAGACCTGTTTCAGGCGCTCGATCTGGCCTTCGGTTTCCTCGCGGTGTTTTTCGAAGGCGGCTTTCAGTTTTTCGTCCTGGGCGCCGCGCGCCATCTTCGGAAGAGCTTTCACGATCTGCCGTTCGGCGTAGTAGATGTCCTTGAGGGTTTCATGGAAAAGGTCGTCGAGGGTCTTGCTGGCCATGGCTTTCTCCTTGGGTCTTGTGGGTGTTCAACGAGGTCTTGCGAGGCCCCTAACAGTGGGCTTTCCGGAAAGTTCCCGACCTGCCGGCCGCCGTGCGGATGCGGGGTTTCGCAGGTCAGTCCCGCCCTTTCCACCAGCGCAGGACCTCATCCGCCTCGCAGAGGCGGAGCTGGTTGGAGAAACGCCGGCCGTAGAGCGCGAGTGACGCATCGTGGGTCTCGTCGGAGGTGCTGCAGATCGCATCCTTGACGAGGACGATCGTATAGCCGAGATCGACCGCTCCGAGGATCGCCGCGAGGACGCAGACATCCGTCTCCCCGCCGGAGATGACGAGCGTATCGACACCCTGGCCCCGCAGGAATGCGTGCAGCCGGCCATCGAGCCATGGCGAATAGGTCGTCTTGTCGAAGACGCTCGCGGGGGGAACCATCGCCCGCAGCTCGGGAAGGATGTCGACCATCCCGTCGCCAAGCCGCCCGCGCGTCATCATCGACCATTTCTCGTAGTAGCCGCGCCAGCTCCCGGAGGCGTCGGAGGGCCTCAAGGGGGGTACGAAGCGGGTGAAGATCGTTTCGGCCGGGCAGGCGCCGGCAATCGCCGCGACCGGCTCGCGAACCCGTTGCATCCACGGAATATGCCAGGGCGTATCCTCGGCGAACATCCGCTGCATGTCCACGCAAAGATGGCGGCAATGATGCGGGTCTTCCATGGCTTCCTCCATATCGGTCTTCATGCCGGTGACGATCAGGAACAGGAAAGCCGTGCCGGAAGTTCCGGCGTGCGGCCGGGGAACCTCTGCGGCGCGGATCGCGTTGCGACAGGTATCGGCCCGATTGTCCGAGGAGAGAAAGATGCGGGAGAAACTGAAGATCTACCGGCTGGTGCCGCTTGCCGCCCCCGACGATCCGAACTGGCAGAACGCGCCGCCGCATGGCGAGGTGGTGGTGCGGGCAAGGACCGCCGGGGACGCCCGGCTGGTCGCGAGCGATGCCGAGCTGGATTTCACCGAAATCGATGCTTCGCCTGCGGAGGGCAATTCGACCGACATGGCGAGCGCCTTCCGCAATGAAAAGCTCTACACGGTGATCGAGGACGAGAGCGGACGCTACGAGGCGGATGGCCGGCGGGGCGTGGTGGGCGGCCGGGTGCGCACCGACAACATCATCTCGACGCAGCTTTGAAAAACGTCAGTCCGCCTGGCCGTCGATCTTTTCGTTGAGCGCCTTCTGAAGCTCGCGCGCCAGTTCGAGCAGGCGATCGGGAACTTCTTCCTTCTCGATTTCGGCGAGCAGGACGGAGACCTGGCGGCTGACCCGCCGTCCCATTCTGACTTCCTGTTCCGCAACCGGAATATCTTGCTTCGTCATCCCGACCTCTGACGTATAACTATATCGGCAAAACCAGCCGAAAAGGGTATTCGCTCCGCCCAAAGCCCCGCTGCAATCGTCATTACAGCAATATGGCCAGTTCGGGATATCCCGAAAAAGTCACAGGGGACAAATGAAACAGGCGACTTCCTATCAAGGAAGCCGCCCCGATTGTTCCAACGGATTTCAGAATTGTCTAGTGCCCGGGCGGTTTTGGCGTGCCGGCCGGGATGGATGTCACGGTGGCCGAGACGGGATCGCTCGCCGGAAAAGTGTCCTCCAGCCCTTCGTTGAGCTGTTCTTCCAGTTCCGACGTCTCATGTTTCGCACGCGCCGAGCGCTGGGCGGTCTTCTTGTCCCATCCCTTCTTTGGAATGTTTGGGGTTCCGTTCATGCCCATGGGATGCCCTCCTGTGCTGCTGGCGTGAAAGCAAACGGTTTTTCCCGGAGGTTTGTTCCGGAACCAAGCCGCACTGCCGCGGGTTAATTGTGGAAACAAGGAGGTCCGCCGTGGCGCCGCGCGTGTTCTGGAAAGGCTATCTGAAGCTCTCGCTGGTGACCTGCCGGGTGACCATGACGCCGGCCGTTTCCGAGGGCGCCAAGGTGCGGTTCCACAATATCGACCGGAAGACCCGCAACCGGGTCCTGAGCCGCTATGTGGATGCCGAGACCGGTGAGGTGGTCGAGGACGAGGATCAGGTCAAGGGCTATCCCAGGGGCGAAAACGACTACGTGCTCTTCGAGGACGAGGAGCTTGAGGACGTGGGGCTCGAAAGCACGCGCACGATCGATGTCGAAACGTTCGTGCCGGCCAATTCGATCGGATGGATCTGGTATGACAGGCCGCATTATCTCGCGCCCGACGACGAGGTGAGCGCGGAGGCGTTCGCCGTCATTCGCGAGGCGATGGCGAAGACCGGGACCGGCGGCATCGCCCGGCTCGTCATGTACCGGCGCGAGCGGGCGGTCCTCCTGCTGCCGAAGGACAAGGGGATCGTCGTCTGGACATTGCGCTACGGCGATGAAATCCGCGACGCCGACGAATATGCCGCCGAGGTGCCCGGCGAAAAGCCGGATGCCGGCCATCTGGCCATGATGAAGAAGATCATCGGGGAGCGGACCGAGGACTGGAAGGCGTCGATGGCGGACGATCCGGTCCAGGATCGCCTGCTCGATATCATCGCCGCCCGCCGGAAAGGCCGCAAGACCGTGAAGCGCGGCGGGAAGCAGGCGCCGGAACGGCCGAGCAACGTCATCGACATCACGGCCGCGCTCAGGAAAAGCCTGGAGGCGGAGCGGAAAGCTCCGCGGAAGTGATGTCGTCCCGATATCGAGGACCGGCATGCCGACGGGCACCCGTCTTCCCATGAAGGGAGGAGGGAGGGCGGACGGATGCAGCGCGGCGCACCTTCAGCGGCCTTGCTTTTTCCCGCCGAACCCGATCGGCGCTTCGGCCTTGCGGAAGTCGCCCCAGGGGTCGCCCGCCTGCCGGGCGATGCGGGCGGGCGTATTGTCCACCGTGAAGTAGTTGGGGCCGATCGCGCCGCCAAGTTCATCCCAGGCAAGGGGCATGGAAACCGGAGCGCCGGGCCGCGCGCGGGTCGAATAGGGGGCGACCGCGGTATTGCCCCGGCCGTTGCGGAGATAGTCGATCAGGATCTTGCCCGTGCGCTTCGACTTGGTGATCGTCGAAACGTATTTGTCCGGCGTGTCGCCGGCCATGCCGTCGGCAAGCGCCTTCATCGCCGCCTTCACCTCCGGCCATTCGGCCTTCGGCTTCACGGGGGCAACCACATGCAGGCCCTTGCCGCCGGATGTCTTGACGAAGGGCGCCAGCCCCATTTCCTCGAAACGCCGTTTGACCTCGTGGGCGGCGGCGATGATTTCCGTCCAGGAAACGCCCTCGCCGGGATCGAGGTCGATATTGACCATGTCCGGTTTTTCCCAGTCGTCGAGGTTGGAGCCCCAGGGATGGACCTCCAGCGTCGCGCCCTGCACGAGGCCGAGCAGGCCGTCGAGATCGCGGATCGAGATATATTCCTCGCCCGGATCGGCCGGGTCCTTCACCAGCACCACGTTCCGGGTCATGCCTTTCCAGGCGTGTTTCTGGAAGAAGAGCGGTTTTTCGATGCCGTCGGGCCCGCGCACGAGGGCAAGGGGGCGGTTGACGACGAAGGGCGCCATCAGCCGCCAGACCTCGGTATAATAATCCGCAAGCCCGGCCTTCGTTACCCCGGCATCCGGCCAGTAGAGCCGGTCCGGATGAGTGAGGCTGACCGTCCGCTTCGGCGGTTTCCTGTCCTGCGCTGCATTCACCGGCTCGCCCTCCCGGATGATCTCCCTGGGGTCCTTGTCTTCCCGCAGGCCCCGGAAAGCGGCGTGGCGGATATGCGCGTCGCCCGTCCAGCCGCGAAATTCCACTTCCGCCACGAGTTCCGGCCTCAGGAACACCACGTCCTTCTTTTCCACCGCCGTGAGCTTTTCGTCAAACGGGCTCTTGTCGGTGCGGATGTCGTCGAGCCGCCGGAAGAGCGATTGCGCCACCGTTCCGGTATAACCAGTGCCGACGCGGCCGGCATGGCGGAGCCTGCCCTTCTCGTAATATCCCATGACCAACGAGCCGATCGCCTTTCTGTTGACGGAGGAAGGAGCGTAGCCGGCGATCACGAATTCCTGCCGGGCGGAGCATTTCGACTTGACCCAGTCGCGCCCCCGGCCCGGGCGATAAGGTGCGTCCGCGATCTTCGAGACGATGCCTTCCAGGCTCAGCCGGCAGGCGTGTTTCAGGACCAGCCCGCCTTCGTCGCCGAAATGCTCGCTGTAGCGCAGCGCCGGTCCGCTGCCGGCGAGCAGCCTTTCAAGGGCCTCCTTGCGCCTGACCAGCGCCGCGCCGGTGAGGTCGTAACCGTCGAGATGGAGGAGGTCGAAAGCATGAAAGGTGAAGCGGTCCAAGCGGCCTTCGCTGAGATCCTGCTGCAGCAGCGAGAAATCCGTCGCGCCGGAACCGGCCTCGACGGCCACCTCGCCGTCGATGATGGCCCCGGAAAGGGAGAGCTTCCCGAATTCCGCGACGATGTCGTCGCCGAACTTGCGCGTCCAGTCGAGGCCGGTGCGGGTCAGGAGCGTCACCTTGCCGTTGTCGATGCGGGCCTGCAGGCGGTAGCCGTCGATCTTGATCTCATGCACCCAGCGCTTGCCGGCTGGCGCGCTCTTCACCAGCGTCGCAAGTTGCGGCCCGACGAAATCCGGCAGCCCGGCCTTTCTCGCGCCGCGGATCTTGGAGACGTCCGGGTCGGCACCGGTGCTTCCCGGCTCCGGATCGGCCCTCGTTCCGGCCTTCGAGCGTCTTTTCCTCGCGGGCGTCCTGCCGCCCCGGATTTCCCCGATCGTCCTGCCGGTTTTCACCGAAAGCGGCATTTCCTCCAGGATGTCCGGATCGCCTTCGCCTCGGGCGAACTCGTCCTCTCCCTTGATCAGCAACCAGTTCTCGCGTTTCTCGCCCTCCTTCCGGCCCATGCGGATGAGGTGCCAGCGTCCTTCCAGCTTGTCGCCCTTCAGCTCGAATTCCAGATGGCCTTTCCGGTACCCCTTGCGAGGGTCGCCGATCGGCCGCCATGTGCCGCGATCCCACAGGAGAACCGCGCCGGCGCCGTAATTGCCTTCCGGGATCGTGCCTTCGAAGCCGCCGTAGTCGAGCGGGTGGTCTTCCACATGCACCGCGAGGCGCTTTTCTCCCGGCACGAGGCTCGGCCCGCGGGTTACTGCCCAGCTTTTCAGGACGCCGTCCATCTCAAGCCGGAAATCGTAATGCAGCCGGGTCGCGTCGTGCTTCTGGATCACAAAGCCGTTGCCGGCCGCCTTTCCCTTGCGGGGGCGCGAAAGCGTGCCCTTCGGCTCGGGGGAAACCTTGAAGTCGCGTTTCCGGTTGTATGTCTCCAATGCCATGGTCAGCCGGCCTTTCCGTGGTGAGCGGCAGTCTTGCGCGATGCGGTCCTGCGGGCCGTTCCCTTCCTTTCCGGCCGGGAAGCGCCGGCGCTCCGGCGAAGCGCTTCGAGAAGGTTCGGGGCCGGCTTGGCTTCCCGCTTCGGCTTCTTCTTCAGCTTGCGGCCTTCGATCCGGGCGCGGACGAGTTCCGCAAGCGCCGCCTCGTAGCGGTCGTCGAAGTCGGTCGGATCGAATTTGCCCCGCTTGGTGTCGATGATGTGCCTGGCAAGATCGAGCATCTCGCCCTCGATCCTGAAGTCCTTGATGTCCGAGAATATCTCCCTCGCAGGCTGCACCTCGTATTCGTAGTTCAGCGTGCTGGCGATCATGCCCTTCGCGCCCGGCCGGATGAGCAGCGTCCTCAGGCGGCGGAAGAGCACGGTGCGGGCGAGGGCCGCGACCTCCTTCTCCACCAGCGCCCGGCGTATGAGCGCGAAGATCCCGGCGGACGGACGGTCCACCGGGGAAAGGTAATAGGGTCGGTCGAGATAGATCGTGTCGACGCCGTCGCAGGGGATGAAGGTCTCCAGCTCCAGCGTCTTGTCGCTCTCGGGGACCGCGGCCCTGATCTCTTCCGGTTCGAGGAACACGTATTGGCCGCTCGATATTTCGTAACCCTTGACGATATCGTCGTTTCCGACGGTCCTGCCGGTCCCGGCATCGACCATCTCTCGGTGGACGCGGTTGCCCGTCTCGCGATTGATGACGTGAAAACTGACCCGGTCGGATGTGGAGGCGGCTGTGTAAAGCGCCACCTGGCAGCTCAGTTCGCCGATCTTGAGATAGCCTTTCCAGTTCGCCCTCGGTGCCACGATCATAACTCCGTGAAAACACCATCAACCGGCGCGGAAGCCGCTTTGTTCCGTCACGAAGATGAACGGGCCGTTCATATTGGCGGAACCAAACATGCAAGGCGTGCGTTTGCCATCGAAAATTCCCGCCATCGAAATTTCGGAGAGGTAGGCAACGGTGTCTGAATCACAGTTGAATGGTGATCCTGCACGTGCAGACATAGTGAGGCTCATTCCGGCTCTCCGCGCATTCGCCCGCACCTTCTGCCGCAATCCCGCCGATGCGGACGATCTGGTGCAGGAGACATTGATGAAGGCGCTCGCCAATCTCGACAAATTCGAGCCGGGCACCCGGTTGAAGAGCTGGCTCTTCACGATCATGCGCAATACGTTCTACACGCGCGCCAAGATACTGGGCCGCGAAGCGCCGGGGCTCGAAGACAACGTCTCCGGCGATATGGCCGTCGCCGCGACGCAGGAGACCGTGGCGCGGGCGAGGGAGGTGCAGCGGGCTCTCCAGAAGCTGCCGCCGCACTACCGCGAAGTGCTGATGCTCGTGGCGATCCTCGGCGAAAGCTACGAAGCGACCGCCGAGATCTGCGATTGCGCCGTCGGCACGGTCAAGAGCCGGCTGAACCGGGCGCGGCACCAGATCTTGCAGGAACTGGGAGAAGAGGCGGGCTGAGCTTTCAAGGCTCGGCGGCGCGTGTCGTGGAGGGCGGCAGCATGAAATTCACATTGATCGCGACGGTCATCGTCCTGGTGACCATCGCTCCCGTCTTTGCCTTCATCTGAGGCCGTTCACGCAGGCTCCCGGTCCAGTTCCGGATAGTGGCGGAATATGCCCGACTCGTTGAATTCGAGCCGGCGCCGGGATTTGACGTAGGTTTCGATGTTCGGCCGGTTGCGGACGATATCGCGCAGCTTCGCGATAAGCGGATAGTCCTTGTCGAAATCCCTCATCGCACGGGGAAAGGCGTAGGCCAGGCCCTCGGCGAGCTGGAAGAGCGAAAGATCGACATAGCTCAGGCGGCCGCCTACCGCATATCCGCCTTTTTCCGGATTGGCGGCGACGATGCGGTTGAAATAGCCCATGAATTTCGGCACCCGGTGCTTCAGGAAGGCCGCCGAGCGCGCCCTGGCTTCCTCCTTCTGGTCCTCATAGTAGTCGGCGGTGCTGATCGGGTGGTGCGTATCGTGCACTTCGGCGACGAAATCGGCGACCGTGAGCTGCAGGCCGTGAATGAAGATGCGGCTCTTCTCGTCTTCCGGCACGAGGTTGAGCTTCGGTCCGAGGTAATGCAGGATGTTGGCGACATGCGAGACGACGAGGTCGCCGTCCTTCAGAAAAGGCGGGGCGAAGGGCATGTCCAGATAGCCGTGCTTGCCGTGGAGATAATCCATCATCGCCGACATGCCGTGGCTGCTGCGGGCGACGTCCACATATCGGGCGCCGGCCTCCTCCAATGCCAGCCGCACGAATTCGCCGCGGCCCTGGAGGCCGTCCCAGTAATAAAGTTCATAGGCCATGGTCACTCCAGAAAATCGCCAATCTTCTCCAGATCCTCGACGAAACGGGCGCGATCGAGCGCGGCGTCCGCCTGATCCCGGCTCCTCAGCAGGGCCGAGGGATGGATCGTCACAAGCACCGGCATGCCGTGCGGCAAGCTGAGAAGCCGGCCGCGGTCGCGGGTCACCTTCGCCTGCCTGCCCATCAGAGAATAGAGCGCCGTCGCACCGAGCGCCACAACCAGCGCTGGCCGGACGAGCCGCAGTTCCGCCGCCAGCCACCAGGCGCAGGCCTGCACCTCGCCGGCGCCGGGCCTGGAATGGATGCGCCGCTTGCCGCGCGGCGTGAACTTGAAATGCTTGACCGCATTGGTGACGTAGCACAGGTCGCGATCGACGCCGGCCTCATCGAGGCAGCGGTCGAGGAGCCTTCCGGCGGGACCGACGAAGGGCCTTCCGGCGAGGTCTTCCCTGTCGCCGGGCTGCTCGCCGACGAAAAGTATCCTTGCCTTCGCAGGCCCTTCACCGAAGACCAGATGCGTGGCCTGCCTGTAGAGGCCGCAGCGGGTGCAGCTTTCCGCTTCTTCCTTCACATCCGGCAATCTGCCGCCTTCCGCTCCGGGTGTTTCGAACGCGGGGCCATTGCGTGCTGTCAGCATGACGGGACTCCTCGATGCGTCTCCAACACCTTCGGCGACCGGCGGTTCCGGAAGTCGGTAAATAGGATTGTCCAATACGGGCTGGAACTTTTCCGTAAAGTTGGTGTTGAATGCGCGGGGTTGGGTGTTGTTCCTGCACCCCTGAAATTTCGTGTTTTGAAGCAGGATTTTTACAATGGCCATCAAGATTACCGCGATCCTCTTTACGTTGATCGGGATCGCACTGGCCGTCGGCGGCGGCCAGTTGCTGCTGCTCGGCGGAAGCGCTTATTACCTTGCCTGCGGTCTCGGCTTCGTGCTGACCGCCATCCTGCTGTTTCTCAGGAACGCCATTGCCCTCAGGGTCTATGCCGTTCTCGTGCTCGCATCGCTCGCCTGGGCGATCTGGGAGGTCGGGTTCGACTGGTGGCAGCTCGGCCCGCGCGGCGGCGTCATCATCCTCATCGGCATCTGGTTGCTGACGCCCTGGATTCGCGGGCCGCTCGGCTTCTCGAGCCCGACCGGCATGCGATACGGCGCGAGTTCCACGCCCCTGGCGATCTCCGTTGCCGTCGCCATTGCCGTGGCGATCTTCTCGATGTTCATCGACCCGCTGGACCAGAGCGGCGAACTGCCCTCGCAGTCGGTCGCCGCCGCACCTCCCATGGGCGGCGACGTCCCGCCCGGCGAGTGGCACCAATACGGCCGCACGCCCTACGGACAGCGTTATTCGCCGCTCGACCAGATCAAGGTCGACAATGTCGCAAGCCTCCAGGAGGTCTGGCGTTACCAGACCGGCGACGTGAAGCGGCCGGACGATATAGGCGAAACGACCTATCAGGTGACGCCGCTGAAGGTCGGCAACTCGCTCTATCTGTGCACGCCGCACAATCTGGCGATCGCGCTGGATGCGACGACCGGCAAGGAAAAATGGAAATACGATCCGAATTCCGGCATGAATCCCGACCGGCAGCACCAGACCTGCCGGGGCGTCAGCTATTACAGGGATCAGGCCGCCGCTGCCGGCAGCCCCTGCGCGGAGCGCGTCTACCTGCCGACCTCCGATGCGCGGCTGATCGCGCTCGATGCCGCGAACGGCAAGGTCTGCACGTCCTTCGCCGAAAACGGCACGCTGCATCTGGAAACCGGAATGCAGTACAATCCTGCCGGCTACTACTATTCCACGTCGCCTCCGGCGATCGCCGGCAACAAGATCGTCATTGGCGGCGCGGTCAACGACAACTATTCGACGCAGGAACAGTCGGGCGTCATCCGCGCCTATGACGTCAACACGGGACAGCTCGTCTGGAACTGGGATTCGGGCAATCCGACCCAGACGCAGCCGCTGCAGCCCGGCCAGACCTACACGACCAACTCCCCCAACAGCTGGTCGGTCTTCAGCGTCGATGAGGAACTCGGCCTCGTCTATATCCCGCTCGGCAACCAGGTGCCGGACCAGCTCGGCATGGGCCGCAGCGAAAACGTCGAGAAATATTCCTCCTCGATCGTGGCGCTCGATCTCAACACCGGCGCCGACCGCTGGGTGCGCCAGACGGTGCATCACGATCTCTGGGACATGGACGTACCGGCCCAGCCGGCGCTCCTCGATCTCACCAGACCGGACAATACGGTCGTGCCGGCGCTCGTCGGCCCGACCAAGCAGGGGGATATCTACGTGCTCGACCGGCGGACCGGGGAGCCGATCCTCCCCGTGACCGAGGAGCCCGCGCCCGGCGGCGCCATCCCGGAGGATCGTACCGCTCCGACGCAGCCAACATCCGCGCTGACCTTCAAGCCCAGGCCGCTGGAGGAGAGGGATATGTGGGGCGTCACCATGTTCGACCAGATGATCTGCCGGATCTGGTATCACCAGTACAGCTACGAGGGCCGTTATACGCCGCCCTCGCTCAAGGGCACGATCGTCTATCCGGGCAATTTCGGCACGTTCAACTGGGGCAGCGTCGCCGTCGATCCGGAAAGGCAGGTGATGTTCGGCATGCCGACCTATCTCGCCTTCACGTCCCGGCTGGTGCCGCGGGCGGACATCCCGCCGAAAGCGCAGGACCAGAAGGGCAGCGAGCAGGGCCTCAACCGCAACGACGGCGCGCCCTACGGCGTCTATATGGGGCCGTTCCTCGGTCCCCTGCAGATTCCCTGCCAGGCGCCGCCATGGGGTTATGTCGCCGGCGCCGACCTGCGCACCGGCAAGGTCGCCTACAAGCATCGCAACGGCACCGTCTACGACATGACGCCGCTGCCGCTGCCCTTCAAGGTCGGGGTGCCCGGCATCGGCGGCCCGATGATCACCAAGGGCGGCGTCGCCTTCCTGGGAGCCGCGGTCGACAACTATCTGCGCGCCTACGATCTCACCAGCGGCCGGGAATTGTGGCGGGCGCGGCTTCCCGCCGGCGGCCAGGCCACGCCGATGACCTATGCGGTCGATGACGGCCGCCAGTTCGTGGTCATGGTTGCCGGCGGTCACGGCTCGGTCGGCACCAAACCCGGCGACCATGTGATCGCCTACGCCCTGCCACGCTGATCCCCCGTCGTCCTCCCTTGCGGGGAGGAGCGTCGCGAAGCGGCGGATGGAGCGACATGGAGTGAGGTGTGGCCGGGGCGAGATGCGACTGTCGCCCCGGCCGATACGGGGCCGGCCCTTCTTCAACGGAGGGCCGGCATGTCACAGCGGCCTTGGCGCGTCGTTGAAGAAGGAAGGCGCGGTGGCGCGGATCTTGCTGCGGACCGCCGTGACGCCGGGGACGCCGCGGGCCACTTCCGCGGCCCGGGTGATCTCCTCGGGCACCTGGACCACGCCGGCGAGCGTCACCTCGCCGCCTTGCGCCGTCACGGTCACGTCGCTCGCATCGATGCCGCCCGCGGAGGCCAGCGCGTCGGAGACCGCGCTTTCCAGCATCGCTCCGGGCGGGAATTCGGCCTCCACCTCGGCGGGTGTCTCGTGAAAATTCTGATGTTTGAAGACCATCTGTCGTTCTCCCGTTTCCATACGGCAGGACAACGCCCGGATGCCGCCGATTGTTTCAGTCCGCGCCGCCCGGAGCGGCCCCGCCACCCAGGACCGAAGCGACGATCTCCTGCAGCTGGTTCTGCGAGAAGGGCTTCGGCAGGCGCGGCAGGCGGTTGTCGCCGCCGGAGGGCAGTTCCGCATAAC
The DNA here is from genome assembly GCF_042429745.1 of Neorhizobium puerariae. Taxonomy (NCBI): domain Bacteria; kingdom Pseudomonadati; phylum Pseudomonadota; class Alphaproteobacteria; order Hyphomicrobiales; family Rhizobiaceae; genus Neorhizobium; species Neorhizobium puerariae. The sequence goes on along the minus strand of NZ_JBHMAA010000013.1, from coordinate 114,201 downwards.
CCGTCGCCAGTACTACGGGCAGGTCCGGCCATTCGTCGCGGATGGCAGATGCCAGTTCCGAGCCGGTCATGCGCGGCATGGAATGGTCGGTGATGACGAGATCGACCCGATGGTCGCCCTTGCGTAGCGTCTCCAGCGCTTCCGTGCCGCTATAGGCTTCAAGCACCGTGTGACCGAGATCCTCCAGCATTAGCGTGGTGTTCATCAGCACGAGCGCGTCGTCATCGACGGCGAGGATGGTGAAGGCTCCCTTTGGGGTCTCGGTGGGCGAGGGCATGGACGTCTCCGAAGACTGAGGACAGTCGCTTGAGTCCGCGACGGGCATGTATAGCGATACCGTCGTGCCCTTGCCTTTCCAACTCTCGATCGCCAGCTTGCCACCGGATTGTTCGGTCAGCCCCTGGACCATGGAAAGGCCAAGTCCGGTTCCCTTGCCGACGCCCTTGGTGGTGAAGAAGGGCGTCGTCGCCCGGGCAAGCGTTTCCGGGTCCATGCCCTCGCCGGTATCGGCGACCGAAAGCCGGATGTAGCGTCCCGGCTTCAGCTTGGCCGGCCGTTCGCTCGCGACATGTTCTTCGGCCGCGATCGTGATCAGGCCGCCGGTCGTCATGGCGTCCCGGGCATTCACGACGAGATTGAGGAGCGCGGTTTCGAGCTGCACGGGATCGGTCACGACGGACGAGAGGCGGCCCGGGAAACGGGTCTCGATCCGGGTATCGGCGCCGAGCGACCGCTGCACGAAATCCATCATGCCGTTCACCAGGGCCGGCACGTCGACGGCCTGCATGTTGAGTTCCTGCCGGCGGGAGAAGGCGAGCATGCGCTGGGTCAGCGCCGCGCCGCGCTCTGCGCCCTGGATGGCATTGTCCAGCAGCGGCTTCAGCGCCGGGTCGTTCGGCAGGCGTTTCTTCAGGATTTCCAGGCTGCCGAGGATCGCCATCAGCAGATTGTTGAAATCGTGCGCGACCCCGCCGGTGAGCTGGCCGATCGCCTCCATCTTCTGCGCCTGGAAAAGCTCCTCGCGGGCCTGTGTGAGCGCCTTCTGCGCCTGGACCTTCTCGGTGATGTCGCGCGTGATCTTGGCGAAGCCCAGCAGTTCGCCGTCCTCGCTGCGGATGGCGTCGAGGATCACATGCGCCCAGAACCGCGTCCCGTCCTTGCGCTGGCGCAGGCCCTCCCTTTCAAAGCGGCCTTCGCGCTTCGCCGTCTCCAGGCTGCGCTCTGGCTCGCCGCGCTCGCGATCCTCTTCCGTATAGAATTGCGAGAAATGCTTGCCGACGATTTCCCCGGCGGTATAGCCCTTGATCCGTTCGGCGCCGATGTTCCAGTTGCTGACATGGCCCTCCGGGTCGAGCATGTAGAGAGCGTAGTCGGTCACGCCCTGCACGAGGAGCTGGAACTTCTGCTCGCTTCGCCTGAGCTCCGCCTCCGCCTGCCTGCGTTCCGTCAGGTCGCGCGTCACCTTGGCGAAACCCAAGAGCTCGCCGGATCGGTCCCAGATCGGATCGATGATGGCGTGCGCCCAGAAGCGGCTGCCGTCCTTGCGCACATGCCAGCCTTCGCTTTCGAAGCGGCCTTCCGTCGCCGCCGTCCGCAACGCGCGTTCGGGCACGCGGGCCAGGCGATCCTCGTTGGTGTAGAAGCGGGAGAAATGCTCTCCAAGTATCTCCCAAGCTTCATAACCCTTGAAACGCTGCGCTCCCGGGTTCCAGCTCGCAACCCTGCCATCGGCATCCAGCATATAGATGGCATAGTCGGTAATAGCTTCGACCAGGAGGCGGTAACGTTCCTCGTCAAGTAACGAAACGTCGTAACTTTGCGGCATGCTCATCAGATATCCCCGGCCGCGGAACCCGCGGATCAACGTGCCGGAACGTGGGATATACGGTTTGGTTCCCTCCGGAGCCGAATTTTTACCACGGCGTGGCCGATCTCCCACAGGTGCCGCAATTGACAGATGACGATTTTCGGTTTACGAATGACGAAAAATGAAAATCGTCAGTCGTAAACCGAAGGCCGACAGCCCCATGGATACCAGCGAAAATACCCTGGATGCCGCGAGGCAGGACAACGTCAACCGTATCCTCGATGCGGCGGAGCGGCTGTTCAAGCACTACGGCTATACCAAGACCAATGTCGCCGATATCGCCCGCGACCTCGGCATGTCGCCCGCCAACATCTACCGCTTCTTCTCTTCGAAGGCGGATATCCACAGGGCGCTGGCGCATCGGATGCTGGAAGCCAGCCGTGCCGTGGCGCGCGCCAATGCGGCCCGGCCGGTCACTGCGACGGAGCGCCTGCGCGACCACTTCCTGCAGCAGCACCGGATCACGGTGGAAACCTTCCTGCATGAAAACAAGGTCCACGAGATGGTGGTCGTTGCCATCGAGGAACAGTGGTCCGTCGTCGAGGATCACATCAAGCAGTTGCAGTCGATCGTCGCCGGCATCGTCCGCGAGGGTATCGCCGCCGGCGAATTTCGTGAGCAGGATGCCGTTCTGGCATCGGAGTGCATGTGTGCCACCGTCGTCACGCTCTGCCATCCGCAGATCGTCGCGGAATGCCTGATCGAGGACCGACGCATGACGCCGGCCGATCTCGTCGAATTCGCCCTCAGGGCCCTGAAATAGCGACCTTTATCCAAATCCCGCCATCAGGAGGGCGGCACCATGTTTTTCGTGAACACCAGACGTGATGTCTCGTTTCTTGTCAAAGGCCTCGTCGTTGCGACCGCGCTTGGTGCATTGACGGCCTGCTCCGAGGAGAAGAAGGCCGAAGCGCCGGACGTGGTCCGCCCCGTCAAGGTGACGGAGGTGGCGGCGCCCGACCAGGGCCGCAAGCTCGAATATTCCGGCTCGGTCAGGGCCCGCACCGAGATGAATCTCGGCTTCCGCGTCGCCGGCAAGATCACCGAGCGGCTGGTGGATATCGGCCAGCGCGTCCGCCCCGGCGACGCACTGGCCCGGCTCGATGCCGTCGATTACCAGCTTGCCGTCCGCCGCGCGGAGGCCGATCTTGCGGCCGCCCAGAAGCAGGCGGAGATCACCGAGCTCGCAAAGCGCCGCGCCGATTCCCTCTATTCGAAGAACATCGCCTCCCGGTCGGACATGGAGCAGGCGACGCTTGCCTACGATCAGGCGGTCTCCTCCCGCCAGTCGGCGATATCCGCCCTGGAGCAGGCCCGCAACCAGGTCGCCTACACGGATCTCAAGTCGGACCAGAACGGGATCGTCACTGCCGTCAGCGCCGATATCGGCCAGGTCGTGAGCGCCGGCAATCCGGTCATTTCGGTCGCCGTCGATGGCGGCAAGGAAGTGCAGATCGCCGTTCCGGAAATGGATGTCGCCCAGTTCAGCGCCGGCAAGACCGTGAAGGCGCGCTTCTGGTCGACCAGCGATCTTGCCCTCGACGGCAAGGTTCGCGAGGTGGCCGGCAGCGCCGATGCCCAGTCGCGTACCTTCGCCGTCCGGGTCAGCCTGTCGGAAGACCCGCGCGTGCTTCTGGGCATGACCGCGACGATCGAGGCGACGGAAGACAATGCCTCGCCGACCTGGTCCATTCCGCTTGCCGCGCTCGGCAAGAAGGAGGGCCAGTCCGTCGTATGGATCGTCGATCGCGAGAAGGGCACGGTCAGCTCGCGCTCCGTGACCGTGGCGGAATTCTCCGACAGCGGCGTGCGCATTTCCCGCGGCCTTGCCAAGGGCGATCTCATCGTTTCGGCCGGCACGCAGTTCATGCGGGAAGACATGAAGGTCAAGCTGCCGGAAACCGTCGCCTCCCGCTTCGGCAGCGTCAGCAGCCTGACCACCGCATCCGTAGCGCCCTGATCCTCGGACCAAAGGACCACGACCATGAGTTCCTCCCATCAGGCCGATCCTTCGGAAAAGGCCCGGTTCAACCTGTCCCGCTGGGCGATCGGCCATCCGAGCATTGCCCGCTTCCTGTTCGGCCTCATCATCGTCATGGGTGCGCTCGGCATCATGAACATGGGCCAGAAGGAAGACCCGGATTTCACCTTCCGCGTCATGGTCGTGCAGACCGTCTGGCCCGGCGCCTCGATCGACGACATGCAGAACCAGGTCGTCAACAAGATCGAGCGCAAGCTGCAGGAAACGCCGCATCTCGATTTCGTCCGCTCCTATACCCGCGCCGGTTTCGCGATCACGACCGTCCAGATCAAGGGTGACACGAACGCCGCGGAGGTCGCGGACGCCTTCTACCAGGTGCGCAAGAAGATCGGCGACATCAGCCAGGATCTGCCTTCCGGCCTGCTCGGCCCCTATTTCAACGACGAATTCGGCGATACCTACATCACGATGAACGCGATCGTCGGGGACGGCTACAGCTATCCCGAGCTGAAGCAGTTCGCCATCCAGGCGCGCGACATGCTGCTCGCCACGCCGGGCGTCGAAAAGGCGGTCATCCTCGGCGACCAGCCGCAGAAGATCTTCATCGACGTTTCCTCCAAGGCGCTCGCCGAACGCGGCCTGACCGTCCTCAACATCCGCGACGTGCTTTCCGGCCAGAACAATGTCGATGCCGCGGGCAGCGTCCAGACGGACGATCGCTCCGTCCGCATCTCCGTCGAAGGCGGCGTCACCACGCCCGAGGATATCCGCGAGCTGCGGCTGCGGGCCGGCAACCAGGTGATCCGGCTCGGCGACATCGCGAGCGTGAAGGAGGGCCTGGAAGACCCGTTCCAGCGCAAGTTCCGCTTCGACGGGCAGGACAGCGTCCAGGTCGGCGTCGTCATGGCCAAGGGTTTCAAGGTCACCGATGTCGGCCATGCGGTGGAGGAAACCTACAAGCGCTTCGAGGAGACGCTCCCCGTCGGCGTGTCGGTGCACCAGATCTCAAACCAGCCGGAAGTCGTCACCGAGGCGGTGGGCGAGTTCACGCAGGCGCTGATGGAAGCGCTGGTGATCGTGCTGATCGTCTCGCTGATCTCGATCGGCTGGCGCTCGGGCATCGTCATCGCCATCGCGATACCGCTGGTGCTCGCCGCGACGCTGGCGATCATGTTCTACATGGGCATCGAGCTGCAGCGCATCTCCCTCGGCGCGCTCATCATCGCGCTCGGTCTGCTCGTCGACGACGCGATGATCGTCGTGGAGATGATGGAGCGCAAGCTGGAGGAGGGGCTGCACCGCATCGACGCGGCGAGCTTCGCCTATTCCTCCACCGCGTTCCCGATGCTCACCGGTACGCTGATCACCACGGCCGGCTTCATTCCGGTGGGCTTCGCGGAGTCCACCGCGGGCGAATATGTCCGCTCGCTGTTCTTCGTGGTCGGCATCGCGCTCGTCACCTCCTGGTTCGTGGCGGTCTATTTCACGCCGTGGCTCGGCTACATGATCCTGAAGCAGCGGGCGCATGCGGGCACCCATCACGATGCCTACGACACGCGCTTCTACAAGCGGCTCCGTTCGGCGGTCGGCTGGGCGGTGCGTCACCGGATCATCGTGCTGGCGCTGACGATCGCGGCGTTCTTCGGCAGCCTCTGGTCCTTCCAGTTCATCCCGCAGAGCTTCTTCCCGCAGTCGTCGCGGCCGGAAATCCTGGTCGACATGTGGCTGCCGGAAGGCACGGCGATCGAGGAGGTGGAGCGCCAGGCGAAGGCCCTGGAAAACAAGATCCTGCCCGACGAGGACAAGTCCTTCATCGCCACCTATATCGGCGAGGGCGTGCCGCGCTTCTTCCTGCCGCTCGACCAGCAGCTCCGCAACCCGAACTATGCGCAGCTCCTGATCATGTCGAAGGACGTGGACGCGCGCGAGCGGCTGATCGTCAAGCTCCGCAATATCCTGGCGGAGGACTTCCCGACCGTGCGCGGCAAGGTCGACCGCCTCTTCCTCGGACCTCCGACCGGCTGGCCCGTGCAGATGCGCGTCGTCGGCCCGGACAGGGCGGAGGTCCGCCGCATCGCCGACCAGGTCAAGGAACGCTACTACCAGCAGCCGCTGTTCGGCTCGATCCACGACGACTGGATGGAACCGGTGCCGGCCATGAGGCTGGTCATCGACCAGGATCGCGCCCGGGCGCTGGGCGTTTCCTCGCAGCGCGTGCGGCAGATGCTGCAGGCGGCGGTTTCAGGCGCCCCGATCAGCGATTTCCGCGATGGCGAGGAGACCGTGTCGATCGTGGTGCGTGAGCCGGATGCGACCCGCAGCCTGCTGTCCGCCGTCCAGTCGGTCTATGTCCCGACGGATTTCGGCGGCTTCGTGCCGGTCTCCCAGATCGCCAAGGTCGTGCCCGTGCTGGAGCAGGGCATCGAATGGCGCCGCGACCGCCTGCCGACCATCACCGTCAAGGCGACGCTGCCGGACGGCGTCGAGCCGACGCAGGTGGGCATCAACTTCTACAACTCGATCGCCGATCTGCGCGCCGGCCTGCCGGCGGGCTACAAGATCGAGATCCAGGGCGGTGCGGAGGATTCGGCCGAAAGCCAGGCTTCGATCGCCGCCAAGGCGCCGGTCATGCTGCTGATCATCCTGGTGCTGCTGATGGTGCAGCTCCAGCATTTCGGCAAGGCGATGCTGGTGCTCGCCACCGGTCCGCTCGGCATCATCGGCGCGGCCATGGCGCTGCTCCTGACCGGCGCGCCCTTCGGCTTCGTGGCGATCCTCGGCGTCATCGCGCTGCTCGGCATCATCATCCGCAACTCGATCATCCTCGTCGACCAGATCGACCAGGATATCGCCGCGGGCATGGACCGGGCGGAGGCGATCGTCGGCGCGGCCGTCCGCCGCTTCCGGCCGATCATGCTGACGGCGATGACGGCGGTGCTGGCGCTGATCCCGATCTCCCGCGGCGTCTTCTGGGGTCCGCTCGCCTATGCGATGATGGGCGGCATCCTGGTCGCGACCGTGCTCACCATCCTCGTGCTGCCGGCCGGCTACGCACTCTTCTTCGGTCGCGAACGCCGGAAGAAGACCAGGGACGACCTCCAGCCGGCCAATCAAGGCGACTTGTTCGAAAGCCGTGAAACACCCCTGCCCATGGCCGCCGAATGATGTCGCATGCCTTCCTCCGGGGCCTGGAATCCCCGGAGGAAGGCGTCCTGATTCTGCCTGACGGCTTCGAAAATGTAGTCCGTCACCATCCTGACCCGGGGGATCTGGCTGATGTCCCGGTGGCGGACGAGCCAGTAGTTGCGTTTCAGTTCCACCTCGTCGGGCAGCACGATCTGCAGGTCCGGCAGGGTGCGGGTGATGAAATGCGGCAGGACGCAGAGACCGAGCCCGTTTCGCGTCGCGGTGAGCTGCGCGAAGATGCTGGAACTCTGGAAACGCGCCTTGATGCCCGGGTGGACGTCGCCCAGGTAGTCGAGGCCCGGCACGAAGATCATGTCCTCGATATAGCCGATGAAGGGATGGCTGAGCAGGTCCTGCCGGTTGCGGATGGGGCTCGCCTTGGAAAGATAGGATTTCGATCCGTAGACGCTGAGATTGTAGTCGGTCAGCTTTTCGGTCAGGTACGGCCCGTCCTTCGGCGGGTCGAGCGAGACGGCGATATCCGCCTCCTTGCGCGAAAGGGACATGATCTGCTGGATCGTCACCAGCTCCAGCGTGATGTTCGGATGGCCCTCGCAGAAGCTTCTGATCTTGTCGGCGAAGAAGAAGTTCGCAAAGCCCTCCGGGGTGCTGAGCCGCACCACGCCGCGCTGGGCCGTCGTGCCCGACGTGATGTCGGCCTGCAGCCGGTCCGCCTCCGCCTCGATCCGTTCCGCCGCCTCGACGAAGCGCTGGCCCATGCCGGTCAGCACGTAGCCGCGCGGATTGCGCTCGAAGAGCTTCACCTTCAGGGAGAATTCCAGCCGGTCGATCCGGCGTGAAACCGTCGCATGGCTGGTGCGTAACTGCCTGGCTGCCGTCGACAGCTGTCCCGTGCGCGCCACCGCCAGGAAATATTGCAGGTCATCCCAGGTAAAGTTCGGATTGACGGTCATGTTCCTCCGGGTTCTGTTCAAAAATGCACAGATGCTGTTTGCAATTAATTGCAGGTCCCTGCTTGCGTCAACGGAGGTTTTCGAGAACCATGCAACCAGACAGGCTGCTTTGAGGAGAGCAGTTCAATCAATTTTGAACAGATACGCAATCTGGATCTCTGGGAGGAGAAATCATGCGCAAGACAATTCTGGCGTCACTGGCAGTGCTTCTTGCAAGCAGCGCGGCGTTTGCGCAAAGCGCATCCGATGGCAAGGTCAAGATCGGCATCCTGAACGACCAGTCGGGCGTCTATGCGGATTTCGGCGGCAAATCGTCGGTCGAGGCGGCGAAGATGGCGGTCGAGGATTTCGGCGGCAAGGTGCTTGGCGTGCCGGTCGAGATCGTGGACGCGGATCACCAGAACAAGCCGGATATCGCCTCCAACATCGCGCGCCAGTGGTACGACACCCAGCAGGTCGATGCGATCATGGAGCTGACGACCTCTTCCGTCGCGCTTGCCGTGCAGGCGATCGGCAAGGAAAAGAAGAAGATCGACATCGTGACCGGGGCGGCGACGACGGACCTCACCGGCAAGCAGTGCAGCCCCTACGGTTTCCACTGGGCCTATGACACGCATGCGCTTGCGGTCGGCACCGGCGGCGCGCTGGTCAAGCAGGGGGGCGATACGTGGTTCTTCCTGACCGCCGACTATGCCTTCGGTTATTCGCTGGAGCAGCAGACCAGCGATTTCGTCAAGTCGAGCGGCGGCAAGGTCGTCGGCGGGGTCCGCCATCCGCTGTCCACCACCGACTTCTCCTCCTTCCTGCTGCAGGCGCAGTCGTCCGGCGCCAAGGTCATCGGTCTCGCCAATGCGGGCCTCGACACGTCCAACGCCATCAAGCAGGCGGCCGAATTCGGCATTACGGCCGGCGGCCAGCGGCTTGCCGCGTTGCTCTTCACGCTCGCCGAAGTGCATGGCCTCGGCCTGCAGGCGGCCCAGGGACTGACCCTCACGGAAGGTTACTACTGGAATCTCGACGACAAGAGCCGGGAGTTCGCCAAGAAGTTCTTCGCGCGCACCAAGAAGATGCCGAACATGGTCCACAGCGGCACCTATTCCGCCGTCACGCAATATCTGAAGGCGGTCCAGAAGGCCGGTACGGACGATACGGACGCCGTCGCCAAGGCGCTGCACGAAATGCCGGTCGACGATTTCTTCGCCCGTGGCGGCACGGTCGCCAAGAACGGCCGGATGATCCACGACATGTACCTGCTGCAGGTCAAGAAGCCCGCCGACAGCAAGGAACCGTGGGATTATTTCGACGTGCTCGCCACCATTCCCGGCAAGGAAGCCTATATGGACCCCGCCAAGAGCGGCTGCGATCTGGTGAAGTAATGGCGGTCGCCGCGACAGCAACCCATGAGGAGCCGCGGGTGGTGCTTTCCGCCCGCGGTCTTTCAAAAAGTTTCGGCGCGTTCATGGCGGTGAAGAACGTCGACCTCGACGTCCATCATGCGCGCGTCCATGCGCTGATCGGCCCGAACGGGGCCGGCAAGACGACGGTCTTCAACCTGCTCACCAAGTTCCTGCAGCCGACCGAGGGCGCGATCACGCTTCTGGGCACGGATATCACGAGGACGCCGCCGGACAGGGTGGCGCGCATGGGTCTCGTGCGCTCCTTCCAGATCTCGGCGGTCTTTCCGCATCTTTCGGTGCTGGACAACGTGCGCGTCGCCCTGCAGCGGCCGAACGGTCTTTCCACCCAGTTCTGGCTGCCGCTTTCCTCGCTCGACCGGTTGAGCGCCCGCGCCGACGAGCTCATCGAGGCGGTCGGCCTGAAGCGCGAGCGCAACGCGCTTGCCGCCGACCTGTCCTATGGCCGCAAGCGGGTCCTGGAGATCGCCACGACGCTGGCGCTCGATCCCAAGGTCCTGCTGCTCGACGAGCCGATGGCCGGCATGGGGCAGGAGGATATCGGCACCGTCGCCAATATCATCCGCGACGTGGCGAAGACCCGCGCCGTGCTCATGGTGGAGCACAATCTCTCGGTCGTCGCCGACATCTGCCATCATGTGACCGTTCTGCAGCGCGGCGAGATCCTCGCCGAAGGCGACTACGCCACCGTCAGCCGGGACGAGCGCGTGCGGCTGGCCTATATGGGCTCGGAGGACGCGTGATGGCGCCATTGCTTCAGGTTTCAAACCTCAATGCCTGGTATGGCGAAAGCCATGTGCTGCACGGCGTCGACATGACGGTGGGAGAGGGCGAGACGATCACCATTCTCGGCCGCAACGGCGTCGGCAAGACGACGACGCTCAGGACCATCGTCGGCATCATCCGCGAGCGGAAGGGCGAAATCCGCTTTTCGGGCCGCGACATGCTCGGCGTGCCGTTGCATCGCACAGCGTATGTGGGCATCGGCTTCGTGCCGGAGGAGCGCGGCATCTTCTCGACGCTCACCGTCGAGGAGAACCTGATGCTGCCGCCGGTGGTCGCCGAAGGCGGCATGTCGCTCGACGAAATCTACGAGCTGTTCCCGAATCTCAAGGAGCGCCGCTCCAGCCCCGGCACCAAGCTTTCGGGCGGCGAGCAGCAGATGCTGGCGATCGCCCGCATCCTGCGCACCGGCGTCAAGCTGCTGATCCTCGACGAGCCGACGGAAGGGCTTGCCCCCGTCATCGTCCAGCGCATCGGCGAGGTCTTGAAGACATTGAAGGAGCGGGGCATGACGGTGCTGCTGGTGGAGCAGAACTTCCGCTTCGCAAGCCGTGTCGCCGACCGTTTCTACCTCATGGATCACGGCCGGATGGTCGCGGATTTCCCCGTCGGGGAATTGCCCGGCCGCATGGACATGCTGCACAAAGTGCTGGGGGTCTGAGGATGACGGCCGTCGTTGGATACCCGGACCTTGTGAATCTCTGGTCGCTGCATGTCGGCGGCAGGCGGCGCAGCACACTCCCCTTCTCCTCCCTTGAGGGGGAGATGCCAGCAGAGCTGACGGAGGGTGACAGTGCCTCGAACCCGGCTGTAGAATGTGTTGAACCACCCCTCTCCGTCGCCTCCGGCGACATCTCCCCCGCAAGGGGGGAGAAGGGCAGGAGGAGCCTCGCCCAATGACCATGATCTTCGGCATACCGCTCCAGGCTTTTCTCGGGCAGCTCCTGATCGGCCTGATCAACGGTTCCTTCTATGCGCTGCTGAGCCTCGGCCTCGCCGTCATCTTCGGCCTGTTGCGGGTCATCAACTTCGCCCATGGCGCGCAATACATGCTCGGCGCCTTCGCGGCGATGCTGATGCTGCAGTATTTCGGCATCAACTACTGGTTCGCGCTGGTTCTCGGGCCGCTGGTGGTCGGGCTTTTCGGAGCGGTGATCGAGCGGACCATGCTGTCGCGGCTCTACAAGCTCGACCCGCTCTACGGCCTGCTCTTCACCTTCGGCCTGGCGCTGGCGGTCGAGGGCACGTTCCGTTATCTCTACGGCGCCGCCGGGCAGCCCTATTCGGTTCCGCCGCAGCTTGCCGGCGGCACCAATCTCGGCTTCATGTTCCTGCCGAACTATCGCGGCTGGGTGGTCGTCGTCTCGCTCGTCGCCTGCATCGGCACCTGGCTCCTGATCGAGAAGACGAAGCTCGGCTCCTACCTGCGCGCAGCCACCGAGAACCCGGTCCTGGTGCAGGCTTTCGGCGTCAACGTGCCGATGCTGCTGACGCTTACCTACGGGATCGGCGCGGGGCTGGCGGCCTTTGCCGGGGTGCTTGCCGCTCCGGTCTACCAGGTCTCGCCGCTGATGGGCTCGAACATCATCATCGTCGTTTTCGCCGTGGTGGTGGTCGGCGGCATGGGCTCGATCATGGGCGCCATCCTGACCGGCTACATGCTCGGCATCGCCGAGGGACTGACCAAGGTGTTTTATCCGGAAGCCTCCAACATCGTGATCTTCGTGATCATGGCGATCGTGCTTCTCATCCGGCCGGCCGGCCTTTTCGGACGGGATGCGTGACATGACCGATATGAGCCATTCTGCCGCCAAACCCTCCTCCGGGCCGCGCGCCGAGCGTTCGGCCACCGCCTCGATGACCTATGCGGCCTTCCTGATCGCGGGCCTCGCCTTCCTCGTCGTGGCGCCGGCCTTCTTCTACCCGATCTTCCTGATGAAGCTCCTGTGCTTCGCGCTTTTCGCCTGCGCCTTCAACCTGCTGCTCGGCTATACCGGGCTGCTCTCCTTCGGCCATGCGGCCTTCTTCGGCGGAGCGGCCTATTTCACCGCCCATGTGGTGAAGGAATGGGGTTTCCCGCCGGAACTCGGCCTCCTGACCGGCGTGGCGGGCGCAGCACTGCTCGGGCTCGTCATGGGTTACGTGGCGATCCGCCGGCAGGGCATCTATTTCGCGATGATCACGCTGGCGCTGTCGCAGATGTTCTTCTTCTTCTGCCTGCAGGCGGAATTCACCAAGGGCGAGGACGGCATCCAGTCGGTGCCGCGCGGCCATCTCTTCGGCTTCATCGATCTCAGCCAGTCGACCAGCATGTATTACTTCGTGCTGGCGGTGTTCCTGATCGGCATGGTGATCATCTGGCGCTTCATCAACTCGCCCTTCGGCATGATCCTGAAATCGATCCGCGAGAACGAGGCGCGCGCCACGTCGCTCGGCTATTCCGTCGCGCGCTACAAGCTCGGCGCCTTCGTCATGTCGGCGGCGCTGGCGGGGCTCGCCGGCGGGCTGAAGGCGCTGGTCTTCCAGTTCGCGACGCTGACCGACGTCGCCTGGCAGATGTCCGGCGAGGTCATTCTCATGACGCTGCTCGGCGGCATCGGCACGCTGATCGGGCCGATCTTCGGCGCGGGCCTCGTGGTCACGCTGCAGAACTATCTCGCGACATCGGAATTCCCGGTGACGATCGTCACCGGCGTCGTGTTCATGGTCTGCGTCCTCGTCTTCCGGCGAGGCATCATAGGAGAATTCTACGCCTCCCGGCTCGGCCGGAAGCTCGGTTTCGAACATCGGCGGTAGGCATCGCGGGGAGGCGCGGGCGGCGCGTCATCAGGCAAGGATTGGGGGAAGGCGCTTGCGGGCTGACGTCCGCGGGACGCCTTTCCATGGAGACATGACATGGAAAGCCATTCACACGACTACGACTACATCGTCATCGGGGCGGGCAGCGCCGGGTGCGTGCTCGCCAACCGCCTGTCGAAGGACCCGGGCAACCGCGTCCTCGTTCTCGAAGCGGGCGGAAACGACAACTACCACTGGGTGCATATTCCTGTCGGATATCTCTACTGCATCAACAATCCGCGCACCGACTGGTGCTTCACCACCGAGAAGGAGGAGGGGTTGAACGGCCGTTCGCTCTCCTATCCGCGCGGCAAGATCCTCGGCGGCTGCTCCTCGATCAACGGCATGATCTACATGCGCGGCCAGGCGCGCGACTACGACCTCTGGCGGCAGGCGGGCTGCACCGGCTGGGGCTGGGACGATGTGTTGCCGATCTTCAAGAAGAGCCAGGATTTCTACAAGGGCGCCGACGAGGTGCATTCGGTCGGTGGCGAATGGCGGATCGAGAAGTCGCGCGTGCGCTGGGCGGTGCTCGACGCCTTCCAGAAGGCGGCGGAAGAGGCCGGCATCCCGATTGTCGACGACTTCAATCGCGGCAACAACGAAGGCTCCAGCTATTTCGACGTCAACCAGCGCTCGGGCATCCGCTGGAACGCGTCCAAGGCCTTCCTCCGTCCGGCAATGAAGCGTGCGAACCTCACCGTGCTCACCAAGGCGCATGTCCGCCGCCTCATCATCGAGAACGGCGAGGTGAAAGGCGTCGAATTCCAGCACGACGGCGTTGCGAAGAAGGCCTATGCGAGCCGCGAGACCGTGCTCAGCGCCGGGGCGATCGGTTCGCCGCATATCCTCGAACTTTCCGGCGTGGGGCGAGGCGACGTGCTGCAAAAGGCGGGCGTGGACGTGATCAAGGAGGTGAAGGGCGTCGGCGAGAACCTGCAGGACCATCTGCAGCTTCGCATGGTCTACAAGGTGACGGGCGTGCCGACGCTGAACGAGAAGGCTTCCAGCCTCATCGGCAAGGCCGCGATCGGCCTCGAATACGCCTTCCGCCGTTCGGGCCCGATGTCGATGGCGCCGAGCCAGCTCGGCATCTTCACCAGGTCCGGGCCGGACAGGGAGACGCCGGATCTCGAATACCATGTGCAGCCCGTCTCGCTCGACAGGTTCGGCGATCCGGTCCATGCCTTCCCGGCGATGACGGCGAGCGTCTGCAACCTTCGCCCGGAAAGCCGCGGCTCGGTGCACCTGAAGAGCCCCGATTTTGCCGCCGCTCCCGCCATCCATCCGAACTATCTGTCGACCGCGGGCGACCGGGATGTGGCGGTGAGGGCGATCCGGCTCACCCGTGAGATCGTCAGGAGGCCGGCCTTCGCACGCTATCGCCCGGAGGAATACAAGCCCGGCCCTTCCTACGAGAGCGATGCGGATATCGAAAGGGCGGCGGGCGACATCGGCACGACGATCTTCCATCCGGTCGGCACGGCCCGGATGGGGGCCGATCCGGAGAGCGTCGTCGATCCGCGGCTGAAAATGCGCGCGCTCGGTCGATTGCGTATCGCCGATGCCTCGATCATGCCCAATATAACGTCCGGCAACACCAATTCGCCGACGATCATGATCGCCGAGAAGGCGGCGGAGATGATCCTGGCGGACAATCGCGAGACAAGGCGCCAGGCAGGGCGCTGACCGGAGGAACCCGATGCCCGATATCGCCAGCCAGAGCGACGAAGTCCTGCTCGATCGCATCGGGTCGGCCGCCATCGTCCGGCTCAACCGTCCGAAGGCGCTGAACAGCCTGAACCTTGCCATGGTGCGGGTGATGAAGACGGCGATGGAGCGTTTCGCCGACGATCCGGATATCTCCTGCGTCGTCCTGAAGGGCGAGGGGGAGCGGGGCCTCTGCGCCGGCGGGGATATCCGCGTCATCCATGAAATGGGCAGGGCGGGCGATCCCGAGGTGACGCGCTTCTGGCGGGAGGAATTCCCGCTCAACTACATGATCTCCCACTATGACAGGCCCTATGTGGCGCTGATGGACGGGATCGTGATGGGCGGCGGCGTCGGGATCGCTTCGCATGGCGCGCACCGCATCGTCACCGAGCGCACCCGGCTTGCCATGCCGGAGACCGGTATCGGCTACGTGCCGGACGTCGGCGCCACCTGGCTCCTGTCGCGCGCTCCGGGCGAGGCCGGCACCTGGATGGGGCTGACGGGCGAGATCATCGGCGCGGCGGATGCGATCCATGCCGGTCTTGCCGATGCCTGCGTGCCTTCGGAACGGCTGGACGCCCTGGCGGAAGCGCTCGGCGCCCTCAAGGGTGGCGCATCGGACGAGCAAGTGCGCGCGGTGATCGACCGTTTTGCCGTCGTGCCGGAAGAGGGGCGGCTTGCCGCGCACCGCGACGCGATCGACCGCGCCTTCGCTTTCGACAGCGTGGAGGAGATTGTCGCGGCCCTTGAAAAGGAGGACAGTGAATTCGCCATCGGAACGCGCGAGGCCATCGCCAGGCGTTCGCCGACCAGCCTCAAGCTCGCGCTGAGGATGCTTCGGCTCGGGCGGCAGAGTTCCAGCCTCGTCGAGTGCCTGGAGCGGGAATTCACGGTGGGCTCGGAAATCCTCCGCAATCACGATTTCTACGAGGGCGTCCGCGCCGCAATCATCGACAAGGACCGCAATCCGCAATGGCGGCCGGCAAAGCTGGAAGAGGTGAGCGAGGCCGATCTCGACCGGTATTTCGCTGTCCGGCATCCCGTGCTGTTTCCGGACCACCGGCTTTAGGCGCATGTCGCCCGGAGGCGGGTTTCGGGACGGGGACATCCGGGACGGGGACATTCGGGACAGGGACATGTGGCGGGACGGGGACATGTGGCAGGAAAAGAACGACGGGAGGAAGACATGACCAAGATCGCATTCGTGGGTCTCGGCAATATGGGCGGGCCGATGGCGGCCAATCTGGTGAAGGCCGGCCATGAGGTTTCCGGTTTCGACCTTTCGGAGGACTCCGTGAAGGCTGCGGCCGCGACGGGCGTCAGGGCGTCGCCCGCGCTTGCCGAAGCGGTGCGGGGTGCGGAATGCGTCATCACCATGTTGCCCAAGGGGCAGCATGTCATCGCGGTCTGGTCCGATCTCGCCACGCTTCTGCCGGAAGGGACGCTGGTCATCGACTGCTCGACCATCGACGTCGAAAGCGCCCGCAAGGCGCACAAGCTCGCGGAAGTGATGAACTGCATCTCGCTCGATGCACCGGTCTCCGGCGGCACCGGGGGTGCTGCGGCCGGTACGCTCACCTTCATGGTCGGCGGCTCGGACAAGGCGTTCGCATCGGCCAGGCCGATCCTGGAGGCCATGGGCCGGAAGATCGTCCATTGCGGTCATGCCGGCGCCGGCCAGGCGGCGAAGATCTGCAACAACATGATCCTCGGCATTTCGATGATCGGCGTCTGCGAGGCCTTCAGCCTTGCCGAAAAGCTCGGCCTCTCGCATCAGGCGCTGTTCGACGTCGCCTCGACCTCTTCCGGCCAGTGCTGGTCGCTCACCACCTATTGCCCGGTGCCGGGTCCGGTGCCGACATCGCCCGCCAACAACGACTACAGGCCCGGTTTCGCGGCGGCGCTGATGCTGAAGGACCTGGCGCTATCCCAGGAAGCGGCGCAGCAATCCGGCGCGGCGACGCCGCTTGGGGCGCATGCGGCCGAGCTCTATGCCGAGTTCGAGAAAGCCGGCCATGGCGGGGATGATTTTTCCGCGATCATCCGCATGCTGCGGGAGAAGGCCGGCGGGTAGGCTTTTTGCGCGCATGCGTGCAGCCACGCCGGCGATGCCGGCATGGTCGGGAGGGGCAGGCAGTGGACGATGTGGGTGGGAGGTGGATTTTTTCTGCCTGCCCCGGCCGCTGAAGCCGTCTCGGGAGGTATAGTCAGGTCTCCCTTGCCGTTTCCATCGACCGTCACCGGAACCTGGCCCTTGAACCCGAGGAAAAGGTTGCCGGTTCGCGAGCCCGGTTTCCCATCCGATGACGTGGAGATTGTCGCATCGGCCCGGGAGACGGGGAAAGGCTACGTGCGCGCATCGGGCTAAGTCGTTGAAAAACGGGCGGAGAATTTTTGCGGCCGGCGGAAATCATCCCCCATGGGGCGTTCTTCACGAAGACTTTTGCGTGTTTGTTTCCTCCGGACAAGAGGAGTAAAATAACGCCCCCGGCCGATCGGCCAGGGGCTTGCGATGGAGGAAAACATGGGACGCAAATTTATCGATTGCCGCGAATTCCCGAGTGAAATGAAATGCACCGTAGCCATCTCGGCCGATAACACGGACGAGCTCGTCAATGCCGCGGTCCAGCATGCCGTTGCCGTGCATGGGCATCAGGATACGCCGGCTTTCCGCGAAGATATCAAGAAGGCCATCCACGAGATGGAAGCTCCCCGCAGCGTCGCGTGACAGGCCCATGACGACATTTTCCGGCGCTCATGCCGCCCCCTCCCGGCGGGGGAGGCGGTTTTCTCCGTTCCAGGGCGAAAAGCTCCGCCAAACGCGGTGAAAAATAGTCAAAATTTCTAAGGCTGTCTGTGGCCAAGGTGCCCGGTGCCTCGCGGTTCGATGCGCCTCCCGGTAGTGTTCCCGGCATATTCAAACACCGGAGACTTGCATGAACCGCCTCCTCATCCTCGGCACCGCCCTTGCCGCGCTTTTCGTCGCGCCTGCGCTGGCCCAGCAGCCGACGAAACTGCTCAATGCGTCCTATGACGTCTCGCGCGAACTTTTCGTCGCCGAGAACGAGGCCTTCGTCAAACAGCATCCGGGCGTTTCCGTGGACCAGTCGCATGCCGGCACGTCCAAACAGGCCCGCTCGATCGTGGAAGGGCTCGAGGCCGACGTCGTCACCTTCAACCAGTCGACGGACATCGACTTCCTGGCCAAGAACGGTTTCGTCGCCAAGGACTGGACGAAGGCGTTCGCGAACAATGCCTCGCCCTTCTATTCCTTCCCGTCCTTCCTGGTGCGTGCCGGCAATCCGAAGAACATCAAGGACTGGAGCGATCTCGCCCGCGACGATGTCCACGCCGTCTTCCCGAACCCGAAGACCTCCGGCAACGCCCGTTACACCTATCTTGCGGCCTATGCCTGGGCCAACGAGGCCTACAAGGGCGACCAGGAGAAGATCGAGGCCTATATCACCAAGATTTTCAACAACGTCCCGGTCTTCGATACCGGCGGCCGCGCCGCGACTACGACTTTCGTGGAGCGCGAGACCGGAGATGTGCTGATCACCTTCGAGGCCGAGACCCGCGGGATCGTCAAGCAATACGGCAAGGACAAGGTGGAGAGCGTCATTCCATCGGTCAGCCTGCTCGCGGAGTTTCCGGTCGCAGTCGTCGACAAGGTCGCCAAGAAGCACGGCACCGAAGCGCTCGCAAAATCCTATCTCGAGTTCCTTT
Organism: Neorhizobium puerariae; assembly: GCF_042429745.1. Lineage (NCBI taxonomy): Bacteria > Pseudomonadati > Pseudomonadota > Alphaproteobacteria > Hyphomicrobiales > Rhizobiaceae > Neorhizobium > Neorhizobium puerariae. The sequence continues at coordinate 95,778 of NZ_JBHMAA010000013.1, read as the reverse complement.
ACACGGAAGAAGGCCAGCGGATCGCCGCGCAGTTCGGGCACCGTGTCCATAACGAAAAGGTGGCCGCCGAGTTCAAGGATCAGTTCCCGGTGATCCGCCTCGTCAACGTGGACGACGTCTTCGGCGGCTGGGGCAAGATACAGTCGGAACACTTTGCTTCCGGCGGAACCCTCGACAAGCTCTACGGCAGCCGTTAAGTCGTTCCGGGTTTGACCGGCATCGCCATAATGCTCTTCCGTCATGCCCGGCCTCGTGCCGGGCATCTGCATCGGCCGGATCGCGAGCGCGGCAGATCCTCTGCACAGGGCCGAGGATGACGTCGAGCATGGGGCGAGGTTTGTCATCTCTACACCCGGTGGATTTTCATCCGCCGGGTTTTGCCCGTGAAGAGAGGAAATGACTGCTTGAGACGCAATGTCCTGCCCGGATTGCCACTGTCGCTGGGCGTGACCCTCACCTATGTCGGCCTGATCGTCGTGCTGCCGCTGGCCGCGCTCGTCTTCAAGGCGGCGAGCCTCGGCCCGGAGGACTACTGGCGGATCGTCTCGTCGGCGCGCGCGCTCGCGAGCTATCGCGTCACGGTCCTGTCGGCTCTCGGGGCGACGTTCTTCAATCTCTTCTTCGGGCTGGCGCTTGCCTGGGTTCTGACGCGCTACCGCTTTCCGGGCTGGCGTATCGTCGATGCCATGGTCGACCTTCCCTTCGCGCTGCCGACGGCGGTCGCCGGCATTTCGCTGACGGCGCTCTTCACCACCAATGGCTGGTTCGGCTCGCTGCTCTCGGATCTCGGCATCAAGGTCGCCTATACGCCGATCGGCATCATGATCGCCATGTGCTTCACGTCACTGCCGTTCATCGTCCGCACCGTGCAGCCGGTCCTGGAAGACCTCGATCCGGCGCTCGAGGAGGCGGCCCAGTCGCTCGGCGGCTCGGACTGGGAGATTTTCCGCAAGGTCATCCTGCCGCTCCTGGCGCCGGCGTTGCTGGCGGGCGTCTCGCTGTCCTTCGCCCGCTCGCTCGGCGAGTTCGGGGCGATCATCTTCATCGCCGGAAACCAGCCGATGTCGACGGAAATCACCGCGCTCCTGATCTTCATCCGGCTCGAGGAATACGATTACCAGGCGGCGGCGGCGATCGCCTCCGTCCTGCTGCTGGCTGCATTTCTGATGCTCGCGGTCACCAACTGGATGCAGGCCCGCGCCTTGCGCTACACCGTGAGGAACTGACCATGAGCGCTATCCGCAAGGGCAGTAAACCGCCGCGCGTCGGCGACGGGCCGCTCTTTAGCCGTTTCCTGATCGGCATCGTGCTCGTCCTCGGGGCCTTGCTCATCCTGGCGCCGCTCGTCATCATCGGGGTCGAGGCCTTCGCGAAGGGCTGGCAGGTCTATGCGTCGACCATCGCTCATCCGGATACGCAGCATGCGATCGGGCTCACCGTGCTTGCAGCACTCATCGCCGTGCCGGTCAACACCGTGTTCGGTATTGCCGCCGCCTGGGCGATCGCCAAGTTCGATTTCCGGGGCAAGCGCCTCCTGCTGGTGGTGATCGAAATCCCGTTTTCGGTGTCGCCGATCGTCGCCGGCGTCGCCTATCTGTTCGTCTACGGCCTGCAGGGCATCTTCGGGCCGGCGTTCGACGAATACGGCATCAAGATCCTGTTCGCGATCCCGGGTATCATCCTTGCCTCGATGTTCGTCACCGCGCCCTTCGTCGCTCGCGAGCTCATCCCGCTCATGCAGGCGCAGGGCCGGGATCTGGAGGAGGCCGCCACGTCGCTCGGTGCCTCCGGCTGGCGCACCTTCTTCTCGGTGACGCTTCCCAACATCAGGTGGGCGCTGCTCTATGGCGTCGTGCTCTGCAATGCGCGTGTCATGGGCGAGTTCGGCGCGGTCTCCGTCGTTTCCGGCAATATTCGCGGCCAGACCAATACGCTGCCGCTGCACATCGAGCTGCTCTACCACGACTACCAGACGACCGGCGCATTCGCCGCCGCTTCCATCCTGGCGCTCATCGCCGTCTTCACCATCATTGCCAAGGTGGCCCTGGAGCGACAGGGCGCAGGGCGCGGCCGTTCCAGGCCGGCGGCGCCACAGCCGTCGGATGCCGCGCAATGAGGCAGTTTGCCGGCAGCTTCGCCTATATCCGTTCCTGGCTTCTCTCCAGAAGCCGGAGAAAGCATGTGACGGCCGCCGAGGCCTGCATCAAGGCCGGCGAGTTCGAGCAGGGCATCTCGCTTCTGGAGGCGGCATTGCCGCGGATCACGGAATCCACCGCCCGGGTCCAGGCCGTCAGGAGCCTGATCGAGGCTCGCCTGCAGCGGGCGAAGACATTGCGCCAGGAAGGCGATGAGACCGGCGCGTCGCAGGAGATAGCGAGCGCGGTGACGCGGCTCGACGCCGAATTGACGACCGGTCCGCTGACCGCGGCGCGGCGCGCAGCACTCCTCGATCTCGCCACCCAGCGGCTGGCCGCCCTCAGGAGCGCCGGCTGGGCGGGGCAGCTTCGTGGTGCGGCAAGCCCCGCCCTTGCGAAGCCCGCGATTGCCTGGCTTGAAAAAGTCGCCGAAGGCGTCGATCCGAAAGTGACGTCGGCCGACATGCGCGGGCAGGTGGCCCAAGCCCGGGACGAGGGCTTGCCGGCGGTCTGGTGGCTCGCGCTTCACAGCCGGCTTTATCGCCTCGGTTTCGTCGGTGCGGCCATCGATGCCAAGCGCATTGCCGCCCATGCGGTCCTTGCCACGCCCCCGAAGGACGGCCGGCTGGCGATGCATCTGGCCGCCGCGGTCCATGTCGGCGACGATGCCCGCATTTCGTCCCTGCTGTCCGCAGGAACGGATGCCCTGGCAAGACGCGATGGCCTGCTTGCCATGGGGCGGATCGGGGAGGCGCGCGAACTCGACCGGGCCTTTGCAGCGCATGTCGAAGGAAAGACGATCGCCGTTGTGGAGCCTGCCGAAAATACCCTTGGCAACGGCGCCGCAATCGATGCCCATGACCTTGTCGCGCGGACGAATTTTGTCGTGAACGACGGTTTTCGCGAGCAGGCGCACATGCTCGGCACGCGAACCACCGCCGCTTACTACAACAGCATCTTCGTGGAAAGGAGCGAGGCGGAAATCGCCGGGACCCTGCGTTCCGGCGGCATCGAATTCGCGATGTTGCGTTCGCCCATCGAATGCGCCCGGATATGGTGGCTGGCGCGAGGCCAGCGCACCCGCCACTACCATTTCACGCCGACCGTGTTCATGGCGCGGGGATATGCCATGCGCCATCTTCTCAACGATCTGGGCATTGATGCCGGTAAGGCGGATATCGTGTTACGGTTCCGATTTCTTCCTCGGCCAAAGCAGCCATTTTTCCGGATATGCGTGGAAAAGGCGCTCCTTCGACCGCATCCGCAGCTGTGTCGTGCACGACCCGCTCGATTGCTGGCGCTTCATGCGGCAGTTGTCGCAAGCCGGATTGATGCAGGCAGACGCCGTTCTCAACAGCCTGCTCGAACTCGACGAGGAGGCCTTCATCGCCACCCTCGACCGCCGCATAAGAGGTGAAGCCCTATGAAAATCCGCCTCGACCATGTCGTCAAGACCTTCGAGACCTTTCGCGCGGTGCGCGATGTCTCGCTCACCATCGAAAGCGGCGAGCTCGTCGCGCTGCTCGGGCCTTCCGGTTCCGGTAAGACGACCATCCTGCGCATGGTGGCCGGCCTCGAATATGCCGATGGCGGGAGTATCCATTTCGGCGACCAGGATGCGACCGATATTCCGGTGCGCGACCGCGGCGTCGGCTTCGTCTTCCAGCATTATGCACTCTTCCCGCATATGACGGTGGCGGAGAACATCGCCTTCGGCATGAAGGTCTCGAAGGTGAAGCGCGAGAAGGCGGCGATCGACGCGCGCGTCGCCGAACTGCTCAGGCTGGTGCGCCTCGAAAACCTCGGCGACCGGTTCCCGGCGCAGATTTCCGGCGGCCAGCGGCAGCGGGTGGCGCTCGCCCGCGCGCTTGCGGTCGATCCGAAAGTGCTGCTGCTCGACGAGCCCTTCGGCGCGCTCGACGCCAATGTGCGCCGCGACCTGCGCCGCTGGCTGCGCGAAATCCATTCGGAACTCGGCATTACCACCCTGTTCGTCACCCATGACCAGGAGGAGGCGCTGGACCTCGCCGACCGCGTCGTCATCCTCAAGGACGGGCACATCGTGCAGCAAGGCACCCCGGAAGAGGTCTGCCGCGACCCGAAGTCGGCTTTCGTGATGAAGTTTCTCGGAGACGCCAATGTGCTTGCTGCGGAAGTGCGCGGTGGCAAGGCCTATGCCAGTGGGGCGGCGATCGAGGTTTCGGGCCTGCCGGACGGCAAGGCCGAGCTTTATGCGCGTCCCGCCGATCTGGACTGGTCCCTTCAGGGGCCTGGTATTCCGGCCAGCATCACCCGCGTCCTTGACCGGCCGGATGGCCGGCGCGTGCTGGCGACCGTCGAGACCGGCGAGCACCTGGAATTCGACGTCGAGCCTGAACGGGTGGTGAAAGCCGGAGACGGTGGCTTCGTGACGTTGCGCCGCGCCAAGGTCTTCGCACTCTGACCGGCCCACAAGCATTTTGACAATTCCCGCCTGACCCTATAGGGACGGCGCAACGTTTGGCTGCGATCGTTGCGGCCATGGCGCCTACGCGCATGACAATCCGAAAGACAGGTAGATGACTGATTACAACGGCGCCGTTCCGGCGATCGCCAAGGCGTTGGAAAAGCGCGGATATACGACCCTGACGCCGGTTCAGCAGGCGATGCTCGACCCGACGCTTGCCGCTTCCGACGCGCTGGTCTCCGCCCAGACCGGGTCGGGCAAGACGGTGGCCTTCGGGCTTGCCATCGCGCCGACGCTGCTTGGCGAGAAGGATCGTTTCGGTCGTGCAGAGGTGCCCCTGGCGCTGGTGATCGCGCCGACCCGCGAGCTTGCCATGCAGGTGAAGCGGGAGCTCGAATGGCTTTATGAGATGACCGGCGCCGTCATCGCGAGCTGCGTCGGCGGCATGGATATCCGCAACGAGCGGCGGGCGCTGGAACGCGGCGCCCATATCGTCGTCGGTACGCCCGGCCGCATCTGCGACCATATCCGCCGCGAGGCGCTCGACATGTCATCCCTGAAAGTGGCGGTGCTCGACGAGGCGGACGAGATGCTGGACCTCGGTTTCCGCGAAGACCTGGAATTCATCCTCGAATCCGCGCCGGACGACCGCCGCACGCTGATGTTCTCGGCCACCGTGCCGGCGGCGATCGCCAAGCTCGCCAAGAGCTACCAGCGCGATGCGGTGCGCATCGCCACCGCGGCCGAGGAGCGGCAGCATGTCGATATCGAATATCGCGCGCTGCTCGTCACGCCGTCCGACCGCGAGCATGCGATCGTCAACGCGCTTCGCTATTACGAGGCAGCCAATGCGATCGTGTTCTGCTCGACCCGCGCGGCCGTCAACCACCTGACGGCGCGGCTTTCCAACCGCAATTTCTCGGTCGTGGCGCTTTCCGGCGAACTGACGCAGAACGAGCGCACCCATGCGTTGCAGGCGATGCGTGATGGCCGCGCGCGGGTCTGCATCGCGACCGACGTCGCGGCCCGCGGCATCGACCTGCCGGGCCTGGAACTCGTCATCCATGCGGACCTGCCGACCAATTCGGAGACGCTGCTTCACCGCAGCGGCCGCACCGGTCGCGCAGGGCGCAAGGGCGTCAGCGCGCTGATCGTGCCGGTGAACCAGCGCCGCAAGGCCGAGCGCCTGCTGTTCGGCGCGAAGATCGAGCCCACATGGGCGCGTCCCCCGTCGGCCGACGAGGTGATCCGCCGCGACGAGGAACGCCTGCTTGCCGACCCGATCTTCGAGGAGGCGGCAAAGGATGAGGACGAGCAGGCGCTGATCGAAAAGCTGGTGGAGCGTTTCGATGCGGCGAAGCTCGCGACCGCTTTCGTGACGCTTTATCGCGGCAAGAATTCCGCGCCCGAGGAGGTTGCCGAAGTCTCGCTGGAGCCCGGCCGCAAGCCGCGGGAGGGCAGCCGCGAGAAAGGCGATCCGGCATCGCGGCCGCTGGCGCCGCGCGGCGATTTCGGCCCCGCCGTCTGGTTCTCGCTGTCGGTCGGCCGCAAGCAGCGCGCCGAGCCGCGCTGGCTCATCCCGACCCTCTGCCGCAGCGGCGACCTCACCAAGAACGAGATCGGCGCGATCAAGATGCAGGTGGACGAGACCTTCGTGGAAATCGCGGCCGAGCACGCCGACCGGTTCATGCAGAAGCTCGGCAAGGACCGGATGATGGAGCGCGGCATCCGCGTGACGCGCCTCGATCATGCGCCGGACTTCAGCAAGTTCTCCCGCGGGACGGACGAGCACGGTTTTACGCGCCGGGAAGGCCCGCGCATGGACAAGCCCTGGAAGGACAAGAAGTTCGGCGACGGCGAGGGTGCTGAGCGCGGGGGCAGGGACAGGCCGTTCCGGGAGAAGCCTTTCAGCGACAGGCCGCGCAAGGAATGGCAGTCGAAGGGAAAGCCTGCGGGCGGGAACGTCAGCGATGAGCGTCGCATGGACGACGAGGTCTGGGGCGATGCGAAGCCGAAGGGTGGTTTCGGCAAGGGCAAGCCGGCGCAGGCCGGCAATCGCGGCGCAGAGACCTTCGAGAAGCCTTTCCGGAAGGGTGGCGACAAGCCTTTCAGCAAAGACGCGGGTGACCGGCCGTTCAGGAAGAAGGCCAAGCCGGATGCCGGCGGCGTCAAGCCGTCTGGCGGCAAGGGTAGGTTTGACAAGCGCAAGTGATGGCTTTCGCGTCTGGGAAGACCGTGAGACGGTGAAGCACCCGCCCGCCTCTCCCTTGAGGGAGGTCACAGCAAAGCGGCGGGAGGGCGACCCTTTGAGCACGCGGCGGCCACCCACCCCGGACCTTTGGTCCGACCCTCCCTCGGAAGGGGAGGTAATTGCATATGAGCAAGATATGCCGAGGTTTTGTGGAGTGACGGGCAGGCAAGGCTCTCCCTCTTCTCCCCGGCGGGGGTCCGAAAGACCGGATGAGGAGGGGCGAGGCCAAACAGGCTTGCGATGATTTTGCCGCGTGTACACCCCCTCATCGCCTCGCGTCGCTCGGCACTTCTCCCCGCTGGGGAGAAGGGGGAGCAAGCGAGGCTTGCTCGAACTCCCATATGCGCTCTCCTCCTCAAGGGTACGGTGAGAGGACGCCGCTATCGCTTTTGCTTGTTGTTCTCATGCATGTCGTTGGCGCAAAATCGCCGCGCACTTTTGTGCGACACGCATTAGATGGTCAAATCGAACCCACTCGTCCCCAAAACCTCGCCGTTGACGATCAGCTCGACCGGGTGCCGGCCGGCATAGTGGGTGCGGGTGGTGAAATCGCGGATGGGGCGGTTGATCGAAAGCTCCGCCGTCGCGTTCGGCGCCAGCGTGATCTCCTTCCATTTGAAGACCTTCTTCGAGGTGCCGCCCGCCTTTTTCACATAGTGAACGGCATAATCGATTCACCAGCTTCTGCGGCGCGGGCGCCTTCGAGACGAGCCTTGCGGAAATCTGCACCGCGCCGCGGAGTTTCAGGGAAGAGGGCGTCACCGAAAAGGTCTCGACCTCCACCTCGGCCTTGTGGCCCGCGCCGAAAACATGGAGGGCGCGGGCGTCGCCCTTCTTGATCAGGGTGCGAAGCGCCTGCTTCATGATCCAGCCGGTGCGCGGATCGTCGCTGTTCCAGCCGGTGAGCTTTTCCAGAACCCAGGCCGGATGGTCCTTGGTGATGTCGTTCAGGTGATTGGCGACGGACTTGCGCACGTAAAGGCTCGGGTCGCTCTTCAGGTTTTCCAGAATCGGCGCAACTGGCGAGGGGTCGGCGATCAGCGCCTTCAACTGGAAGGACCAGGGCAGGCGCGGCCGGCAGCCTTCGCTCGCAAGCCGCCGGACATGTTCGTTCTCATCCCGGGACCAGCGTTCCATGACTTTCAGCGTCCGGGCCAAATCCTTCAGCAGGAAATGCCGGATGGCGAATTCCGACGAGCCGAAGCGCGTGAAATAACTCAGGGCATCCATGGAGAGGTCGAAATGATCCTGGCCGTGGAGCGCCACATATTCGGGCAGGACCATGGAGGCGAAGCCGTGGTTGATGCGGGGGGCGAGTTCCCGGAGGATTTCCAGGTTCGTCGCGAAGCCGCCGGGCAGGACTTCATGATAGGCGAGGGCGATCTGCCGCAGGCGCTGCATGATGCTCAGGTCGTCGAGATCGTTCGAGGCAAGCGTCAGAAACCGTTCGCCGTCGAAAGCGGGGTGGACGGCCGCCGTCTCGCCCGCGAAATGCCGGAGGCGCTCGCGGTTGAAGATTTCCTTCAGCAGGGGGGCAGATTCGGTATCGGCCATGGTCGCGCCTGTTTGTTCACTTTTTGTTTTCGTATTCGACTCGCGTGCGGCGGGCAAGGCAAAAGAAAACCGGCCGGAGCGGAAGGCTTCGGCCGGCGGATGTCGTTGAACTCGGGGCGAGCTGGGGGCAGGTCGGCTTTCAGGCCGGCCTGCGACGGGGCTATCAGCTCATCTGGCTGACGAAGCGGGTTTCCAGGTAGGCTTCGGTGGCTTCCGAACCGCCTTCGGTGCCGTAACCGGAATCCTTGATGCCGCCGAAGGGCACTTCCGGCAGGGCGAGGCCGTTGTGGTTGATGGTCAGCATGCCGGCCTCGACCTGGCGGCCGAGCGCATGCGCCGTCTTCACCGAGCTGGTGAAGGCGTAGGACGCGAGGCCGAAGGGCAGGCGGTTCGCTTCCTCGATCGCATCGTCGAAATGCGAGAAGCGATTGACGATCGCAAGCGGGCCGAAAGGCTCGTCGTTCATCACCTTGGCCGAGGTGGGCACGTCGGCAAGAACGGTCGGCTCGAAGAAATAGCCCTTGTTGCCGATGCGTTTTCCCCCGGTCTTCAGCACCGCGCCGTGCGACACCGCGTCATGGATCAGGTCTTCCATGGCCGGGATGCGGCGCTCGTTGGCGAGCGGGCCCATGGTGACGCCCTCTTCCAGGCCGTTGCCGACCTTGAGCGCCTGCGCGGCCTTGACGAAACCCTCGATGAACCTGTCGGCGATGCCATCCTGCACGAGGAAGCGGGTCGGCGCGACGCAGACCTGGCCGGCATTGCGGAATTTCGAGGCGGCCGTGACCTCGATCGCCTTTTCGATATCGGCATCGTCGAAGATGATCGCCGGCGCATGCCCCCCGAGTTCCATCGTGGCGCGCTTCATGTGCCTGCCGGCGAGGGCTGCGAGATGCTTGCCGACCGGGGTGGAGCCCGTGAACGAGATCTTGCGGATGACCGGATGCGGGATGAGGTACTCGGACACTTCGGCCGGAATGCCGTAGACGAGGTTGACGACGCCTGCCGGAACGCCGGCATCGGCGAAGGCGCGGATGAGCTCGGCCGGCGAGGCCGGGGTTTCCTCGGGCGCCTTGACGATGATCGAGCAGCCGGTGGCGAGCGCCGCCGAGAGCTTGCGGACGATCTGGTTGATCGGGAAGTTCCAGGGCGTGAACGCGGCGACCGGGCCGACCGGCAGCTTGATCGCCATCTGGGCGACGCCGCTGAAGCGGGCGGGGATGATCTGGCCGTAGGTGCGGCGGGCTTCCTCGGCGAACCAGTCGATGGTGTCGGCGGCGCCCATCACTTCCATCTTCGCCTGCGCCAGCGGCTTGCCCTGCTCGCGGGTCATCATGAAGGCAATGGCGTCCGCCCGGGAGCGCATGATGTCGGCGGCCTTGCGCATCAGCTTGGAGCGTTCGAAGGCAGCGGTGTCGCGCCAGATCTTGAAGCCCTTCTCCGCCGCTTCCAGCGCCAGGTCGAGATCGGCCTTGCGGGCATGGGCGATCTTGCCGATCACTTCCTCGGTGGCGGGATCGATGACCGGCAAGGTCTCGCCGCCAATGGCATCGCGCCATTCGCCGTTGATGAAAAGCTTGACATCGGGATAGGTCTGCATGGTGTCCACTTTCGGTTTAAAAAGGGCGGAAAGGTCAATATTGCGGCGCTGGCAGAGGTGCGGAAATTCGCCGGTCTGACCTAAGATAATTGACGGCCACAATCAACGGCCATCTGACGTTAAAGATAGGGTGGGGTGCAGGCGCTGACCACTTCGCAACATTCGGTGCCGACATTGCGATAGCGGTGCGGCAGGCGGCTGTCGAAGAGGAAGGCGTCGCCCTTGCGGAGGATGCGCGTCTGGCTGCCGACGGTAAGCTCCAGCTCGCCCGCCACCACCACGCCGCCTTCTTCGGCCTCGTGGCTCAGCATGGTCTCGCCGGTATCGGCGCCCGGCTCGTAGAATTCGTGGAAAATCTGCATGCTGTGGGATTTCGCATCGCCCACCTGCAGCAGCGTCAGCGCGCCGGTCGAAAGCGGGGTCAGCTCTTCCGCCCTGTAGAAGATCTGGTCCACCGGCGGCAGCGTCAGCGCGAAGAAATCGGTCAGCGGATAGGAGATCGATTCGAGGATTTTCTTCAGCGAGGCGACCGAGGGGCTGACCTTGTTCTTCTCGATCAGCGAGACCAGGGAATGGGTGACCCCCGCCCTGACCGCCAGCGCCCGCTGGGAAAGGCCATGCTGATGGCGCACCAGGCGAAGCCTCTCGCCGACATTGAAACCGCCATCGGCATGTTCCGCCGCGTCTTCCATGGCGTGCATTTTCGCTTTCGACCCTGTCTATATCGTTACGATCCGGGCGGATGGTTTGCCCACTGATACACCGAAGGCCAGGATTTCGCCAATGACGAAAAACGGCGCGGGATGTGAGGCGCGACCGGGGATTTATCGCGTTGTCGGCGCGTCGGGATCGCTTTCGGCGCTTCGCGATCATTTGGTTGTCATCCGGACGAACTATGCGAGCTGCTTTACGGATGACACCGTGCTTTTAACGTGGGGGGAATTTCTGGACCATGGCTATGAATGAACAGCCCCTTCTCGTTCTGGTTTCCGGTTTGCCCGGGTCCGGCAAGACGACGCTCGCCCAAAAACTCGAGACGGAGCTTGGTGCAATCCGCATGAGCCCTGACGAGTGGATGACTGCTTTCGCAATCGATCTTTACGACAGCGACAGGCGCGAAAGGATCGAGTCCTTTCAGCTTGGCCTTGCTCTTAAACTCCTGGAACGAGGGCAGGCCGTGATAATAGAATGGGGAACGTGGTCGAGATCGGAACGGGACGCTCTGCGCATTGCAGCGCAGCGTTCAGGTGCCCGGGTACATCTGCATTTCTTGCATGCATCGGCGGACATCCTGTTCGAGCGTCTCCAAAAGCGAGGAATGGAGAACCCGCCCATCCCTTACGGGGATGTATTGAAGTGGTTTGACGTTATCGAAATTCCCTCCGAAGACGAGGTTGCGCTATATGATCATGCGGCGGTTGGCGTGTGACGGTGTAACGGCCATGCGGCCTTGATACGCATCTTCGCGCTCTTGGCTCGAATCGGACGCAACAGGCTCTTCGGCCAAGCCACGTCGACCGCGCGCCACGCAGCATCTTACCGCATGGCTTCCGCTATCCGTAACAACGCCGAATATATGATCTCCGGATCGCCGGGCGCGACGGCGTTTCGGGCCAGGCTTTCGGCGTTCGCGACGATCTCGTGGGCCGCACGCAATGCCGACCGTCCGTCCGGCGTAAGCTCGGTCGTCAGGACCCTGCCATGTACCGGGTGGGCCATTCGCTTGACAAGGCCGTCCCGTTCAAGGGTCGCTATGATGGCCTGCATCGTCTGCGGTGTCACGAAGGCCCGCCGCGCCAGTTCCGCGCCTGACAAGCCCTCGCTGAACTCCAGCCCCGCCAGTACCGAGTATTGCGGGGTCGTCAATCCGATGTTTCTAAGTTTCGTGTCGAGATGGCCCCGCAGCGCTTGCTGCGCCCGCTTCAGCGCATATCCGAGCGAGCGGTAGGTGTCGTCCATCGGTGGATCGATCAGGCTGGACATATCAGTACCCTTATATTATATCAGTACCCTGACGATACCCCGTCAGTCAAAAAAAGGAAAGACAGCTCATGCCCCGCCTCATTGGACCGGATTTCATCGGGATACAGACGAAGGATCTGGACGCCGCACGAATCTTCTACCAGGACATTGTCGGGCTTACGCCCGCGGCAAAGGCCCCTCCGGGGGCAGTTGTTTTCGAAACGCAGCCGATCCCGTTCGCCGTCCGCACGCCGATCGGGGACTTTGACGACACGGACAGGCTGGGAGTCGGCATCGCGATCTGGTTTGGCTGCGATGACGCCGACGAATTGCACGCTCATCTGCGCGAGCGCGGCGTGCCTATCGCTTTCCCGCCGAAGGACGGTCCGTTCGGACGCTATTTCGCCTTCGTCGACCCATTTGGCTATACGATAACCGCGCATACCGTCCCGACAACGTAATTGAACGGCGTCGGCGTGGAACGATCTTACCCTGACGGTCGCGGCAAAAGGCGGTCCGGAAGGGCCTGCCACCGTTCCGCGTTCCCGCCGGTCAGATACGGGTGATCGGTCCGAGCCGACCGATCACTATCCGGCAGGAAGCGGCAAGGGTGGGTCCGTATCCTTGGAAAGCGCAAGACAGCCAATGGCCGTTGCCTGGAGCAAGGAGAAAAACCCCGGCGCGCTGGAAGCGGCCGGGGAGGGTCGAGGTCGGGAGGGGAAGCCGAGGCGATCAGAAAAACGCCTGGATGCCGGTCTGGGCGCGGCCGAGGATCAGGGCGTGCACGTCATGCGTGCCTTCGTAGGTGTTGACCGTTTCCAGGTTCTGGGCGTGACGCATGACGTGGAATTCGATCTGGATGCCGTTGCCGCCGTGCATGTCGCGGGCTTGCCGGGCGATATCGAGAGCCTTGCCGCAATTGTTGCGCTTGACGATGGAGATCATTTCCGGCGCCATCCTGTGCTCGTCCATCAGGCGGCCGACGCGGAGCGAACCCTGCAGGCCGAGGGTGATCTCGGTCATCATGTCGGCGAGCTTCTTCTGGTAGAGTTGCATGCCAGCGAGCGGCTTGCCGAACTGCTTGCGGTCGAGGCCGTACTGGCGGGCGCGGAACCAGCAGTCCTCGGCCGCCCCCATGACGCCCCAGGAAATGCCGTAGCGGGCGCGGTTCAGACAGCCGAACGGACCCTTGAGGCCGGAAACGCCCGGCAGCAGCGCGTCTTCCGAAACCTCGACGCCGTCCAGCACGATCTCGCCGGTGATGGAGGCGCGCAGCGACAGCTTGCCGCCGATCTTCGGGGCGGACAGGCCCTTCATGCCCTTTTCCAGCACGAAGCCGCGGATCTCGTTGTTATGGGCTTCCGACTTCGCCCAGACGACGAAGACATCGGCGATCGGGGCGTTCGAGATCCACATTTTCGAGCCGCGCAGGCGGTAGCCGCCCTCGATCTTCTCGGCGCGGGTCTTCATGCCGCCCGGATCGGAGCCGGCATCCGGCTCCGTCAGGCCGAAACAGCCGATCAGCTCGCCGGAGACGAGGCCCGGCAGGTACTTTTTCTTCTGCTCGTCGGAACCGTAGGCATAGATCGGGTAGATCACCAGCGAGGACTGCACGCTCATCATCGAGCGATAGCCGCTGTCGATGCGCTCGATCTCGCGGGCGACGAGGCCGTAGGCGACGTAGGAGGCGTTCGCCGCGCCATATTCTTCCGGCAGGGTCACCCCGAGCAGGCCCGTCTGGCCCATCAGGCGGAAGAGTTCCGGCTCGGTCGTCTCGTCGAGATAGGCTTCCTGGACCCGCGGCAGGAGTTCCGACCTGGCGAAGGCGGCGGCCGCGTCGCGGATCATCCGCTCCTCTTCGGTCAGCTGGTCTTCGATGAGAAAGGGATCGTTCCAGGAAAATGCCACGGGTGTCTGCCTCCAATTTCAAGGTTGAAGGAATTATCCCCGGCGGCTGCGCGGGAGCAAGCACCATTTACTCATTCGGCCATGATCTATAGTAATAATCCATGGTCAGCCTGTCGCGAAAACTGCTTCCCTCCACATCCGCCCTCGCAGCCTTCGATTCCGTCGCAAGGCTCGGCAGCTTTTCGGCGGCGGCCGAAGAGCTGTCGCTCACGCAGGGCGCGATCAGCCGGCAGGTTTCCGGGCTGGAGGAACAGCTCGGCATCCTGCTTTTCGATCGTACGAGCCGCGGCGTCGTCCTCACCGCCATGGGCGCGGAATACGCCAGGGCGGTCGCCAGCGCGCTGGCGCAGATTCGGTCCGCCTCGCTGCAGGTCATGACCAAACGGCATAACGACCAGTTGAACCTTGCGATCCTGCCGACCTTCGGCACCCGCTGGCTGATGCCGCGCATTCCGCAATTCGTCGCCCGGCATCCGGAAATCACCCTCAATTTCGCGACCCGCATCGGCGTCTTCGATTTCGACCGCGAGGGCATCGACATGGCGATCCATGTCGGGCCCGTGGGTGAAAGGGGGCCGAACTGGCCAGGCGCCGAATGCACCTTCCTGATGGAGGAGATGGTGGCGCCGGTCGCCTCGCCCGCCTTCCTCGAATCACATCCGATCGAGAAGGGCGAAGACCTTCTGCGCCTGCCGCTCCTGCACATGGCGTCGCGGCCCGGCGCCTGGAGCCAGTGGTTTGAAAGCCTCGGCGTGGCGGGCGCGCCTTCGCAGGGCATGCGTTTCGAGCAGTTCGGCAGCGTGGCGCAGGCCTGCATCGCAGGGCTCGGCGTCGCGCTGATGCCGCTTTTCCTGATCGATTCGGAGCTTGCGGGCGGCCAGCTCGTGGAGGCTTTCCCGCATCAGGTGAGAAGTCCCAGCGCCTATTACGCCGTGGCGCCGATCAGCAAGACGGGCTTCCGGCCGGTCGTCGCATTCCGGGCGTGGCTGCTGGAAGAGGTCGGCCGGTACAGGGAAGAGGTGGTGGGGTGGTGAGGCATACTCCCTTCTCCCCCCGCAAGCGGGGGGAGAAGGGTGTCCCATCGTTAAAGCCTCGGCCTGCGTCCCAGCCAATCCGTCTTCGCCTCGTAAGCCAGCGCCAGCTCCAGCACCGCCCTGTCAGCCCGCGGCCGGCCGATGATCTGGATGCCGTTCGGCAGGCCTCCGTCGTTGAAGCCGGCGGGCATGGCGGCGACGGGCAGGCCGGCCATCGAGGGGCCGATCACCACTTCCATCCAGCGATGATAGGTATCCATCGCGCGGCCGCCGACCTCTTTCGGCCAATGGGTGGCGGCATCGAAGGGGAAGACCTGGGCGGACGGCAGGATCAGGTAGTCGTAGCGCTCGAACAGTGTCAGCAGGCATTGATACCAGGCGCTGCGGCGCCTGGAGGCGCAATGCACCTCGCGGGCCGTCATGTCGAGGCCGCGCTCGATCTCCCAGATGATCTCCGGCTTGATCAGGGCCCGCTTCGCCGGGTCGTCATAGGTGTCGCGCATGTTGCTGGCGGTCAGCCAGCTTCTCAGCGTCGTCCAGGAACGCCAGACATCCGCCATGTCGAATTGCGCCGCGACGTCGTCCACCGTGCAGCCGAGCTGTTCGAAAACGGGGAGGGCGGCGCGGCAAAGCTCCAGAACGCCGGGCTCGAAGGGGAGATAACCGTCGAAATCCCCCAGCCAGGCAATGCGCGCGCCGGAAAAATCGCGGCCTTCCCGCAGCGTCAGGTCCTCGGCCGGCAGCGAATGCGGATCGCGCGGATCGTAGCCGGCCTGGGTGGCGAGCAGGGCCGCCACATCGCGCACCGTGCGGCCCATCGGTCCCAGCACGGAAAGCTGGCCCATGAAGAGTTCGAGCTTCAGCGAAACCGGAATGCGGCCGTAGCTCGGGCGGAACCCGACCACATTGTTGAAGGCGGCGGGGTTGCGCAGCGATCCCATCATGTCGCCGCCGTCGGCGATGGGCAGGAGATGGGCCGCGAGCGCCGCCGCCGCACCGCCGCTGGAGCCGCCGGCGGTCCTCGAAAGATCGTAGGGGTTCCTCGTGGTGCCATGCACCGGGTTGTAGCTCTGCGAGCCGAAGCCCTGTTCCGGCGTGTTGGTCTTGCCGATGACGAGCGCGCCGGCCTTGCGGATGCGCTCCACCATGACCTCGTCCTTGTCCGGCACGAAGTCGGCGAAGAGCGGCGAGCCATAGGTGCAGGGGATGCCCTTCGCCTCGCAGAGGTCCTTGATGGCGATCGGCATTCCATGCATCCAGCCGCGGGATCGGCCGGATGCGAGTTCCACGTCGCATTCGCCCGCTTCGGCAAGCAGGGCTTCCGTGTCCCGCAGGCTGACGATCGCGTTGATCGCCGGATTGAGCTTCCCGATCCGCGCCAGACAGGCCTTCATGACGCCGACGCAGGATAGTCGTCCGTCGTGGATTGCTTCGGAGAGTTCCGTGGCGGAAAGTCCAGTGATTTCCTCGTCCTGCATGTGGCGTCTCCCGGTCGCAGGCTGTGGATTTCCACCGGGCGGGAGTGTGAAGTCAAGGCGGATATGGGGATATATGTCGGTGGGCGGCGACAAAGTGCTCGACAAAGCGTTTTGATCAAAGTATTTGCTTAAACGATTAATCAGAGACAAAAATGGCAATCACCCGCACCGGACCGAATATGAACGTCATTGCAGCCGCCCTCGGGGTGTCGGCTGCAACCGTGTCCAACGCGCTTTCCGGCAAGGGGCGCGTGTCGCCGGAACTGATCGAGAGAATCCGCGCCAAGGCGGCGGAAATCGGTTATGTGCCGAGCCTCGCGGCACGGGCGCTGCGCACCGGACGCACGGGAGTTCTCGGCCTGGTCCTGCCGGATATCGCCAACCCGCTCTTCCCGCAGATCGCCCAGGCGATCGAGAATGCCGCCTCGGCCGCCGGTTACGGTGTGCTGATCGCCGACTCCCGCGGCGACGTCGCCATGCAGACGGAGGCCATCAACCGGCTTATCGAGCGTGGCGTCGACGGCATGGTCGTCGTTCCCCGGCGCGGTACGCGGATTGCGGATGTCGGCTGTCCGGTCGCTGTCATCGACACGCCCTCCACGCCGGGCAACACGGTTGCCGCCGATCATTGGGACGGCGGCGCGCAGATGGGCCGGCACCTGGCCGCGCTCGGCCACCGCAGGGTCGTGCTGATCGGCACCAGCAGTTCCTCCAACGTGCAGAACGACCGCATCGGCGGGCTGAAGGCCGGCCTCGGCCCCGAAGCGGAATGCGAGACGTTGTGGATCGAGAAGGTCGAAGCGGTCGGGGGCAAGGGTTGCTCGCTCGGCCTTGCGGAAAACGCCCGGGCAGGCTTCACGGCCTTTGCCGCGGTTTCCGACCTGTCGGCGCTGAGGGCGCTCACCGAATTGCAGCGCGCCGGCATCCGCGTGCCGGAAATGGTCAGCGTCACCGGTTTCGACGATCTCGTCTGGTCGCCGGTGGTCACCCCGGCGCTGACGACGATGCGGATGGACATGGCCATGATCGCCGATCTCGCGATCGCCGCGCTCATCCGCGTCATTGAGCCTGAAGGCGAGGCCGAAGAGGCCGCGGCTGGCAAGGTCGCGTCGGAGACGGACCGGGTGCCGATGCAGCTCGTCGTCCGGCAGTCGACCGGTGCCCCGCATTCCGGCGGCGCTCTCAATTTGCATGCCCCCACGTCAAACAAGCCGACAGCAGGAGAACTCAAATCATGAAAAAGGTCATTCTCGCATCGGGCACCGCCCTGATGCTCACCATGGGTGCGGCGCAGGCCCAGGAAAAGACGCTGACGATTTCCGTCTACGCGCTGGCGCAGGACGAATACAAGCAGATCGTCTACGAACCCTTCGAGAAGATCTGCGGCTGCAAGCTCGTCGTCGAGACCGGCAACAGCGTCGAGCGCATTGCCAAGATGGAGGCCAACAAGGCCAATCCCGTGGTCGACATGGCCGTCGTTTCCATGGCGGACGCGCTGTCGGCCTCCCGCGCCGGCCTGATCGATAAGGTCGACACGTCGAAGCTTTCCAGCTTCAACAAGCTCTATGACGTGGCGAAGGACCCGAACGGCGACGGCATGAGCGTCGGCTACACCTTCTACGCCACCTCGATCGCCTATCGTTCCGACAAGATGAAGATCGAATCCTGGACCGATCTCCTGAAGCCGGAATATGCAAGCCACATCGCCTGGCCGAACGTCACCACCAATCAGGGTCCGCCGGCGCTCTACATGCTGGGCCAGGCGCTCGGCAAGGACACGCCGGATCTGAAGGCGGCGATCGAGGCCGTGGGCGAAAAGAAGGACGAGATCGTCACCTTCTATGAGAAGTCCTCGCAGCTCGTGCAGCTCATGAAGCAGGAGGAAATCTGGGCAGCGCCGATCGGCCGCTTCACCTGGGCTCCCTTCACCAAGCTCGGACTGCCGGTCGCCTGGGCCATGCCGAAGGAAGGCCAGACGGGCGGCATGAACGTCATGATCGTCACCAAGGGTTCGAAGAACCGCGATCTCGCGCTGCAGTTCATGGACTTCTGGCTCTCCACCGAAATCCAGACCAAGCTTGCCGAAAAGCTGGTCGACAGCCCGGCCAACAAGGAGGTCAAGCTTCCCGAGGAGATCGCCAATAACCTCACCTATGGCGAGGAAACGGCGAAAAGCCTCAAGCTCATCCCGTCCGCAACGGCACTGGACCAGCGTGCCGGCTGGATCAAGAGCTGGAACGAGAAGGTCGGCCAGTAAGGGTTTGGCGCGTCGCGTTCCATCGTCATCCTCGGGCTTGTCCCGAGGATATGCAGTGCTTTCGGCATATTCTTCGTCACGTATTTTTCGGCTTAGATCCTCGGGCTTGTCCCGAGGATGACGACGCAGAACCCGGCGAGGATGTGCCCGAAGCAAAGCGGGCGGCAACATAGATAAGCCAGTTCCTTTCGAGGGCAGGTCGTTCAGGAGATCACCACCAATGTTTCAGAACAGGGCCGAAGCGCTTGCACTTGCGTTGCCCGCCGCGCTCTTCGCCGCGGCGGTCTTCCTCGCGCCGGTGGTGATCCTGCTTTCGGACGGCTTCCGCAATCCCGCCGGCGGCTGGACGGTCTCGGCCTATACCGGCTTCTTTTCCGATTCGCTGAACCGGACCGTCTTCCTGCGGACGCTGAAGCTCGGCGCCATCGTGACGCTGGTCTCGGCCGTGATCGGTTATGCGGCGGCGTTCGCGATCGTCGGGCTGGCGCCCGCGACGAAGGGGCGCGTGACCGGGCTCGTCGTGCTGCCGCTGATGATCTCGCCGGTCGCCAGAACCTATGCCTGGATCGTCATCCTCGGCCGCACCGGCATCGTCAACGAGGCGTTCCAGGCGATCGGGCTCACGACTGCGCCGCTGCGCATCCTCTTTTCCGAAACGGCGATCTTCATCGGCCTGCTGCAGCTCTTCCTGCCGCTGATGATCATCTCGCTGATCTCGGCGCTCGAAAACATGCCGAAGGATGCCGTTGCCGCCGCCCGCGTGCTCGGCGCCAACTGGTTCCAGGTGTTCTGGAAGGTCATCCTGCCGCTCACCAAGGAAGGCCTCGTCATCGGCGGCACGCTGGTCTTCACCGGCTGCCTCACCGCCTATATCACGCCCGCCATCCTTGGCGGCTCGAAGGTGCTGATGCTGGAAACGCTGATGTACCAGCAGGTCTCGGTGTCCAGCAATTTCGTCTCGGCGAGCGTCATCGCCTTCATCCTGATCGCCATGAGCTTTGCCGCGAACATCCTCCTGAAGCGCGTCGCCACCGCACGCAACAAGCAGAGGAGCACGCAGTGAGCGCCCGCAGCCTTTTCATCCCCTTCACGCTTTTCCTGGTGATCGCCTTCCTGATCGGGCCGTTCCTGATCATCGTCGCGGCCTCCTTCTCGGCCGGCGAGACGCTGGCCTTCCCGCCGCAGGGCTTTTCGCTGCGCTGGATCGCCAAGGTCTTCACGGTGGAAAGCTTCCGCGCCTCGTTCGGCATGTCGATGTTCCTGGCGATCGGCGGCACGGCGGCGGCGCTGGTGCTCGGCATCCCGGCTTCCTACGCGCTTTCCCGCTACAGGCTGCCGGGCGCGGAATTCGTCCGCACCGTGGTTTCCGCGCCGATCATCGTGCCGGGCATCATCGTCGGCCTTGCGCTTCTGCGCTATATCGTCGTGCCTTTCCAGGTCGGCATCACGCTGGCGCTTTTCATGGCGCATACGGCGCTCGTGCTGCCCTATGCGGTGCGCGTCGTCTCCGCGAGCCTCGACAACCTGCGCTCAGACATCGAGGAGGCGGCCGTGCTGCTCGGCTCGTCGCGGCCCGGCGCCTTCTTCCGGGTGGTGATGCCGAACATCCGCGGCGGCATCCTCTCCGCCTTCATCCTCGGCTTCGTCACCAGCTTCAACCAGGTGCCGGTGTCGCTGTTCCTCTCCGGGCCGGGTGTCAGGACGCTGCCGATCGACATGATCGCCTATATGGAGATCGTCTTCGATCCTTCGGTCGCGGCACTTTCCTCGCTGCTCGCCTTCCTGTCCATCGGCATCGTCTTTGCCGCCGAACGTTTCCTCGGATTCTCCCGCTATGTCTGATGCGCCTTACCTCTCGCTCGAAAAGCTGACGCTCGCCTATGGCGACACAATCGCCGTCGCGAACCTCGATCTCGGCATCCGCAGGGGCGAGCTCATCGCGCTGCTCGGCCCGTCCGGCTGCGGCAAGACGACGACCATGCGGGCGATCGCCGGCCTCCTGCCGGTGAAAGGCGGCCATGTGCGCCTCGACGGCGTCGACATCACCCGCGTGTCGGCCAACCGGCGCGCCGTCGGTCTGGTCTTCCAGTCCTATGCGCTCTTCCCGCATCTTTCCGTTTATGAAAACGTCGCGTTCGGGCTGAAGCTCAAGGGCATGCGGGGCGCCGAACTCGATGCCAAGGTGCAGGGCGGCCTGAAATCCGTCGGCCTTTCGAATTTTGCGAACCGCAAGCCGGCCGAACTGTCCGGGGGGCAGCAGCAGCGCGTCGCGCTTGCGCGGTCCATGGTCATGGAGCCGAAGGTATTGCTGCTTGACGAACCGCTTTCCAACCTCGACGCTCGTCTGCGGCTTGAGATGCGCACCGAACTGCAGCGCGTCCAGAAGGAGACCGGCGTCACGATGATCTTCGTCACCCACGACCAGGCGGAAGCTTTGGCGCTCGCAGACCGGATCGTCGTGATGAAGGGCGGAGCGATCGAGCAGATCGGCTCGCCCGAAGACATCTACAGCCGCCCGGTTTCCTCTTTCGTCGCCGATTTCGTCGGTTTCGAGAACATCTTCCCGCTCGAACAGGGAAAACTCAGGACGAGCGGCGGGCTCATCGATCTTTCAGGCGCGGCCCCATCAGCGGCGGGGCTGGCCTGGCGGCCGCGTATGGTGACCCTGGGAACAGGTCCTTTCCAGGGCACCGTGCGCGGTACATCCTTTGCCGGCGACAGCCGCGAATACCTGCTCGACACGCCTTTAGGCCCGATCAAGGCGGAAGTGGAGGCGAGCCAGCCGGCGCATGCGCTGGGCAGCGCCCTTTCCTTCGACCTGCCGGCCGAAAAGGCTGCGTCGCTTGCGCGGTTTGCCTGAGGCGCTGCGGAGATGGCTATCTGGATCGATACCGACATGGGCTTCGACGATATCGCCGCGATCATGGTCGCGGCGCATGCGGGCCTTCAGGTCGACGGCGTCTCGCTGGTTTTCGGCAATGCGCCGCTTGAGCAGGTCCGGCGCAATGCCGCCGGCGCGGCGTCCGCCTTCGTCTGGCCGTTTCCCGTGCATGCGGGGCGGTCGGCGCCGGTTCTCGGCCGGCTGGAGACGGCGACCGGCATCCTCGGCAATGCGGGCATGCCGACGCCCGGCCTCAGCCTTCCCGATGCCGCGGATATCTTCCAGGACGACGCTTTCCAGGCGCTTTGCGCCTGGCTGGAAAAAAGCGAAGGCGAACGGCGCATCCTGGCGCTCGGACCGCTGACCAATATTGCGGCGGTCGCGCTCGCCCGGCCGGACCTTGCGGCCAGGATCACCGACCTGACCTGGATGGGCGGCGGGGTGACAACCGGCAACCACACGGCCTCCGCCGAGTTCAATGCCTTTGCCGATCCGGAAGCGCTGGCGATCGTGCTCGCCCACAAGATCCCGTTCCGGATGGTCGATCTCGACCTCTGCCGCAAGGTTCTCTGCGGACCGGAGGACATCGTGCCGATCCGGGCCGCCGGGGGGCGCAACGCCGGGCTGGTCGCCGACCTGCTTGCAGGCTTCGTCGCGATCGCCACCAGCCGCGGCCGGCCGGCCATGGCGCTCTACGATGCCGTGGCCGCGGTCGCCTTCGCCTATCCCGATCATGTGACCTGGCGCGAGGCGCGTATCGACGCGGAGCTCGCGGGCACGGTGACGCGCGGCCGCACCGTGGTCGAGACCCGGACCGGGCGGGCAGAGTTCAACGCGGCCTACGGCATCGAGATCGATGCCGAAAAGGCCAGGACCATCATTCTCGAAACATTGCGGGCAGAGGCAAGCTGGTGAAGAGCATCATCGCAACCGTACAGGAATTCACAGAGCCGGGATTGCGCGACCGGGTCGTCACCGCGGCGCGAGGCGCCGCACCGTTCGACATCCTGATAGCCGGGGGCACCCTGGTGGACACGGTGACGGGCGAATTGCGCCCCGCCGATATCGGCATCGTCGGGCCGGTGATCGCCAGCGTCCACGAGGCGGGCAGCCGTTCGGACGCGGCCGAGATCATCGACGCCGCGGGCGCCTTCATCTCGCCCGGCCTGATCGACACCCATATGCATATCGAAAGTTCGATGGTGACGCCGGCGACCTATGCGGGCGCGGTCTTGCCGCGCGGCGTCACGACAATCGTCTGGGACCCGCATGAATTCGGCAACGTGCACGGGACCGAGGGCGTCGCCTGGGCGCTCGAGGCGGTCAGGCCGCTGCCGTTGCGCGCGGTCGTGCTGGCTCCGTCCTGCGTGCCTTCCGCACCGGGCCTCGAAGTGGCCGGCGCCGATTTCGATGTCTCCGCCATCGAGGAAATGCTTTTCTGGCCGAAGATCGGCGGACTTGCCGAGGTCATGAACATGCGCGGCGTGATAGACCGCGAGCCGCGCATCAGCGCCATCGTCCAGGCCGCGCTCGTTTCCGAGAAGCTCGTCTGCGGCCATGCGCGCGGCCTGACGGGGCCTGATCTTGCCGCCTTCATGGCCGCCGGCGTGACGTCGGATCACGAACTCGTCTCCGGGGCCGATCTCATCGCCAAGCTGCGCGCCGGCCTGACGATCGAGCTGCGCGGCTCCCACGACCACCTGCTGCCGGAGTTCGTCGAAGCGCTCGATACGCTCGGCCACCTGCCGCAGACCGTGACGCTCTGCACCGACGATGTCTTCCCCGACGATCTCGTCGATGGCGGCGGGCTCGACGATGTGGTGCGCCGGCTGGTCCGCTACGGGATGAAGCCGGAATGGGCGCTGCAGGCGGCGACGCTGAACGCGTCCGTGCGGATCGGCCGCGCCGATCTCGGCCTGATCGCCGCCGGCCGCCGTGCCGATATCGTCATTTTCGACGATCTCAAGGATTTTCGCGCGCGACAGGTCATCGCCAGCGGCACGACGGTTGCCCGCGATGGCCGGATGGCGGTCGAGCTGCATCCGACCGACCCGTCCCTGTTGCAGGATTCGGTCAAGCTCAAGCCGCTGCGGGCAGAGGATTTCAAGCTTTCCGCGACGGCCAGGAAGGTCAGGCTCGCGACGATCGATCGCCCGCGTTTCACGAGCTGGGGGCAGATGGATGCGGATGTCGCCGATGGTTATGTGGTACCCCCGGAGGGAACGACCCTGATTGCGGTCACCCACCGCCACGGCCGCGCCGACAACCGCACCCGTCTTGGGTTCCTGACGAGCTGGGGCAGGTGGAAGGGGGCGTTTGCCACCACGCTTGCCCATGACAGCCACAACCTCACCGTCTTCGGCTCCGATCCGACCGACATGGCCGCGGCCGCCAATGCGGTCATCGAGGCCGGCGGCGGCATGGCGGTGGCGACCGGCGGCAAGGTGGACGTGCTCCTGCCGCTGCCGCTTTCCGGTCTCGTCTCCGACGCGCCGATGACCGAGGTGGCCGAAGGTTTCCGCAATATCCGCGCGGCCATGGACCGCATGGCCGACTGGCAGCCGCCCTATCTCGTCTTCAAGGCCTGTTTCGGCGCGACGCTCGCCTGCAATCCCGGCCCGCACCAGACGGACCGCGGCATTGCGGACGTGGGCACCGGCAGGTTATTGGAAACTCCGATTCTCGAGGTGCTCGAATAGGGAAGACCATGCAGCCGCATGATTTCTGGCAGGCCGTCCATCCGCCCGGAAGCTTCGACCGGGCGGGGCCGTTTTCCGGCTTCTTTCCCGCGATGCTGGACGACGGCGGCCAGATCAAGCTGCCCATACGGCCGCTGGCCGATGGCGAGCATGCGCTTGCGTCGCTGATCATCAACCAGGCGAGCTTCGACGTTCAGGATGCGCTTGCCGCCGATCTTGCGCCGAAACTCGCGGCGTATCGCCCGGAAGTCATCGTCGGCCTGCCGACGCTCGGCCTGACGCTCGCCGCCGCAGTTGCCCGCTCGCTCGGCTTCACCCGTTACGTGCCGCTCGGAACCTCCAGGAAGTTCTGGTACGACGAAGGGCTTTCGGTGCCGCTCTCGTCCATCACCACGCCCGAACAGCAGAAGCGGCTCTATGTCGATCCGCGCATGCTGCCGCTGATCGAGGGCAAGCGCGTGGCGCTGGTGGACGACGTCATCTCCAGCGGCGCCTCGATCGTTTCCGGCCTCTCGCTGATGGCCTCGCTCGGCATCGAGCCGGTGGTGATCGGCGCGGCGATGCTGCAGTCGGAACGCTGGCATGGCAGGCTCGACGCTTCCGGCCCGCAATGGCGGGAGCGGGTTGCCGGGGTTTTCCGCACCCCGATGCTGAAGAAGGCGGGCGAGGGTAGCTGGATCGCCTGAGGCGATTTGTGCCTTGCGAAACCCTATCGGGCGAATAGGATCGCTCCATCAACTCACCTCGGGACCCCTCACAGCATTTGGGAATAGCTTCATGGAACTGGTGTTCGACGGCCACAACGACGTGCTTCTGCGGCTCTGGCGGAACATGAAGGCGGGTGGCGATCCGATCGCTGAATTCATGAAAGGCACGTCGAGCGGCCATATAGACGGCCCGCGCGCCAAGGCCGGCGGCCTCGCGGGCGGACTTTGCGCCATTTATATCCCGTCGGGGGACCTCGTGCTCAAGGAGCCCGACGCCAACGGCCACTATGTCACGCCGCTTTCCGCTCCGCTCGATCATCTCCCGTCGCTGACAATCGCGCTGGAGAAGGCCGCGATCGCGCTGCGCCTCGACCGCGCCGGCGCCTGGCGGCTGTGCCGTTCCACGGCAGAAATCCGCAAGGCGATGCATGACGGCATCTTCGCGGCCGTCATGCATATGGAAGGCAGCGAGGCGATCGATGCTGATCTCGACAATCTGGAGGTCTTCCATGCCGCCGGGCTGCGCTCGCTGGGTCCGGTCTGGAGCCGGCACAACATTTTCGGCCACGGCGTGCCGTTCGCGTTTCCCATGTCGCCGGATACCGGCCCCGGCCTCACCGATCTCGGCTTCGAGCTCGTCCGTGCCTGCAACAGGCTCGGCATCCTGATCGATCTCTCGCATATCACCGAGAAGGGTTTCTGGGATGTCGCGAAGACATCCGACCAGCCGCTGATCGCCAGCCACTCGAATGCCCACGCCCTGACGCCGGTCGCGCGCAACCTGACCGACAGGCAGATGGACGCAATCCGCGAGAGCGGCGGCCTTGTCGGCCTCAACTATGCCGTGACCATGCTGCGCGACGACGGCCGGGACAATGTCTCGACTCCGCTGTCGGACATGATCCGCCACGTCGACTACATGGTGAAGCGGATGGGCATCGACCACGTAGCGCTCGGTTCGGATTTCGACGGAGCCTCGATTCCCGAAGAGATTCAGGATGCTGCGGGAAACCAGAATCTGGTTGCGGCGCTCAGGGGAGCGGGCTACGCTGATGCGGAACTGACAAAACTTTGCCGGGAAAACTGGCTCAGGGTTTTGGGGAAGGCCTGGCACGAATAGGCGTTCTCCAGAAATCCAAGAACGAAATGCAGGGGAAAACGATCATGATCCATTCACTCAACAAGCGCTTGCGCGTGCTTTCCACCGGTGCGGCCCTTTCGCTGCTGCTGCTCACCGCGCCGCACGCCTTTGCCGTCACGCCGGCCGACACGCTGGTCGAAGGCTTCGCCATCGACGACATCATCACGCTCGATCCGGGCGAGGCCTTCGAGCTTTCGACGGCGGAGGTGACCGCGAACAGCTACAGCAAGCTGGTGGCGCTCGATCCGAACGACACGTCGAAGGTCGTGGGCGAACTCGCCGAAAGCTGGACCGTTTCCGACGACGGCCTGACCTATACGTTCAAGCTCAAGCCGGGCCTGAAGTTCGCCTCCGGAAACGCGATCACGGCCGAGGACGTGGCTTTCTCGTTCGAGCGCGCCGTCAAGCTCGACAAGTCGCCGGCCTTCCTGCTCACCCAGTTCGGCCTGACGGGCGCCAACATCACCGAAAAGGCGAAGGCCGCCGATGCGGGCACCTTCGTGTTCACCGTCGACAAGCCCTACGCGCCGAGCTTCGTGCTGAACGTGCTGACGGCGACCGTCGCCTCGGTGGTCGACAAGAAGGTCGTGACGGAACATGCCAAGAAGGTCACCCCGAGCGGCGACTACAAATACGATACCGATTTCGGCAACGAATGGCTGAAGACCGGATATGCGGGCTCCGGGCCTTACAAGGTTCTGACATGGCGCGCCAACGAAGCCGTCATCATGGAAGCCAATCCGAACTTCTTCGGCGAGAAGCCCAGGCTGAAGCGGGTCATCTACCGCCACATGAAGGAAAGCTCCGGCCAGCGCCTTGCGCTGGAGAACGGCGATATCGACATTGCCCGCAACCTGGAGCCGGGCGATCTGGACGCGGTCGCCAAGAAGCCCGGCATGGCGCTCACCTCCGCGCCGAAAGGCACGATCTACTACTTCAGCCTCAACCAGAAGAACCCGAACCTCGCCAAGCCCGAGGTCGCCGAGGCGATGAAGTACCTTGTCGACTACGACGCGATCGGGGCGACCCTGATCAAGGGCATCGGCGAGATCCACCAGACCTTCCTGCCGAAGGGGCAGCTCGGCGCGATCGAGGACAAGCCCTACAAGCTCGACGTCGCCAAGGCCAAGGAACTGCTCGCCAAGGCGGGCCTGCCGAACGGTTTCACCGTCACCATGGACGTGCGCAACAACCAGCCGGTCACGGGCATTGCCGAAAGCGTCCAGCAGACGCTGGCGCAGGCCGGCATCAAGCTCGAAATCATTCCCGGCGACGGCAAGCAGACGCTGACCAAGTTCCGCGCCCGCACGCACGACATCTATATCGGCCAGTGGGGCTCGGACTATTTCGATCCGAACTCGAATGCCGAGACCTTCACGATCAACCCGGACAATTCGGACGAAGGCAAGAACAAGACGCTCGCCTGGCGCAACGCCTGGGACGTGCCGAAGGAGCTGAGCGACGCGGCCAAGGGCGCGCTTCTGGAGAAGGACAGCGCCAAGCGCGCCGCGATCTATCAGGACCTGCAGAAGAAGGTTCTCGCCCGGAGCCCGTTCGTGATCGTCTTCCAGCAGACGGAGGTCGCCGGCTATTCGGCGAAGCTCAAGAACTTCAAGCTCGGCCCGAGCTTCGATACGAACTTCGTTTATACGATCTCCAAGGAATAAGCGGTAGGGACCGGTTCCTTGACCCTCACCGATCAGACCATCGCGACACGGCGCAGCAGGCGCCGTGCCTCGTCGTTCGTGAAGGCCGTGCTGCGCTTCGTGGTAACGGCCGTCACCACCTTTTTCGGGCTTATCGCCGTCACCTTCTTCATCGGCCGCGTGGTGCCCATCGATCCGGCGCTTGCGATCGTGGGGGACCGTGCGCCGGCGCATGTCGTGGAGCGCGTTCGCGAGGAACTCGGCCTCAACCGGCCGCTCTACGAGCAGTTCTATATCTATGTGAAACAGGCGCTGTCCGGCGATTTCGGCATCTCGGTGCTGACCACGAACCCGGTCATGGCCGATATCGCCCGCGTCTTCCCGGCGACGATCGAGCTTGCGACCGTCGGCACCCTCATCGGCGCGCTTCTCGGCGTGCCGCTCGGGGTGCTGGCGGCGGTCAAGCGGGGTAGCTTCGCCGACCAGATCGTCCGCGTGATCGGCCTTATCGGCTATTCGGTGCCGATCTTCTGGCTCGGACTGCTGTCGCTGGTGCTGTTCTACGCCCGGCTTAAATGGGTCGCCTATCCGGGCCGCATCGACATCGTCTACGAATACACCTTCACGCCGGTCACCGGCTTCTTCCTGCTCGATGCCGCCTGGCAGGGCCATTGGGACGTCTTCCAGGATGTGTTCCGCCACGTCATCCTTCCGGCGGCGCTGCTCGGCTATTTCTCGCTTGCCTATATCAGCCGCATGACGCGCTCCTTCATGCTGAGCGAGCTTTCCCAGGAATATATCGTGGCGGCCCGCGCCAAGGGCCTTTCGGAGACCCGCATCATCTGGTTCCATGCGCTGAGAAACGCCGCCGTGCCGCTGGTGACGGTGATCGCGCTTTCCTATGCGAACCTGCTGGAAGGCTCGGTCCTGACCGAGACCATCTTCTCCTGGCCGGGGCTTGGCCTCTACATCACCAACTCGCTGCAGAATGCCGACATGAACGCGGTGCTCGGCGGCACGCTGGTGATCGGCGCGGTCTTCGTCGGCATCAACATCTTCTCCGATCTCCTCTATCGGACCCTCGATCCGAGGACGCGCAGCCGATGAGCACGACCGATACCCCCCTCAAGCCCTACAGCCGCGAATGGCTGCTTTCCGACCGGCCGGCCTCGCGCGGGCAGGCGCGTCTCGGCCGCGCCTATGTGATCTGGCGGCGGTTTTCCGAAAACCGCCTGGCGCTGATCGGCCTCGGCATCCTGATCCTGCTGCTCGTCATCGCCGCGCTTGCGGACGTGCTGGCGCCCTACAACCCGGTCCGGGGGGACCTGCGCAACGCCCGCCTTCTGCCGCCGGGAACGGCAGGCTACCTGCTCGGAACCGACGATCAGGGCCGCGACATTCTCTCGCGCCTCATCCACGGGTCGCGGCTGACGCTTCTCGTCGTCGTGTTGGTCGCGATCATCGCCGCGCCGATCGGCCTCGTCGTCGGCACGGTCTCCGGTTATGCCGGCGGCTGGGTGGATGCGGTCCTGATGCGCATCACCGATATCTTCCTGGCCTTCCCGAAACTCGTCCTCGCCCTGGCGCTGGTCGCCGCGCTCGGCCCCGGCATCGAGAACGCCATCCTCGCCATCGCCGTGACCTCCTGGCCTCCCTATGCGCGCATCGCCCGCGCCGAAACCATGACCTTCCGCAATTCGGAATTCATCTCGGCGGTGAGGCTGATGGGCGCCTCGCCGCTGCGCATCATCCTGCGGCACGTCATGCCGCTCTGCATGTCGTCGCTCATCGTGCGCGTCACGCTCGACATGGCCGGCATCATCCTGACGGCCGCGGGCCTCGGTTTCCTCGGCCTCGGAGCGCAGCCGCCGCTGCCGGAATGGGGCGCGATGATCGCATCCGGGCGCCGCTTCATCCTCGATCAATGGTGGGTCGCCGCCATGCCGGGCGCCGCGATCCTGATCGTCAGCCTCGGCTTCAACCTTCTCGGCGACGGGTTGCGCGATGCTCTCGACCCCAAGGAGGCCGGCCAATGACGATGGCGACTTCCGGGGCTCCGCTCCTCACCGTCGAGGACCTGCGCGTCACCTTCCCGACGCGGACGGGAGACGTGCAGGCGGTGCGCGGCGTCTCCTTCACGCTCGGCCGCGAGCGGCTCGGCATCGTCGGGGAATCCGGTTCCGGCAAGTCGCAGACCGGCCGCGCCATCATGGGCCTCACGCCCGGCCATGCGGCGATCACGGCGAAAAGGCTCGCCTTCGGCGACCGCGACCTGCTTGCCCTGTCCAGGACGGAGCGCCGGGAGCTGAGGGGCAAGCGGATCGCCATGATCCTGCAGGACCCGAAATATTCGCTGAACCCGGTCATGACCATCGGCCGGCAGATCGTCGAAACGCTGAAGACCCACGAGCGGATTTCCGCGCCGGAGGCGAGGGGCAGGGCGCTCGCGATGCTGGAGGCGGTGCAGATCCGCGACTCCGAACGTGTCTTCGACCTTTATCCGCACGAGGTTTCCGGCGGAATGGGCCAGCGGGCGATGATCGCCATGATGCTGGTCTGCGGCCCGGAACTGCTAATCGCCGACGAGCCGACTTCGGCGCTCGACGTCACCGTGCAGCTCGACGTGCTGGCCATTCTCGACAAGCTGGTGGCCGAGCGGGGCATGGGGCTGATCTTCATCAGCCATGACCTCCGGCTGGTCTCGTCCTTCTGCGACCGCGTCATCGTGATGTATGCCGGCAGGATCGTCGAGGAACTGCCGTCGGCCGACCTCGCCCACGCCCGGCACCCCTATACGCGCGGGCTCCTGAACTGCCTGCCGACCATCGGCACCGACCGGCACCCGCTGCCGGTCCTCGACCGCAAGCCGGAGTGGGCGCTATGACCTCGGCCGTTTCGATCCGCGACATGGTCGTCACCTATGATGGCTTTGCGGCGCTCAACCATGTCAGCCTCGATGTCGGAGCCGGCGAATCCTTCGGCATCGTCGGCGAATCAGGCTCCGGCAAGTCCACGCTCCTGCGCGTCGTCTCGGGGCTCGCCTCGTTCGAACGGGGGAGCCTCGCCGTCAACGGCCGCCCTTATTCCAGCAGCCGGCGGGACAAGGAATTCTACCGCACCGTCCAGATGGTGTTCCAGGACCCGTACGGCTCGCTGCATCCGCGCCAGACGGTCGACCGCCTGCTTCTCGAACCGCTTCTCATCAATGGATTCGACAATATCGAGGCCCGCATCACCCGCGCGCTGGACGAGGTGGGCCTGGGCTCCGGTTTCCGGTTCCGCTATTCGCACCAGCTTTCCGGCGGGCAGCGGCAGCGCGTGGCGATCGCCCGGGCGCTGATCCTGGAGCCGAAGATCCTGCTTCTCGACGAGCCGACCTCGGCGCTCGATGCCTCCATCCAGGCGGAAATCCTGAACCTGCTCGAACAGGCCCGGCGGGACCGCGACCTCACCTTCGTCATGGTCAGCCACGATCTCGGCGTCATCAGCCACATGTGCGAGCGGCTTGCGGTGATGAAGCAAGGCGAAGTGGTGGAGACGGTGCCTGCGAAAGCTCTGGAAAAACGCGAGTTTTCCGCCGATTATACGCGCCGGTTGCTCGTTGCCAGCGAGGGGTTCCGCCGGAACTGACGCACCTTTTGTTTTTGCGCATGCCGTTCCTCCGAAACAGGTTGCGGCGACATGCTTTGACGATGAGTTTCGCATGCAGCTTCGCGCGCTTATGTATTTCGATGAACTCGTGCGGACGAATTCCATGCGGGCGGCGGCCGAGAATCTCAATGTCGCCGCGACCGCGGTTTCCCGGCAGATCGAGAATCTCGAGCACTATTTCGGCACGCCGCTCGTCGAGCGCAGCAACCGCGGCATCAAGCTGACGGCGGCAGGCGAGCTGCTGGCTGCGCGAGCCGGGCGCACATTGCGCGAGCTCGAACATGTCCACCAGCTCATCGACGACCTGCAGGGCCTGCAGCGGGGCAGGGTGGTGATCTACGCGAACGGCGCAACCGTCGCGAACCTCATTGCGCCCGTGCTCGCCGAATTCAGCCTGCGTTATCCGAAGCTGCGGTTCGAGGTGGCGATCACCAGCGCCCGCGAGGCGGTGGAGGCATTGGCCGCGGCTGAAGCCGATCTCGTCGTGACGCTGTTCGCGCCCAGGATTTCCGGCGTGAAGGTGCGCCTGCGCTCCGAGATCACCTATGACGTGATCATGGCCGCCGACCATCCATCCGCCGGGGCGCGAGAACTGTCGCTGCGCGCGCTGGTGGAAATGCCGCTGGCGCTTCCCGACAAGAGCTTTGGCGCCCGCCAGGCCTTCGAGGAGATCTTTTCGAGGGAGGGGCTGGAGCTCGATCCGGTGTTCGTGACCGGTGCGCTGGAAATGCTGAAGGAACTCGTGCTGCGCAAGGCGGCGGTGACGCTCCTGCCGGCGCTTGCCGTCCAGCGCGAGATCGGTGCGGGCCAGCTCGTGGCCGTGCCGATCGCCGCCGGCAAGGCGGTGCGCACCCCGATAGACCTCTGTGTGGCGCCCGACCGCCAGCTCTCGTTTGCCGCCGGCAAGCTGGTCGATTTCATCGAGCGCTTCATGCGCGGCGCCGACAGCCGGAAGCCGGCACTTCCGAAAACGCGTGCCTGAATGCGGTTCGTGTAGCGTTTTCGGCTACACAGGGAACACAAAATTCTGCATTGTGTGTGCACCTGCGAAATGACACACTTTTGGCAATCGCGATCCTGCAGGTGCCGGTCAAGCTGGATCGCTGACCAAAAAAAGGGGATGATGGATGGGCAGGACGACGTTTTTGGGCTCCGCCACGATGTTGAAGAGTGCAGCCTTCGGCCTGGCGATGATCGCGGGCCTTTTGCTTCATGAAACGGATGCGCAGGCCGCGCCGAAGACCGCGATCACGGTCGGCATGGCGATCGAGCCGGCGGGGCTCGATCCGACGGTCGCCGCGCCCGTCGCCATCGGTCAGGTGACCTGGCAGAACATTTTCGAGGGGCTTACGACCATCGACAAGGCGGGCAAGGTGCAGCCGCAGCTTGCCGAAAGCTGGCAGATCTCGCCCGACGGGCTGACCTATACGTTCAAGCTCCGGCAGGGCGTCACGTTCCACAACGGCGTCGCCTTCGATTCCTCGGTGGCGAAATTCTCGATCGACCGCGCCCGCGGCGCCGATTCCGTCAATCCGCAGAAGCGCTATTTCGCCTCGATCGACACGATCGAGACGCCGGACGCATCGACACTGGTGCTCAGGCTCAAGCAGCCGGCCGGCAGCCTGCTCTACTGGCTCGGCTGGCCGTCCTCCAGCATCGTCGAGCCGAAATCGGCCGCCGACAACAAGACGACCCCGGTCGGCACCGGACCGTTCAGGTTCGTGAACTGGGCCAAGGGCTCCAAGGTCGATCTGGCGAAGAACCCGGACTACTGGAACAAGGGCGTTCCGGTGAAGCTCGATACCGCCGCGTTCCGCTTCATCAGCGACCCGCAGGCGCAGGCGGCGGCGTTGAAAGCCGGCGATGTCGACGCGTTTCCGGAATTCGGCGCGCCGGAGCTGATCAAGTCCTTCGAGGGGGACAAGCGGCTGACGACCGTCATCGGCAATACCGAACTCAAGGTGGTCGCCGGCATGAACAACACCCGCAAGCCTTTCAGCGACAGGCGGGTGCGCCAGGCGCTGATGATGGCGGTCGACCGCGCCACGGTGATCGAGGGCGCCTGGTCCGGCTTCGGTACGCCGATCGGCAGCCATTACACGCCGAACGACCGCGGCTACAGGGACCTGACCGGGGTCTACCCCTACGATGCTGGAAAGGCGAAGGCGCTGCTTGCCGAAGCGGGCTATCCGAACGGCTTCACCTTCACGATCAAGGCGCCGCAGATGGCCTATGCGCAGCGCACCTCGCAGGTATTGCAGGCGATGTTTGCGGAAATCGGCGTGACGATGAACATCGAGACGACCGAATTCCCGGCGAAGTGGGTGGCCGACGTCCTGAAGGCCGCCGACTACGACATGACCATCGTCGCCCATGCGGAGCCAATGGACATCGATATCTATGCCCGCGATCCCTATTACTTCAACTACAGGAACCCGGCCTTCAACGATCTCCTGAAGAAGGTCGAGGCGACTTCGGACCCCGCCGAACAGGAGAAGCTCTACGGCGAGGCGCAGACCATTCTCGCCGACGACGTGCCGGCGCTCTATCTCTTCGTCATGCCGAAGCTCGGCGTCTGGGACGGCAAGGTGAAGGGGCTCTGGGAAAACGAGCCTATCCCCTCGAACGTGCTGACGGACGTGCACTGGGAAGAGTGAAGCCAGGCGATGAATTGGAGCGGGGTGAATGCGGCAGCCTCCCTCTTCTTCCCGGCGGGGAGAAGGCGGTCCGAAGGACCGGGTGAGGAGGGCGAAGCCAAACAGGCGAGCGAAGAGCTTGCCGCATGGGCACCCCCTCATCGCCGCGCCGCGCCCGGCAGATGCCCGGCAGGGCGGAGGGGGACGGTTCCACAGACTCCTTACACGTCGAGCCCGCCGCGCCACTCTCCTCTGACATCTCCCCCGCAAGGGGGGAGAGTGGGAGCGTGCCGCTCATGATCTCCATCCTCATCCGCCGCATCGTCAGTCTCGTCATCACGCTGCTGGTCGTCTCGCTGCTGATCTTTGCGGTCATGGGCCTGTTGCCGGGTGATCCCGCGGCGATCATGCTCGGCACGTCGGCAAGCCCGGAAACGCTGGCCGCACTCCAGAAACAGCTCGGTCTCGACCAGCCTCTGCCGGTGCGCTATCTCGCCTGGCTCGCGGGCGTCTTCCGGGGTGATCTCGGGCAGTCCTATACCTATGGCGTGCCGGTCGCGGGCCTCATCGCCGAGCGGCTTGCCGTCACCCTGCCGCTGGCGCTGATGGCCATTGTCCTTTCGATTCTCATCGCCATTCCGCTCGGCGTGCAGGCTGCGCGAAAACATAACGGCATCTTCGATTTCGTCGCCGGGCTGTTTTCCTATATGAGCATCGCCGTGCCCGCCTTCTGGGTCGGGCTGCTGCTCATCATCGTGTTTTCGAGCATGCTCGGTTGGATGCCGGCCGGTGGTTTCCCCGGGTGGAATGCAGGGCTCGGCGCCGGGCTGCAGGCGCTGGTGATGCCGGCGATCGCCCTTGCGCTTCCGCAGGCAGGCGTCCTCACCCGCGTCGCGCGCTCGGCGGTGCTCGAAGTGATGAACGAGGATTTCGTCCGCACCGCCCGCGCCAAGGGCCTGAGCGACGGCGTCGCCATCTGGCGGCACGCGGTGCCGAATGCGGCTCTCCCGGTGGTCACGATGCTCGGCCTGCAGTTCACGTTCCTCATCGCCGGCGCGGTGCTGGTTGAAAACGTCTTCAATCTGCCGGGCCTTGGGCGGCTCGCCTACCAGGCCCTCTCCCAGCGCGATATCGTCGTCATGCAGGATGTCGTGCTGTTCTTCTCCGCGCTGGTCATCCTGATGAACTTCCTCGTCGACCTTGCCTACCTGCTGATCGACCCGCGTCTGAGGGCCGGCGCCCGATGACAAGAGCGTTGCGCCGTCCCGTCTTCGTCGCCGGTCTCGCGATCACCTCCGCGCTCTTCGCCGTGGCCCTTCTGTCGCTCGCCTGGACGCCGTTTCCGCCGGGCAGGATGAATATCGTCCAGAAGCTGAAGGCCCCGCTCGAATCCGGCCTGCTCGGCACCGACCAGTTCGGCCGCGATGTCGCTTCCATGCTGATGGTCGGCGCCTGGAATTCACTTTCGACCTCGATCCTCGCCGTGCTTCTCGGCGCAGGCGTCGGGACGGCGGTGGGCGTCGTCGTCGCGATGCGCCGCGGCCTCCTGGAGATCATCGTCATGCGCGGCTGCGACATCATCTTCGCGGTGCCGCCGATCCTGTCGGCCATGATGCTCGGGGCCTTCATCGGCTCCGGGCGGTTCACGGCGATCATCGCGATCGGCATTTTCATGGTGCCGGTGTTCGCCCGCCTCGCCGTCAGCGCCGCGCTGCAGATCTGGACGCGCGACTATGTGACGGCGGCGACCGGGATGGGAAGGCGGAAGGGGACGATCACGCTGGTGCATGTCTTGCCGAACATCTCCAACCAGATCATCGTACAGGTGACGATCCAGCTCGGACTGGCGATCCTCACCGAGGCGGGCCTTTCCTTCCTGGGGCTCGGCATGCCGCCCCCGGCGCCCACATGGGGCCGGATGCTGGCCGATTCCCAGACCTTCCTTGGCCAGGCGCCCTGGCTGGCCCTGATGCCGGGGCTTGCGATCGCGCTCGCCGTGCTCGGCCTCAACATGCTCGGCGACGGGCTTCGCGACCTTCTCGATCCGCGCGACAATTCCTGATTTTTCGAACACGAAGATATTCCGATGAACGACCTCCTGAAACTGACGATCCGCGAACTTGTGGACCTCTACGCCGCCAAGAAACTCTCGCCGTCCGAATACTGGCTGGCGGTCGAGGACCGTATCGACGCCTTCGAGCCGCAGGTGCAGGCGCTTTATCTCTACGACCCCGAAAGTGCCCGCGCCCAGGCTACGGCATCGACCGCACGGTGGATGAAGGGTGAGACGCTTGGGCATCTCGACGGCATTCCGGTGACGCTCAAGGAACTCATCGCCACCCGGGGCCAGCCGGTGCCGCTCGGCACCGCGGCTGTCGATCTCGTGCCCGCGGCCGAGGACGCGCCGATCGCCGCCCGCATGAGGGAGGACGGTGCGGTGATCTTCGCCAAGACCACCTGCCCGGATTACGGCATGCTCTCCTCCGGCCTTTCCAGCTTCCATCATCTGAGCCGCAATCCGTGGGATCTGACGCAGAACCCGGGCGGATCGAGCGCCGGCGCCTCGGCTGCCGGCGCCGCGAGCTTCGGGCCGCTTCATATCGGCACGGATATCGGTGGCTCGGTGCGCCTGCCCGCCGGCTGGACCGGGCTTTTCGGCTTCAAGCCGAGCCAGGGCCGCATTCCGGTCGATCCCTATTATGTCGGCCGCTGTGCCGGACCGATGACCCGTATGGTGGAGGACGCGGCCTTTTCGATGGCGACACTGTCGCGGCCGGACTGGCGCGACGGCACGAGCCTGCCGCCGAGTGCGTTCGACTGGCTCGATTTCGACGTGGACGTAAAAGGCATGAAGATCGGCCTGATGCTGGATGCCGGCGTCGGCCTGCCGGTCGACGGGGAGGTCCGGGACGCGGTCATCGCCGCGGCAAGGCGCTTCGAGGACGCGGGGGCGGTCGTGGTTCCGGTCGAGCCGGTCATGACCCGCGCCATGCTCGACGGGCTCGACAATTTCTGGCGCGCGCGCTTCTGGGGCGATATCGAGAAGATGCCGGAAGCGCGGCGGGCGCTGATCCTGCCCTATATCCACGAATGGGCGAAGGGCGGGGCCGAGGTTTCGGGCGTCGATGCGGTGCGGGGGTTCAACCAGACGATCGAGATGCGCAAGACCTGCGGCCGGCTGTTCACCCGGGTCGATGCGGTGATCTCGCCCACCAACCCGATCGTGTCCTATCCGGCGGAATGGGCCTCGCCCACCAACGACCCGGCACTGCCCTTCGAGCATATCGGCTTCACCGTGCCATGGAACATGTCGGAACAGCCGGCTTCCTCCATCAATTGCGGTTTTTCGAAATCCGGCATGCCGATCGGGCTGCAGATCGTCGGGCCGCGTTTCGACGACCTGCTGGTGCTCAGGCTGTCGCGCGCCTTCGAACAGTGGACCGGCGGCGTCGGCCGGTGGCCGGAGCCTCAGGCGGCCTGAAGCCTCCGGGTCCGCCGGCCACGTCGCGGCCGGGGGGCCTGTCTCGGAACAATCACGCCTCTGCCGCGTTCATCGCGCGCGGTCCGAAACATGCGCAGGTTTCTTTCCGCTTTCTTTCCGCGCGTGTCACGCGCCTGTCGAAGAGGTCGAAGATGAGAACCATGATTGCAATGTCCCGGAGATGCCGGTCCCGGTAATCGTCCTCCTCCCCGCTTTCCGCGCCATTTGATTTTTCGCAAAGCGGGCTGCCCGGCCGGCGTGCTTCAACAGGACAAACCAACCCAGGAGATCGATATGCCCAGCGCCAATACGACCAGCGAATTCGCCCGCAATGGCGATGGCCAGAACGCGGCCGCCACGAAGGACATCGAAGCTCAGATCCAGCAGCTCCGCGACGACATCTCGGCACTCGCCCGCAGCATCGCCGCCGTCGGCAACGAGAAGGCCGGCGAAGTGCGCGGCAAGGCGCGGCGTGCCGCCAACGAGGCGGCCGATGCCTCGCTCCACATGGTGGAAGCCGCGCGCGAGCAGGCGCTTTCTCTGGAACGGGACCTGGAGCGCCAGATCCGTACGAACCCTATCCA
Organism: Neorhizobium puerariae; assembly: GCF_042429745.1. NCBI lineage: Bacteria > Pseudomonadati > Pseudomonadota > Alphaproteobacteria > Hyphomicrobiales > Rhizobiaceae > Neorhizobium > Neorhizobium puerariae. Next base: position 57,727 of record NZ_JBHMAA010000013.1, on the reverse strand, counting down.
GGCCGTCGCCATCGCCGCCGGCGTCGGCTTCCTGTTCGCGCTGATGACGCGGCGCTGACGATGGCGGGACTCGGCCCCCTGCTGGCTTCGCTCGCCGCAATAGACATCGCGGCGTTCACAGAGCGGCTCAAGAGGAATGCCGTCCTCTATGCCTTTGCGATGGTCTTCCTGCTGACGGCCTATGTGCTCGCGGTTGCCGCGCTTGCGGTCTATCTCGGGCAGATGTGGGGCCTGCCGGTCGCCTTGCTCGTCGTTGCCGGCGGCGCGCTCGTCCTGGCCTTCGTGATGCTTGTCTGGATCGCGATGGAGAACCGGGCCGAGGAACGGCGCAGGCGCGAGGCGGCCGCGGCCAACAGCAGCAAGGCATTGATGGTGACCGCCGCGCTCTCGGCCCTGCCGCTCGTCCTCAAGTCGCGGCCGCTGCTCCTGGCTTCGGTGGCCGCCGGCCTCGGCTTCCTGCTGATGAGGAACATGGGATCGGCCAGTTCCCAAACCGACGATCCTGCCGAATGACGGGGTGAACGGCCGCCGGGACGAAAGGGTGGCCGTCGCCCTGCCGGCCAATGCGGGTGATCGGCGAACATTCCTTCCTGTCGCCTTATGTCTTTTGTAAATGACGCCATCTGTTTTCGATGATCTAGGGTGGTTCCTGCACTCGAAATCAGGACACACACGCCTTGCGCATTCTCATCGTGGATTTGGAATATCTGGTCGCCATGGAGGCCGAACGCATCCTGGGCGATGCTTTTCAATGCGATATCCAGATCGCGATGCCGCACGAATATCCGGCCGTCCTGGAAAACCAGACGTTCGACATCGTGCTGATCGATTCCGGCCTTGCGCGGAAGCCCGAGGGGGCCGACGATCTGCGCGCCGCCGGCGTCGGCGTTGTCTTCTCGACCTTTCTGGACGAGGAACTCGCAGGGCTTGCGGACTGGCCGGGCGTCGCCGTCGTTCCGAAACCTTTCGACGAGGAGCAATTGACGGATGCCGTCGGGAATGCCGCCCGGGATCGGGCAACGCTTCCCTGACGGTCCCTGATCGTCCGGCGCGCCTTCAGCTTCCGAAGGCGCGGGAGGTGATGGCAGCATCGCCCGGATCGGGGCCGTAGTCGCTTTCGCCGGAGACTCCCAGAAGTTCCTGGAGGCGGGCGCGGGCGCGGCTGACGCGGCTCTTGATCGTGCCGACGGCGCAGCCGCAGATGGCGGCGGCCTCCTCATAGGCGAAGCCGGCGGCGCCGACGAGGATGATCGCCTCGCGCTGGTCGTCCGGCAGCTTGTCGAGCGCCTTGCGGAAGTCCTGCAGGTCAAGCCGGCCATACTGTTCCGGATGGACTGAAAAGCGTTCGCTGAACAGGCCGTCGCTGTCCTGCACCTCACGGCCGCGCTTGCGCATCTGGCTGTAGAATTCGTTGCGCAGGATGGTGAAAAGCCAGGCCCGCATGTTCGTGCCGGCGGTGAAGCTCGACTGGTTGGCCCAGGCTTTCATGATGGTGTCCTGCACCAGGTCGTCCGCCTTGTCGTGACGGCCGGTCAGCGACACCGCAAAAGCTCGCAGGTTGGGCAGCGACGCCAGAAGGTCGCGCTTGAAGCCGCGATCGTCGATCTCGTCTTCCCTATTCATTTTACATTCACCGGCTTTGCATTCTTCTCGGCCTGTTCGAGACGTTCGAGAAGCTCGAGAAAACGATCCGGAATCCCTTCCTCCTGCACCGCATCGTAGAATTCGCGCAGTTTACGGGAAATGGAAGCGTTGGGCTGCACCGCTCCAGGTCTGACTTCGTGGGGTTGGATAGTAGTCATATCGTCTTTTTTTCTGTTGTCGTCGTCATTCATCACGCGGGCAGCCTGTTGCGATATCGTCGGGCAAGAAAATTCGTAGCAAGAAAAATAGTTCCCTACTTGCGGAACTTTTTTTGCATGCTCACGTTCATAATAGGTCAATTGCCCGCCGGGCATCAGGGGAGATTTTGTATGTCACTGACCACACGCGTTGCGTCTCACCTTCCATATTTGCGTCGGTATGCTCGCGCCGTCACCGGATCACAGACTTCGGGAGACGCGTATGTCGCTGCGGTCCTGGAAGCGCTGATCGCAGACGTTTCCATTTTTCCGGAAACGTCCAGGGACCGTGTCTCGCTCTATAAACTCTTCGTCACGATTTTTGGTTCCACCAATATCGAAATCCGGCCGATCGAATCGCCCTTTGCGTGGGAGCAGCGCGCGGCCGCCAACCTGGCGACCTTGCCCTCGCAGGCGCGGCATGCCTTCCTGCTCATCTCGGTCGAAGGCTTCTCGCTGGAGGAGACCGCCGAGGTGCTCGATGTCAGCGTCGCCGACGTGAACCGCCTGCTCGATGAAGCGACCCGCGAGATTTCGCGTCAGGTGGCGACGGATATCATGATCATCGAGGACGAGCCGCTGATCGCGCTCGATATCGAGCAGATGGTGCAGGATCTCGGCCACCGGGTCACCGGCATCGCCCGCACCCACAAGGAAGCGGTGTCGCTGTTCAATTCCTCGCATCCGAAGATGGTGCTTGCCGATATCCAGCTCGCCGACGGCAGTTCGGGCATCGACGCCGTCAACGAGATCCTCAAGTCCTCCAGCGTGCCGGTGATCTTCATCACCGCCTTCCCGGAGCGGCTGCTGACCGGCGAACGTCCGGAACCCGCCTTCCTCGTCACCAAGCCGTTCAATCCCGACATGGTGAAGGCGCTGATCAGCCAGGCCCTGTTCTTCAACGAGGCAGTGAAGGCAGCCGCCTGATCCATCCGCGGCGAGAGGAAAACAATCAGGAACAAATGCAACGGGGTATGGTTGGAAGCATCCGGGAAGGAGTAGGAGGCCATGTTGTACTATGTTCTTGCGTTTCTGCTCGTCGCGATCGTCGCCGGTGCGATGGGTTTCGGCGGCATTGCAGGGACGTCGGGCATTGCCCAGATCTTGTTTGTCCTGTTCCTTGCGGTGGTGCTGATATACCTCGTCGTAGGCTTGTTCCGACGCGTGTGACATCTTACAGATGATGAATGCTCATATATCCGGGTGCCTGAGCAGGCTTCCCGGGTTCCCCCGGAAGCCCCCAGACGGAGTGAGGAAATTGGTGCATCCCCTGACATGGCAGCAAGCTGGTCAGAGTGATGACACGTTGCGCGAGTTTTTCGTGCCCGCTCTCGTCGATCTCGGCGCGAGCATCATCATCCAGGATGCGGGCCGCAATTATCTCTTCGTGACCAATCTGCCGGAAATCTGGGCTATAGAGCATGTGGCGACGCCGAGCGACGTCAGCCTGTTCGGCGACGAGGTCGCCGCCAAGCTCGGCACCCTCAAGGAAGGGATCACCGAAGCCGGCAGCAAGGGCCATATCGAAATCGCCATCGGTACGGAGCAGGTCTACGAATTCCGGGTGCAGGCGGTGGGGTTCGCCAAGGGCGGCGTGCATCTCGTCACGACCATTATCGACCGCTCCGAAGAGCGCCATCGCGAACGCCTGCTGAGGGCGCTGCTGAGGGAAGTCAGCCACCGTTCCAAGAACCTGCTCGCCATCATCCAGAGCATTGCGCTCCAGACGGCGCGTTATTCCGGCTCGCTCGAACTTTTCCTGCACAAGTTCCGGGGGCGGCTTTATTCGCTGTCGCAATCCCAGGACCTGATCACCGATTCCAGCTGGCGTGGCGCCTATTTCTTCGAGCTGGTGCAGCAGCAGACCGAAAAATACCTGCCGGAGAACAAGCATCTCGTGCGTGTCCACGGCGACAACGTGCTGCTCACGCCGAACGCGTCGCTGCATCTGGGCCTGGCGCTGCATGAGCTGATCGTCAATGCGGTGAGCCACGGCTCGCTGCTGCGCAGCGGCCGCGTCATCAACGTGGCCTGCACCCGCACCGAGCTCAACGGCCACGATGCGCTCGAAATAGTCTGGGACGAGGTTCTGGACGCCAGCCTGAAATCGGAAGACGAAGAGGCGCTGAAAGCGCATTTCGGCAGCACCGTGCTGGAACGCGTCGTCCCTGCCTCCGTCAACGGCAAGGCTCACTACGCCATCTCGAACGACAGGATCAGCTATCGCCTGGTGTTTCCGCTGGAAAGCGGCGGGGAGTGATGGAAAAAGCGAATAGCGAATAGTTTAAGAATTTCAGTAAAGAAACCATTGCAAAGTTTATCAATATCGAACGCTATTCGCTATTGCCTAAAACTAAACTGACCCGGTTCCGATTTTGCGGAGCCGGGCCAGTTCGTCTCTTCGAGGGGGATTGAAGAGTTGTCCGAAGGCTTTTGTAGGGCGGGGGACGGGGGGTCGCCTTCGAACAGCAGTATAACGGGCGTCTGAAAGATAGGTTCCAACGGTTCCAAAAAAAAGTTCAGTGCTGGTGGAGCCAGTCTTCCACTTCACGATCGGCCTCTTCCTGGGCCTTGCCATAGCGTTCCTGGATCTTGCCGGCGAGTTGCCTGCGGTTGCCGGCGATGACGTCGAGGTCGTCTCCCGTCAGTCTGCCCCACTGGCTCTGGACCTTGCCCCTGAACTGTTCCCAATTGCCTTCGACCTGATTCCAGTTCATCGCCTTGTCTCCTTCCGTGTCGTTCAAGCGGGTCATTCCGCGCCCCACCAAACAGCGTCCGGGCCTGCCGGTTCCCGGAAGGCTGAAACAAAAATGGCGGCCGGGGCCGCCATTTCGGGATTGGAGGGGATGATCCCTGCCGCCTTAGTGCTTCAGGGCTCTCGGATCGAGCGCGTCGCGGATTGCGTCGCCCATGTAGTTGACGCTGAGCACCGTCAGCGAGATCGCCAGTCCCGGCCAGAGCACGCGCGACGGGGTCAGTTGCAGGAAGTTGGCGCCGTCGAAGAGCAGGCGGCCCCAGGTCGGGAAGTCCGACGGGAAGCCAAGCCCCAGGAAGCTCAGCGCCGATTCCGTGATGATCGCCGAGGCGATGCCGAGCGTCGCCGAAACCATGATCGAACTCAGGACGTTCGGCAGGATGTGCTTCAGGATGATGCGGTGCTCGCGCATGCCGCTCGATTTGGCCGCCAGGATGAATTCCTGGCTCTTGACCGACAGCACGTCGCCGCGGACGATGCGGGCGGTGTGCATCCAGCTGGTGATCCCGATCACGAAGACGATCAGGATGAAGATGCCGGTCTCCGGCCCGAATGCCGCCCTCAGCGTGTCGCGGAAGAGCATCAGGATGACCAGCAGCAGCGGCAGCAGCGGCAGGGCGAGGAAGAGGTCGGTGAGGCGCATCAGCGGCCCGTCGAGCTTCCGGAAATAGCCGGAGAGGACCCCGATCAGCGTTCCGAGGAAGAGGGCGAGCAGCATGGCGGTGATGCCGACGGCGAGCGAGATGCGCCCGCCCGCCAGCACCTGGGCAAGCATGTCCTTGCCGAGGTTGTCGGTGCCGAACGGATGGGCGAGCGACGGCCACTGGTTCTTGTCGCGGATGTTGATGGTGTTCGGCGCCACCCGGTGGATATAGGGGCCGACATAGACCGCGAGCAGGATGAAGGCGAAGACCACCAGGCCGGCGACGCCTCCCTTGTGGGCGCGGAACTGGCGCCACATGTCGGCGAAGGCCGATCGGGCCGGCGTCGCGGCGGTGGCGGGCGGCGTGCTTGTTATGGTCGCGTCAGTCATAACGTATCCTCGGGTCAAGAATGCCGTAGAGTACGTCGGCGATGAGGTTGAAGAGCACGATCAGCACGGCGAAGATGAAGGTCAGCGTCTGCACGAGCGGGATATCCGCCCCCTGCACGGCCGTGATCAGCAGCTGGCCCAGGCCGTTCACGCGAAAAATCTGTTCCGTGATGATCGCGCCTGAAAAGATCGTCGGCACGCCGAGCGCGATCACCGTGACGACGGGGATCAGGCTGTTGCGCAGCACATGGACGAGCAGGACGGCCTTTTCCTTGACGCCCTTGGCGCGGGCCGTGCGCACATAGTCCTGATGCAGGTTGTCCAGCATCGAGGCCCGCACGAAGCGGGTGATCTGCGAGGCGTTGTAGAGCGCCAGCACCGTGACCGGCAGCGCCATCTGCCTGATCTGCGCCACGAAGCTCGAGACGTCGGTGACCTTCAGGTTCGTGTCATAGACGGATGGAAACCATTGCAGGTACGAGGAGAAGACGACGATCAGGAGCACGCCGGTGAAGAAGGTGGGCACGGAATAACCGACCATTGCGAGGAAGGTGCCGACCTGGTCGAAGATCGAATACTGCCTGTAGGCGGAAACCACGCCGATCGGAATGGCGATCAGTATGCCGAAGAGATAGGCGAGGCCGACGACCCAGAGCGTCTGCGGCAGGCGCTGCACGATCAGGTCGACCACGGGGCTGCGGGTCGCCCAGGAGAGGACCCGCATGCGATCGCCGTCGCCGATCTGCCAGCCGGTCAGGCTTTCGACGATGTTGAGCGGTTCGTTGACGAAGAATTGCTGCAGCCACCGGAGATAGCGGATGGCGAATGGCTGGTCGAGGCCGAGCGAGGCCTTGATCTGCTCGCGGACCTCCGGCGGGATCGTCAGCGGCAGGTCGCCGGTCGGATCATTGGGCGCGAGGTCGAGAAGCGCGAAAATGACGAAGCTGATGACCAGCAGGGTCGGGATTGCGAAGAGCAATCGCCGCAAGGTGTATGTGAACATATGGAAATCTCTCCACGCCGCTGCCCCGCGCCTGACCGGCAGGGGACACTGCGGGTTCTGAAACTGCCGCAAGGTTTTCCCCGGCCCGGGCAGGCCCAGGGAAACATGCGGGGAGCGCAGGAGGAGATGCCGTCGCCGGGCCTGCCGTCACGGCCGGCCCGGCGATGGTCATCACTTCTTGCGCGACCAGTCGGCGACGTTCCACAGTTCGGAATCCCACGCATTCATGCGCACCCCTTGAAGGGTCAGCGAATGCGAGGAGACGCTGCCGCGATGGATGAGCGGGATATGCGCACCCTCTTCGGTCAGCATGTCGTTGAGCTGCTTGGCGAGCTCTTCACGCTTGGAGATGTCGGAGGTCTTGGAGAGTTCGCCGACGAGCTTGTCGAACTGCGCATTGCAGTAGCGCGGGATGTTCTGGCCCTGCCAGCCGTTTTCCGGGCTCGGAACCTTGTCGCAAAGCCATTCCGCCAGATACTTCTCCGGGTCCGTGCCGTCGAAGTTGTTGGTGTACATCTCGACGTCCGCATAGAACTTCTGGAAGGTGTCGGGGCTTGCCGGATCACCGCCGAAGAAGACCGATGCGCTGACGTTGCGAAGCTCGGATTCGACGCCGATCTGGGACCACATGTCCTTGACGAGTTCCTGCGTCGCCTGGCGGACAGAGTTGGTGGAGGTCTGGTAGAGGAAGGAGAGACGGACGCCATCCTTGGCGCGGACGCCGTCGCCGCCCTTCTTCCAGCCGGCGTCGTCGAGCAGCTTGTTGGCCGCGTCGATATCCTGCTTCAGGCACCAGCCGTCGTTCTTCGTCGAGGCATAGGCCTCCGGCGCGGGAACGATGTTGCAGGTGGGCTTGCCGGCTTCGCCATAACCCGCCTCGTCGATGACGCCGCGGTCGATCGCCAGCGAAAGCGCGCGGCGGACGGCCGTGTCCTTCAGCGCCGGATGCGGGCCGGCCTGCTGGGTCGAGCGCTTGTCGCCAAGCTTCGGATCGGGGTTGTACCAGTTGAGATTGATACGTTCGACCTGCGTGCCGAAGGCCGTTTCGAGCTTGCCCTTGCCGGCCTTCAGCATGGTGGCGAGCACTTCCGGCTCGACCTGCATGTTCCAGGCGTAGTCGAACTCCCCAGTTTCCAGAACCGCGCGGGCGGCCGAGGCGGCATCGCCGCCGCCCTTCAGCGTCACCGTCGCGAAGGCGGGCTTGGCCGGATCGCGATAGTTCTTGTTGGCCTCGAAAGTGATGACGTCGTTCGGCTTGAAGTCCTTGACGACGAACGGTCCGGTGCCGATCGGGCCGAAGTTGGCCGATGTGCAGCCCGGAGCCTTGGCGCCGACGCAATTTTCGAACTGCTTCTTCTGGACGACCGGCGACTGCGCGCCGACGAAGGCGCTGTAGGGATAGGGCTTCGGCTCGGAGAAGGAGATCTTCACGGTATGCGCGTCGGGCGCCTCGACATTCGTGACGCCTTCATACTGGGCCTTCTGGGCGCATCCGCCGTCCGGGGCGACGCAGTATTTCCAGGTGAAGATCACGTCTTCCGCCGTGAACGGCGTGCCGTCCGACCATTTGACGTCCGGTTTCAGCTTCCAGGTCATGCTGAGCAGGTCCTTGGCGACGCCGCCGTTCTCCACGGTCGGAATCTCGGTGACCAGCATCGGCACGAGCTGGCCCTTCTCGTCGTAACGGGCCAGGGGCTCGATGACCATGGAGGACGAATAGACCTCCTTGGTGCCGCCGGAGAGATAGGGATTGAGGGTGGAAACCGCCTGCCAGAACAGGATTTTCAGTTCGCCGTCGGAGCCCCGCTCGGCATGGGCCGCGGAACCGGCGACGGCAAGCGCGGCAACGGTGCCCGCCAGAAGGAATCTAAGGTTTTTCATGCTGTATTTCCCCTTATTCATTCTCTTATGAGTTGTTTTTGTGGCTTGCCGGTTGGTCCGGCCTTCGATGCCATGGGTCTGCGAAGCCCTTTTATAACCCGTTGACTTCGCAGGATATTCCTCTCTGCGTCCTCCTGAAAAGCGAGTTCAAGAACAGGTTACGTCATGTCGCCTGAAGCGAGCATGATCAAAATTTGTGCCATCTAAGCATAGGCCTATTTTCCGTTCAAGCCGGAAAATTGAAGCTTGCAAAACCCCGTCCCGGCATCGCAATATCCGCCTCGGCAGGTGGGATGAATCTGACCTTCGCGCCCTTCCCGCAACAGAGGCGGGCGCGAATTCAAGATCCGAAAACTGCAATAGAATCATAAAGTCTCTGATGCCGCCGGAAGCGGGGCGCCAGAGTGGGAACCAGCGGAAAATCGACGAGGTTGCGAGCATGCCAGTCATCAATCGCGTTGCGGAAATGCAGGATCAGGTCGCCGAATGGCGGCGCCATCTGCACCAGAATCCGGAGCTGCTCTACGACGTCCACGAGACTTCCAGGTTCGTCGCGGAGAAACTGAGGTCCTTCGGTTGCGACGCGGTCGAGACCGGCATCGGCAGGACCGGCGTGGTCGGCATCATCAAGGGCAGCCAGGGCGATGGCCCGGTGATCGGCTTCCGCGCCGACATGGACGCCCTGCCGATCCTGGAAACCTCCGGCAAGCCGTGGGCCTCCAGGACCCCCGGCAAGGCGCATTCCTGCGGCCATGACGGGCATACCGCCATGCTGCTCGGCGCCGCGCAATATCTTGCCGAAACCCGCAATTTCAAGGGTTCGATCGCGGTGATCTTCCAGCCGGCCGAGGAGGGCGGGGCCGGCGCGCTGGCGATGATCAACGACGGCCTGATGGACAGGTTCGAGATCGCCCAGGTCTACGGCATGCACAACGAGCCGCGCCTGCCGGTCGGTCATTTCGCGATCGGCAAGGGCGGGGTCATGGCCGCGGCGGATACGTTCGAGATCACCGTTCACGGCCGCGGCAGCCATGCCGCCCAGCCGCATCTTTCCATCGATCCGGTGCTGGTCGCCTCGCATATCGTCATCGCGCTGCAGTCGCTCGTCTCGCGCGAGACGGACCCGCTGAAATCGCTGGTCGTCACCGTCGCCTCGATCCATGGCGGCGAGGCGAGCAATGTCATCCCGGCCTTCGTGAAGATGACCGGCACGGTGCGCACGCTTCTGCCGGAAACCCGCGATTTCGCCGAGAAGCGACTGACCGAAGTGGCGCAGTCGACCGCGATCGCCCATGGCGCGGCGGCCGAAGTCGTCTACCGCCGCGGCTACCCCGTCACCTTCAACCACGACGGGGAGACCGATTTCGCCGCCGGCATCGCGGGAAAGGTCGCCGGCTCGAAGGCCGTTCATGTGGGCGTGCCGCCCCATATGGGCGCGGAGGATTTCTCCTACATGCTGGAGACACGGCCGGGGGCGTTCATCTTCATCGGCAACGGAGATACCGCAAGCCTCCACAACGCGGCCTACGATTTCAACGACGAGGCGATCCCCTATGGCGTCAGTTACTGGGTGACGCTTGCCGAAACCGCGCTTGCCGCCTGACACCGGACTTCAAGGGGAACTCCATGCTGCTTTCGGGAACTGCAATGGAACAGACCGGCGGTTCGGTCGCGCCTGTTCTTTCGGTCAGGAACCTCTCGACCTCGTTTCGCGTCAACGACGAGTGGAGAACCGTCGTCCGCAACATCTCCTTCGACGTGGCGCCGCGCGAGACGGTGGCGATCGTCGGTGAATCGGGGTCGGGCAAGAGCGTCACCTCGCTCTCCATCATGCGGCTCCTGCCGAAGAATTCGAGCCGCATCGAGGGGCAGGTCTTCCTCGGCGGCAAGGAGCTCCTGTCGCTGCCGGAGGAGCAGATGCGCCGGGTGCGCGGCAACGACATCTCGATGATCTTCCAGGAGCCGATGACTTCGCTCAATCCGATTTTTCCGATTGGCAAACAGATCGCCGAGGCGCTGACCGTCCACAAGGACATTTCCAGGGCGGATGCCAAGGCGGAGGTGATCCGCCTTCTGGAAAAGGTCCGCATCCCCAACGCGTCGTCGCGCTTCGACGACTATCCGCACCAGTTTTCGGGCGGCATGCGCCAGCGCGTGATGATCGCCATGGCGCTGGCGTCCAAGCCGAAGCTGCTGATCGCCGACGAGCCGACCACGGCGCTCGATGTCACCATTCAGGGCCAGATCCTCGACCTGATCAAGCTGCTGCAGGAAGAGGAGGGCATGTCGGTGCTCTTCATCACCCATGACATGGGCGTGGTGGCCGAGGTCGCCGACCGCACGATCGTCATGTATCGCGGCGACGCGGTCGAGATGGGCGAGACCGACGACATCTTCCACCGCGGCAAGCACGCCTATACGCGGGCGCTTCTCTCGGCCGTGCCGCGGCTCGGCTCGATGGGCGAGCGCAAGCTGCCGCTGCGTTTCCCGATCATCGACGTGAAGACGGGCGAGCAGCAGCCGCTCAAGGACGTGACGGACACCGTGGCCAAGGGCAAAACGCCGATCCTCGACGTCGAGGATCTGACGACCCGCTTCGACATCCATTCCGGCCTGTTCGGCCGCAAGACGGGCGCCGTGCATGCGGTGGAAAAGGTCTCCTTCAATCTCTTCGAGGGCGAGACGCTGTCGCTCGTCGGCGAATCGGGCTGCGGCAAGTCGACCACCGGCCGTTCCGTCACCCGCCTCATCACGCCGACCAGCGGCAATGTGACGCTCGACGGCTACGAGGTCATGAAACTCGACCAGTCGATGCTGCGCCAGATGCGTCGGTCGATCCAGATGGTGTTCCAGGACCCGTTCGCGTCGCTCAACCCGCGGATGAGCGTCGGCTCGGCGGTGATGGAACCGTTCGTCGAACACAGTCTCGGCACCCGGAGCCAGGCCCGTGAAAAGGCGGCGGGCCTGATGGAGAAGGTCGGTCTTTCCGCCGACATGATGAAGCGCTACCCGCACGAGTTCTCGGGCGGCCAGCGGCAGCGCATCGCGATCGCCCGCGCCCTGATGCTCGACCCGAAGGTGATCGTCGCAGACGAGGCGGTCTCGGCCCTCGACGTATCGATCAAGGCGCAGGTCTGCAACCTTCTGCTCGACCTGCAGCAGAGCCTCAACCTCGCCTTCCTGTTCATTTCCCACGACATGGCGGTGGTGGAGCGGGTGAGCCACCGCGTCGCGGTCATGTATCTCGGCGAGATCGTCGAGATCGGCCCGCGCGCCGCCGTCTTCGAGAACCCGCAGCATCCCTATACGAAGAAACTGATGGCGGCTGTTCCCGTGCCGGACCCGTCGCGCCGCAGGATCAGGCGCAACATGTCGACCGACGAGATCAAGAGCCCCATCCGCCCCGTCAATTTCGTACCGCCGAAGCGCGAATACCGCGAGGTATCGGAGGGGCATGTGGTGCAGGTGGCGTGAGGTTTCCCGCGGCGCGGCGAATTTGCTGGATGACCGGATTTCTGGTATCGTTCATCATGGTTGAAACTCAACTTTGCTGCGCTTCGTCAGAATTGGAAAAGTTCTCGCATGAGTGACAAGGACACGATCTGCAAGCGCACTCTCGAAGCCGCGCATCTTCAGATGATCGAGGGAAATCCCCTTGATGCGGAAGATATTGCGATGTTCGAGATGTTCGACCGCGAAGGCTTTTCGACAGAAGAACAGCTGGACTATGTTCGCAAGGATCTGACGAGGCGGGCGCGGGAAAAGGAAGAATTCGCCGCTTTCGCCGCGACCTCCAGACGATAGTTCATTGCCCTAGATGAGCGGCGATCCATACGTCTATCCAGGCACAAAGATCTTAAGCAACAAATTGGATATCAGAGACCCGGCGGAATTGGACTTCGCCGAGCGTCGTTTTTCGACCATCCGTGCTCGCCAGGGTATCCCGCAAGGCAATTTCGACCTCAAGCATCTTAAAGCGATCCATCGCCATCTTTTCCAGGACCTCTATGAATGGGCGGGGGAGATACGCACCGTCGAAATTTCCAAGGGTGAGAGCCAGTTCCAGTTTCGACAATATATCGAAACGGGCATGGCGGATGTTCATAGCCGTCTGGCGAAGTCCGGTTTTCTGCGAGGCCTGGAAAGATCGGCTTTCGCGGCCGAGGCTGGCCGGATCATCGGCGATGTGAACTATGTTCATCCTTTCCGCGAGGGGAACGGCCGTACTCAACTGCAATATCTCAAGCAGCTTGCGGAAGGCGCCGGCCATTCCCTTGACCTGACGAAGATCGATGTGGTCGGATGGCTGGCAGCTTCGAAGGAGGCGCATCGCGCCCGCTATGACCTCATGGGACGGACGATCGATGACGCCTTGCGTATGACTTCAAACGCCTGAGCATAACCAAAATGCTCACCAGGCCGTTGCCGCCAACCGTTTGACAGCGACTCTCAAAACATGGCAGCAACGCGTGGAGGAGATTTTCTGCCATGGCAAAACGGTCTGATACGCAGGGGCGGCTCGATGATGCGGCGAGAGCCGGATGGCTCTACTACGTGGCGGGGCGCACCCAGGACGAGATCGCCGCGGCCATGAGCATTTCGAGGCAGTCGGCGCAGCGGCTCGTGTCGCTCGCCGTGGCCGAGCGGCTGATCAAGGTCAGGCTGGACCATCCGATTTCGGCCTGTCTCGAACTCTCGGAGGGGCTTCGCCGGAAATACGGCCTCAGGCATGCCGAGGTGGTGCCGAGCGATCCGGCCGGCATCTCCTCGACCGTCGGCATCGCCGAAGCGGGGGCGGCGGAGATCGAGCGCTGGCTGAAGCGACCGGACCCGATCGTGATCGCCATCGGCACCGGCCGGACGCTGAAGGCGGCCGTCGATCAGTTGCCGCCGATGGAGTGCCCGCAGCACCGCATCGTGTCGCTCACCGGCAATATCGGGCCGGATGGCTCGGCCGCGTTCTACAACGTCATCTTCTCCATGGCCGACGCGATCAAGGCGCGGCATTTCCCGATGCCGCTGCCGGTCCTCTGTTCGTCCTCGGAAGAGCGCGAGACCCTGCACGACCAGGCGCTGGTGCGCTCGACGCTGGCGCTCGGCGCCCAGGCGGACGTGACCTTCGTCGGCATCGGCGAGCTCGGCGCCGACGGCCCGCTCTGCGTCGACGGCTTCCTCGGCAGGGAGGAAATGCTGCAACTCATCGAAAGCGGTGCGGCGGGCGAAATCTGCGGCTGGATCTACGATCACCAGGGGCGGTTCCTCGACAACCCGATCAACGACCGGGTGGCGAGCGTTCCGATACCCTCGCGGGAGACGTCCTCCGTCATCGGGATAGCGCAGGGCCGGAAGAAATTCGCGGCGATTTCCGCAGCCCTGAAGGGCGGCCTCATCAATGGTATCATCACCGACGAGGTGACCGCAGGGCAATTGCTCGACGATTGAGCAAAAAATATCCCTAGTCAAATCAAGACGATGACCTATGTCCGTTGCATCGCAGCGACGAATGGCGGTTGACTTTTCTCGCTGTTTTATGGGTAATTGCTCATGAGCAAAGCGAATGCTCGCATCCAATCTTCTCGGGAGGAAGATATGACATTGAAGACGGTTTTGCTGGGCGCCTGCTCGGCGCTGGCGTTTGCCGGCATTTTCTCCACCGCGGCTTCGGCTGAAACCCTCACCATCGCGACGGTCAACAACGGCGACATGGTCCGCATGCAGGGCCTGACGTCCGAGTTCACCAAGGCCAATCCGGACATCCAGATCAACTGGGTGACGCTGGAAGAAAACGTGCTGCGCGAACGCGTCACGACGGATATCGCCACCAAGGGCGGCCAGTACGACATCCTGACCATCGGCAATTACGAAGTGCCGATCTGGGCCAAGCAGGGCTGGCTGCTGGAGCTCAACAAGCTCGGCGACAAATACGATACCAACGACCTTCTGCCGGCGATCCGCGGCGGCCTGACGGTCGAGGGCAAGCTCTATGCCGCGCCGTTCTACGGCGAGTCGGCGATGATCATGTATCGCAAGGACCTGTTCGACAAGGCAGGCCTCAAGATGCCGGAAAACCCGACCTGGGAGTTCATCGGCGATGCGGCCCGCAAGGTCACCGACCGCAAGGCGGACGTGAACGGCATCTGCCTGCGCGGCAAGGCCGGCTGGGGCGAGAACATGGCGTTCGTCACGGCGCTCGCCAACTCCTTCGGCGGCCGCTGGTTCGACGAGAAGTGGAACCCGCAGTTCGACCAGCCGGAATGGAAGGCGGCGCTGCAGTTCTACGTCGACCTGATGAAGGATGCCGGCCCGTCCGGCGCCTCCTCGAACGGCTTCAACGAGAACCTGACGCTCTTCCAGCAGGGCAAGTGCGGCATGTGGATGGATGCCACCGTGGCGGCCTCCTTCGTCTCCGACCCGAAGAACTCGACGGTCGCCGACAAGGTCGGTTACGCGATCTTCCCGGTGAAGGGCGAGATGAAGAACCACGGCAACTGGTTGTGGTCGTGGAATCTTGCCGTTCCGGCTTCCTCGAAGAAGGCTGACGCGGCCCAGAAGTTCATCTCCTGGGCGACCAGCAAGGAATACACCCAGCTCGTCGCATCCAAGGAAGGCTGGGCGAACGTTCCTCCGGGCACGCGGACCTCGCTCTACAACAACGAGGAATACAAGAAGGCGGCTCCGTTCGCGGCTCCGACGCTTGCAGCCATGCAGGCGGCCGACATTACCAAGCCGACCGTCAAACCGGTGCCCTATACGGGCGGCCAGTTCGTCGCGATCCCGGAATTCCAGGCGATCGGCACGAATGTCGGCCAGCTCTTCTCGGCGGTCGTCGCCGGCCAGTCCTCGGTCGACGACGCGCTTGCCCAGGCGCAGTCCGCCACCAAGCGTGAAATGACCCGCGCCGGCTACATCAAGTAAGCGCCGGCCAACAACAGCCCGGCCCGTTTCGGGCCGGGCGATCCCCTTCATCCGCCCTTCGGGCACCTTTTCCCCGAGGGGAGAAGGGGACGTGCCGCAGCGTATCCGATCCTCCTCTCCCCGTGGGGAGAGGGTGGCCGAGCGGAGCGGAGTCCGGGTCAGGGGGCCTTTCCGGCACAGAGCTTGCAACTGGCTGGAGGAGCGGATCACACGCATACTTTCGCCCATGAGAAGGCGAACAAAAAGGGAGGGCGTCGATATGGCAACGCAAAATACGAGAACGTTGGCGCGCTTGATGATGGCGCCGTCGGTTCTGCTTCTTCTGGTCTGGATGATCGTGCCGCTGGCGATGACGCTGTGGTTCTCGTTCCAGAACTACAACCTGCTGAACCCGGCGAACGTGAGCTTCACGGGGCTTTTCAACTACCAGTTCTTCTACACCGACCCGGCCTTCTTCCAGTCGATCTGGAACACGCTGGTGATTGTCGGCGGGGTGCTTCTGATCACCGTGGTCGGCGGCATCGCGGTGGCGCTGCTGCTCGACCAGCCGGTGTTCGGCCAGGGGATCGTGCGCATCCTGGTGATCTCGCCCTTCTTCGTCATGCCTCCGGTCGCGGCGCTGATCTGGAAGAACATGATCATGCACCCGGGCTACGGCGTGCTGGCCGACATCGCCAAGTTCTTCGGCTTGAGGCCGGTCGACTGGTTCGCGCAATATCCGCTGTTTTCGATCGTCGTCATCGTCGCCTGGCAGTGGCTGCCGTTCGCGACGCTGATCCTGCTCACCGCGCTGCAGTCGCTCGACGGCGAGCAGAAGGAGGCGGCGGAGATGGACGGCGCGAATTTCTTCAATCGCTTCATCTACCTGGTGCTGCCGCATCTGGCCCGGGCGATCACGGTCGTCATCCTGATCCAGACGATCTTCCTGCTCGGCGTCTATGCGGAAATCCTCGTCACCACCAATGGCGGCCCCGGCTACGCCTCCACCAACCTTGCCTTCCTGATCTACCGCACGGCGCTCCTGGGCTACGACGTCGGCGGCGCTTCGGCGGGCGGCATCATCGCCGTCGTGCTCGCCAACATCGTCGCCTTCTTCCTGATGCGCGCCGTCGGCAAGAACCTGGACCGGTAGGAGAAGATCATGGCCCGCAATGTTACGACAAGACACAAGGTCATCGCCACGGTCGCCGCCTGGATCGTCTCGCTGATCATCTTCTTCCCGATCCTCTACACGGTCCTCACCAGCCTGAAGACCGAACCGGAGGCGATCGCCGGCTTCAGCCTGATCCCGTCCGGCACGTTCGAGAACTACGTGACGGTGCAGACCCAGCGCGATTACTTCAAGCCGTTCATGAACTCGGTCGTGCTGTCGGTCGGCTCGACGATCCTGGCGCTGATCATCGCCATTCCGGCGGCCTGGGCTATGGCGTTCTCGCCGACCAGGCGCACCAAGGACATCCTGATGTGGATGCTTTCCACCAAGATGATGCCGGCGGTGGCGGTGCTGGTGCCGATCTACCTGATGTTCCGCGATTTCGGGCTGCTCGACACGCGGATCGGGCTCACCGCCATGCTGACCCTGATCAACCTGCCGATCGTGGTGTGGATGCTCTACACCTATTTCCGGGAAATCCCCGGCGAGATCCTGGAAGCGGCGCGCATGGACGGGGCGGGGCTGTGGCAGGAGATCGTCTACGTGCTGACGCCGATGGCGGTGCCCGGCATCGCCTCGACACTGCTCCTCAACATCATCCTCGCCTGGAACGAGGCCTTCTGGACGATCCGGCTGACGACCACGAACGCGGCGCCGCTGACGGCCTTCATCGCCTCCTTCTCCAGTCCGCAGGGCCTTTTCTGGGCCAAGCTTTCGGCGGCGTCGACCATGGCGATCGCGCCGATCCTCATCCTCGGCTGGTTCTCACAGAAACAACTCGTGCGCGGCCTGACGTTTGGCGCGGTTAAGTAAGGAAAACGGACATGGGCAGCATCACGCTCAAGCAGGTGTCGAAGGTTTTCGGCGAAGCCAAGGTCATCCCCTCCATCGACCTCGAAATCAATGACGGCGAATTCGTCGTCTTCGTCGGGCCGTCCGGTTGCGGCAAGTCCACGCTGCTGCGCCTCATCGCCGGCCTGGAAGATGTCTCCGGCGGGCATATCCTGATCGACGGCAAGGACGTCACCCAGGCGGCTCCCGCCCAGCGCGGCCTTGCCATGGTGTTCCAGTCCTATGCTCTCTATCCGCACATGAGCGTCAGGAAGAACATCGCCTTCCCGCTGAAGATGGCGAAGCTGGAGCAGTCGGCGATCGACCGGAAGGTCGAAGCCGCCGCCCGCGTTCTCAACCTCACCGACTATCTCGAACGCCGCCCCTCGCAGCTTTCCGGCGGCCAGCGCCAGCGCGTCGCGATCGGCCGGGCGATCGTCCGCGAACCGTCCGCCTTCCTGTTCGACGAACCCCTGTCGAACCTCGATGCGGCGCTGCGCGGCACGATGCGGCTCGAGATCAGCGACCTGCACAACCAGCTCAAGACGACGATGATCTACGTCACCCACGACCAGGTGGAAGCCATGACCATGGCCGACAAGATCGTCGTGCTGAACCGCGGCAATATCGAGCAGGTCGGCTCGCCGCTGGAGCTCTACAAGAGCCCGCGCAACCTCTTCGTCGCCGGCTTCATCGGCTCGCCGCGCATGAACTTCGTCGACGGTGCCTATGCGCAGTCGAAAAATGCCAGGACCGCGGGCATCCGGCCGGAACATCTCGGCCTGTCGAAGGACAGCGGCACCTGGAGCGGCACGGTGAAGGTTGCCGAACATCTCGGCGCCGACACGTTCCTGCATCTCGACGTTGACGGCATCGGCCCGATCACGGCGCGTGCCGACGGCGAATTTGGCGCCTATCACGGCGACAAGGTTTTCCTGACGCCGGACGAAAGCAAGCTGCACCGTTTCGACGACAAGGGGTTGGCGATCAAGGCCTGAGATCGTGACGAGGCTGCGAACGGTCCGGTAGTCTCGACGCGGATAGATCCCCTGGGACAAGCCCGGGATGACGGCAGGGGAGTGCAACGTGCCATCAAGCCGGGGCCTTGCGATCGAGGCCGGAGTGTTGGTCTGATTTATCTGGCCCGGGATTTCCCGGGCCGTACCGGAGTGAAGACAATGACTGTGAAGCTTTCGCTGGCGAGCTTGAAGGATGCTGCGGCCACCGCCGCCGTGCCGGCCTATGATCCGAAACGCCTGACTGCCGGCATCGTGCATTTCGGCGTCGGCAATTTCCACCGCGCGCATCAGGCGATCTATCTGGACGACCTGTTCAATACCGGCTCGGGGCAGGATTGGGCGATCATCGGCGCCGGCGTGCTGCCTTCCGACGCCGCGATGCGCGAGAAGCTCAAGGCGCAGGATTTCCTGACCACCGTCGTGGAGCAGGACAACAACAGGACGGCGGCCCGCGTCACGGCGCCGATGATCGACATCATCGTGCCGGGCGAGAAGGCGGCCCTCATCGAAAAGCTCGCCGACCCGGCGATCCGCATCGTTTCGATGACGATCACCGAAGGCGGCTATTTCATCGACGCCGCCGGCCATTTCAATCCCTCGCATCCGGCGATCGTCGAGGATGCCGCCAACCCCGGCAATCCGAAAACCGTTTTCGGCCTCATCCTTGCCGGCCTGAGGCTGCGCCGCGAGCGGAACATTCCACCCTTCACCATCATGTCCTGCGACAACATTCCTGGAAACGGCCATGTGACGGAAAATACCGTCGTCGGCCTCGCAAGGCTTTCCGATCCGGATTTCGCCGGCTGGGTCAACCAGAACGTCGCCTTCCCGAACTCTATGGTCGATCGGATCACGCCGGCCACCGGCCAGCGCGAGATCGATATCCTGAAGCAGGATTTCGGGATCGAGGACAACTGGCCGGTCTTCTGCGAGGAGTTCAAGCAGTGGGTGATGGAGGACAGGTTCCCCGCCGGCCGGCCGCGGCTGGAGGAGGTCGGCGTGCAGTTCGTGTCCGATGTCGCGCCCTACGAGCTGATGAAGATCCGCATCCTGAACGGCGGGCATGCGACGATCGCCTATCCGGCGGCACTGCTCGACATCCATTTCGTCCATGAGGCGATGGAACATCCGCTGATCCGCGCGTTTCTCGCCAAGCTCGAAAAGGACGAGATCATCCCGATCGTGCCGCCGGTGCCCGGCATCAACCTCAACGACTATTTCGCGCTGATCGAGCGCCGTTTCCTCAATCCGAAGATCGGCGACACGATCCCGAGGCTGGCGCAGGACGGCTCCAACCGCCAGCCGAAATTCATCCTGCCCTCGACCCGCGACCGGCTGACGCAAGGCAAGGACATCGTCGGCCTCTCGCTCGTCTCGGCGCTCTGGTGCCGCTATTTCGCCGGCACGTCCGACAGCGGCAGGAAGATCGCCTTCAACGATGAAAGTGCCGACAAGCTGCACGAGGCCGCGCTGAAAGCCAAGGATAACCCGGAGGCCTTTCTTGCCTTCGACGAGATCTTCGGCGAGGTTTCGAAATCCGGGCTGTTCCGGGCGCGCTTCGCGCACGCGCTGCAGACGCTCTGGAAAGAGGGAACGGCGAAAACGCTCGAACTCTATCTCGCAGGCGAACTCGTCAAGTAACGGATGGGGAAAGTGCTTCAGACGGCGGGACCACTGGTGATCTTCGATTGCGACGGGGTCCTCGTCGACAGCGAGCCCGTGTCGGTTCGCGTGCTGGTGGATGCGCTGCGCCGCAAGGGGCTGGAGATGGACGAGGAGGAGGCCTATCGTCGCTTCCTCGGCCGCAGCCTCGGCACCGTCACCAGGACGATGCGCGAGGAATTCGGCGTCGAGGCCGACGAGAGCTTCCTCGAAGACATGCGGCACGATCTCTATGACCGTTTCCGCATGGAGCTGCAGCCCATTCGCGGCATTGCCGAGGCGCTGGATGGCCTCGGCCTGCGCCGCTGCGTGGCCTCCTCCAGCCAGCCGGAGCGCATCCGCCTGTCGCTCACGCTCACCGGCCTGATCGACAAGCTGGAGCCGAACATCTTCTCCGCCGCCATGGTGGCGCGGGGCAAGCCTGCTCCCGATCTCTTCCTGCATGCGGCGAGCCAGATGGGCGCCGACCCGGAGAGCTGCATCGTCATCGAGGACAGCCCGGCCGGCATCGAGGCCGCCCGCCGCGCCGGCATGGCGGTTTTCGCATTCGTCGGCGGTTCGCATGCCGTGGCTCCCGGCTACCGGGAGAGGATCGACGCACTTTCACCGGAAGTCGTGTTTGACGCGATGCCGGATTTGATCCACCTTGTCCGAAAACATATAGAGGGTCGCGGAGGATCGGTTTCCCGGGAAGCGTGTTAAGGCGCGGGGGCCGATTGAGGCGAACACAGGGACAGGAAACAAATCCGGATGCGTGATCACCTCGTGGCGGTCGATATCGGCACCGGCAGCGCTCGCGCCGGGGTGTTTGACCGCAACGGGCGCCTGCTCGCCAAGGCGAAACACCCGATCCTGATGTTCCGCCCGAGGGAAAACCACGCCGAGCACGATTCGGAAGACATCTGGGCCGCCGCCTGCCGCGCGGTGAAGCTGGCGGTGGCTGAGGCCGGCATTCCGGCGTCCGCCGTCGCGGCGATCGGTTTCGACGCCACCTGTTCGCTGGTCGCCCGCGACCGGGAAGGGCGGCCGCTCAGCGTTTCCACGACCGGCAGGGACAATCACGATACCATCGTCTGGCTCGACCACCGGGCGATCCGGGAGGCGGACGAGCTTTCGGCGACCGGTCACAAGGTGCTGGAATTCTCCGGCGGTTCGCTTTCGCCCGAGATGGAGATGCCGAAGCTCATGTGGCTCAAACGGCATCTGCCGCAGAGCTGGGAAAGGGCGGGCTATTTCTTCGACCTTGCGGACTTCCTCACCTGGAAGGCGACGGGCTCGCCGGCGCGTTCCCGCTGCACGCTGACCGCCAAGTGGAACTATCTCGCTCACGAGAAACCCGGCTGGAGCGCGGATTTCTGGGCGCTGGCCGGCCTTGAGGATCTCAGGGAAAAGGGCGGGCTGCCGGACGAGACGGCCGTGGCCGGCACGAGCATGGGGCGATTGAGCGCACAGGCTGCCAAGGAACTCGGCCTCGACGTCGAAGTGGACGTGGCGCCCGGCATGATCGATGCCTATGCGGGGGCTTTCGGCGCGCTCGGCGGCGTCTCGGGCGGGCAGAAGCTGGAGACCAGCGTCGCGCTGATCGGCGGCACGTCGAGCTGCATCGTCGCCTTCACCCGGGATGCCAAGCCCGGCCGTAGTCTCTGGGGCCCCTATTACGAGGCGGTCCTGCCGGAGCACTGGCTGGTCGAGGGCGGCCAGTCGGCAGCCGGGGCGCTGCTCGACCATATCGTGCGCATGCACGCCGCCGGCGGCGAGCCGACGGCGGAGCTGCATGGCCGGATCATCGATCGCATCGGCGAGCTGCGCGCCGGGGAGGAGGGGGACATCGCCCCCAACCTGCATGTGCTGCCCGATTTCCACGGCAACCGCTCGCCGCTTGCCGACCCGCATGCGACCGGCGTCATCAGCGGGCTCACGCTCGACACGTCCTTCGACGGGCTCTGCCGGCTCTACTGGCGGAGCTGCGTGGCGGTGGCTCTCGGCATCCGGCACATCCTCGACGCGATCTCGGATTACGGCTACCGCTTCGAGACGCTCCATGTCACGGGCGGGCATGTGAACAATCAGCTGCTTCTGGAGCTTTACGCAGACGTCACCGGCCGCAGGGTGGTTATCCCCGAAACCCGCGATGCCGTGCTGCTCGGCACAGCCATGGCCGCAGCAGTCGCCGGCGGCGTGCACGGTTCGCTGTTCGAAGCGGGGCAGGCAATGGACGGCGGGGGGGCGGAGGAACGCCTGCCCGACCCGGCGCGTGCGGAACAATACGGACGGGACTATCGCCGGTTTCTCGCGATGATCCGGCACCGGGACGAACTCGGCGCGATCGGGTAGACGTCGCTTGCGGGGCTTGCTGGTGTCCCCGGGGTGGCGACTGCTTTGCGCCATTGGCGGGCCGGCGCTTCGATAGCAACAATGTCAGGGCATTTGCTGAATGTTGCCGCTGCCCCTGATCTGCGAGTGCCGCATGATCGGGTGACCGAACAGCTCGACATCACCACTTCCGGAAATCGAAACGTCCGCATCGACCTGCGCGGTCAACTGGGCATCGCCGCTGCCGCGAATTTCCACCTGCACCGATCTTGCGGTTAGTTCTTTGAACATTGCCTCGCCCGACCCGGAGATGTCCAGGGCGACCGCGTCCACGGCTCCGGTGGCAGAAGCATCGCCACTGCCTTTGATGCTCAATTCAAGCTTCGACTGGTTGATCTGCGACAGGGTCAGGTCGCCGCTGCCACGCAATTCCCATTTGGTGATCGCCGGGCCTGATACTTTGACTTCAAGCCGCGAGGCAAACCAGCCGGGATCGCAATCCAGATCCAACCGGCCGGCCTCAAGCCGGACGTGATCGAGCAAAACGGGATCACCGCTGATCACCGCTTCCGCCCTGTCGCCCGGTTGATAATGGACCGAGGCCGGCAGATGGATCGCCAGGCTGTCGCCCACCGTCAAGGGCAGCGTCACCTGCCGCCGAGAGGAAGTGGCCGGCCCGCAGGTCGATTCCCCCAGGCCAGACAAACGGGCCGCATCGCTCCAATCGGGGCCGGCAAGAGCTATTCCGAGCGATAGAAAAGCAGCGGCGCCAATCAGGCCCGTCGTTGCGACAAATGCCAATGTTCGAGTCATGTCCTGCATCCTTCTGAAATATGTTGAAAGTTTCAAACGTCGTGCCGGTCCGGTTGGGCCAGACGGAAATGCAATCGGGCATAGTGGCCGAACATGCGGATGCCGGCGCTGACTGCGATCAGGAGCAAGGCGCCGCCTCCAACGAAGCCACTGACAAGTCCGACGCCGATGAACAGGCGCGCGAACTGGTCGCTCAGCGCTCCGCTTGGATAGAAGAGCAAAGCCATGAGGGTCATCTTCAGTCCGACCGCTCCAAGCGCCACCAGCACGATGGCAAAGGCCATCGCCACGACGACCGCCACGATCAGCAACGGCAGGAAGAGAACGAGGTCGACAATCGCGAGACCGGCAAGGGCCATGATCGCGGCCATGAGATTAGAGAGGCTCCAATGGGTTTCGAAACGCCGCAGCCGTATGTCGGCGCGCAATTCCCGGGCAATCCTGGCCGGATCGCCAAGAGCGGCGGCAACCTCCGCTCCACTGCGGCCATGGGTGATGGATTCGGCGAAGTGAGCCGAATAATCGGCGACGATCTCTTCGACCTCTTTGGCGGGAAGACCCGCAAGTCCCTGTTTCAGCCTGCGCAGAAAGGCATCCTTGCTCATCATATATCCTCAAGAAGTTTGTCGACGGCGGCCGCAAAGGAGCGCCAGTCGCTGCGATGCGCCTCGAAAACCGTCCGGCCAAGCGGCGTGAGCCGGTAATATTTGCGGGGCGGCCCGCTGCTTGATTCCACGAGACGCGTGGCAACCAGGCCTTCATTCTGCATTCGTCGCATCAAGGGATAGATCGTGCCTTCGCCCATGCCGACAGCGGCGACGAGAGTGCTCGCAATCTCATAGCCATAACTTTCCCCTCGAGAGAGTACGGCCAGGACGCAGAGATCGAGCGCACCCTTTCGCAATTGAATTTGGATTGAGTCAGTCATGGCGTCCTCTGGTCTAAGAGATAGATATAGCAAGCTACCGTGCTATGCAAGGTAGTGAAGAATGAATCTTTCCGGTATCCTCTCGCTCTCGCTTCATCATTTGTCAGTTGGGGAAATTATCCGCCTTAATCAACTCGTCCGGTCATGTCGCGAGGACGTCTGTCGTGGGCCGAAGCGGACCGTGAGGCATGTCTCCGTACTGCCGCCTCTCCTCCTTGCTTGCCGGCTTCCGGCCACCTACATCTCTGCGGCATCACTGGAGACGCCGATGATCCTGGACGCCGCACGCCTTTCGCTCATCAATCTCTTCGCGCCTGAGACGCGCGCCGTCTTCTGGAAGACGCTGGGGCTGACCGTCCTCGTGCTCATCGGCGTATGGTTCGCGTTGCGGGAGCTTTTCGTGCTCTATGCCTGGCCCTGGTTCGCGGCCTTCTTTCCCGACATGCCGGACTGGACGGGCTGGCTGACGCTGGTGGCGGCCGTCGTCGCGGGCATCGGTCTCGCACTGGCGCTCGCCCTTTTGATCGCGCCGATCACGGCGCTGATCGCCGGCCTCTTCCTCGACGACGTGGCGGACGTGGTCGAGAAGCGTGATTATCCCGACGACCCGCCCGGCAAGGCCATGCCGCTCGGGGAGGCGATCGCCAGTTCCGTCAAGTTCCTCGGCGTCGTCATCGTCGGCAACGTCATCGCGCTGATCCTGCTCTTCGTTCCGGGCATCAACCTGATCGCCTTCTTCCTGGTGAACGGCTATCTGCTCGGCCGGGAATTCTTCGAGTTCGCGGCGATGCGCTTCCGTCCGCCGTCGGAGGCGCGCGCCTTCCGGTCGAAACATTCCTCGACCGTGTTCCTGGCGGGGCTTCTGATCGCCTGCTTCCTGGCGGTCCCGATCGTCAACCTGCTGACGCCGCTCTTCGCCGCCGGCCTCATGGTGCATCTCCACAAGGCGATTTCGAAACGCGACCCGGCCTTCCGGGGTTAGTCGGGCAGGGCGGAGGCGTCGTAGAGGGCGGCGAATGCGGCGCTTGGCGGGATCGGCCTGATGATGTCGATCAGCACGCCGTTCGGATCGGCGGTGATGAAATGCCGCTGGCCGAAATCCTCGTCGCGGAGATCGAGACGTATCGGCAGGCCGGCGCTCTTCAGGCGATCATAGACCGCATCGACATCCTCCACCTCGACGTTGAGGATCAGGCCGGACACCCTTCCGCGCGCGCTTTCCGGGATGGTGTTGTGGCTGCCGTCGAGGATCGCCAGCGTCATGCCCGGGTTCTCCCTCGATTGCAGGTGCATGTACCAGCCGGCTGAAAACAGCGCTTCGAAACCGAAATGCCGCATGTAGAAAGCGGCGGTGCCAGCGACATCGTCGGTCATGACGACGGGGTAATAGCTTGTGACCTTCACGGCTTCTCCCTCCTTGCGAGTTGTGATACATTCTGCCTGTATGATATTATAGATACATTCTGTCTGCATGTGAATATGTGGAGGATCGAAATGTCGCGCAGCAACCGCGAACGCACCGATGCCACCCGCACCGCCCTCCTGGATGCGGCAAGGGAACTCTTCGTCGAAAGGGGTTATGCCGAGACCGCGACGCCGGACATCGTCGCGGCAGCCAATGTGACGCGGGGCGCCCTCTATCATCATTTTACGGACAAGAAGGCGCTGTTCGCCGCCGTTGTCGAGCGGGAGGCGGCCGAGGTGGCGGAGGAGATCGAGGCGAAATCCGCCGATGCCGCGTCGGCGCGGGAGGCGCTGCTGCAGGGGGCTTCGGCCTATTTCGATGCGATGACGGCGCCCGGGCGCACCTGGCTCCTGCTGCGTCAGGCTCCGGCGCTGCTTGCCGAGGACCCCACGGAATCGAGCCTCAAGGCCGGGCTTTCGCACCTGCTCGCCGGATCGAAGCTGCTTCCGCTTCTCGATCCGCTAACGGTGCTGGTCTCGGCCGCTTTCGAGCGCGCGGCGATCGCCATCGATTGCGGCGGCGATCGCGCGAATTATGAAGCGGCGATCGCGGCGTTACTGGACGGCCTCAGCGAGGCCGATCACCTGCTGCGGTAGCTCGACGAGCGGCGCCGGCACGTCGCAGGTCTTTTCCGGCGAGCGACAGAGATCGGCGATGATGCAGTGCTCGCATTCGGGCTTGCGCGCTTTGCAGGTGTAGCGGCCATGCAGGATCAGCCAGTGATGCGCATGGAAGAGATAGTGGTCCGGGATGACCTTGAGCAGGTTCTCCTCCACCTCGTCCGGGGTCTTGCCGGGGGCGAGCAGAAGGCGGTTGGCGAGGCGGAAGATATGCGTGTCCACCGCCAGCGTGGGAATGCCGAATGCCATGGACATGACGACGTTTGCGGTCTTGCGCCCGACGCCCGGCAGCCGCATCAGCTCTTCGCGGGTCCTCGGCACTTCCGAGCCGAATTCATCGATCAGCATGCGGGACAGCGCGATGACGTTCTTCGCCTTGTTGCGATAAAGGCCGATCGTCCTGATGTATCCGGTAACGCCTTCCTCTCCGAGGTCGAGCATCTTTTCCGGCGTATCGGCCACCTTGAAGAGGGCTCTCGTGGCCTTGTTGACGCCGACGTCCGTCGCCTGGGCCGACAGGGCCACCGCCACCACCAGCGTGAACGGATTGACGTGCTCCAGCTCGCCTTTCGGCTCCGGCCGCTGCACCGAGAAGCGGCGGAAGATCTCCTCCAGTTCCGCCTTCGAATAGGCGGATCTGAAGCGTTTCGGCTTGCCGCGCACGGAAGCGCGATTTGACTTTTGCAAAGTGCTGGTGCTGGATTTGGTCTTGGGAGTCGCCATATCCTTCTATAGGCGTTCCGCACAAGGGAAAGCAACGTGGACGTTTCCGACGATCAGCCTGTTTTCGCAGCCGAGCTCACGGCTTACCGCTCGCTCGGCCGGCGCGGTTTTCATGTCGTGCTCGCGCTTTCCGGCGCCATCTGCTTTCTTTACGGAGGTTTCTTCCTGGTCACCGGCGCATGGCCGATCGGCTTCTTCTTCGGGCTCGATTTTCTCCTCCTCTATGTCGCGCTCAAGATGAGCTACCGGTCCGGCAGGGCGCGGGAGGAGGTGACTGTTTCCCGCTCCAGCCTCTCGATCCGCAAATTCTCGCCGGCAGGGCGGATGGTGGAGCACCGTTTCAACCCGTTCTGGGCGCGTTTCCGGGTCAACCGGCACCAGGAGTTCGGCATCACCTCGATGTATGTGACGGGCGAGGGGCGGTTTACCGATATCGGTTCCTTCCTCAATCCGGACGACCGCGAAAGTTTCGCCAAGGCCCTTCGGGGTGCGCTGGCGACGGTGAAACAACGGATCTGACGCAAGAAACGGGTGGTTTCGGCGAAGCCGAAGGGGCATCTATGCATGACAAGGAGAGATGCCATGAACGCTCTTGCAAAGATCGCCGAACCCGCCATCGACATGACGCCGGTCGGCTCGGATTACGAAACCGTCCGCCGCGTCATCGAGATGATCACGCTCGATTACCGCGACCAGCCGTCGCTCGAAACCATCGCCGCCGAACTCGGCCAGTCGCCGACCCAGCTCCAGAAGGTGTTCACCCGCTGGGCGGGGCTTTCGCCGAAAGCCTTCCTGCAGGCGGTCACGCTCGACCACGCCAAGCGCCTGCTGGGCAGGGAGGAACTGCCGCTGCTCGAGGCTTCCTACGAACTCGGCCTTTCAGGCCCCGGCAGACTGCATGACCTCTTCGTCACCCATGAGGCCATGTCGCCCGGCGAATGGAAGGCGCGGGGCGGCGGGCTCATCATCCGTTACGGCTTTCATCCGTCGCCTTTCGGCATCGCGCTCGTCATGGCGACGGATCGCGGTCTGTCCGGCCTTGCCTTTGCCGATTCCGGCGGAGAGAAGGCCTCGTTCGAGGATATGGCGCGCCGCTGGCCGAATGCCGAATATGTCGAGGACCAGGGAACCACCGCGGCCTATGTCGCGCGCATCTTCGACCGTTCGCAGTGGTCGTCCGACCAGCCCCTGAAAGTCGTCCTTATCGGTTCGGACTTCCAGGTCCGCGTCTGGCAGAGCCTGCTGAAGATCCCGTTCGGCAAGGCGGTCAGCTATTCCGATGTCGCCTGCGATATCGGCCAGCCGACGGCAAGCCGGGCCGTGGGGGCGGCGGTCGGCGCCAATCCCGTCTCCTTCGTGGTGCCCTGTCACCGGGCGCTGGGCAAAGGCGGCGCGCTCACCGGCTATCACTGGGGCCTTACCCGCAAGCGGGCGATTCTCGGCTGGGAAGCCGGCCAAGCCTGATTCGCCGCGCCCGGCAATCGGCAGAATGGCGCATTGTCTTTCCCGATCGACCATGGAAATCTTGGCGCGGCCCGTCGGCAGGACGGGCCGCGCCAATGCCGTTTCATGCCGTCAGGCAATGCCTGCCTTCCCGGTCGCGGCCGATGCTTGGATTCAATAAGGTAGAGCGTCGTTTGTGCGTGCGGAAGGACGCACGGCGC
Source organism: Neorhizobium puerariae (assembly GCF_042429745.1). Lineage (NCBI taxonomy): Bacteria > Pseudomonadati > Pseudomonadota > Alphaproteobacteria > Hyphomicrobiales > Rhizobiaceae > Neorhizobium > Neorhizobium puerariae. The sequence continues at coordinate 29,108 of NZ_JBHMAA010000013.1, read as the reverse complement.
TCTATATTCCCGCCATTTTCCGGGCGTTTGCTGTTGATTGAATTGTTGATCGCGGATAGATAGTAGAATCGGACCGTTGTGAAGTAATTATGTAATATAGACTCTGAATAATGGAGATTGGAATTGTTGCCGACACCGGAGCGCCCTGAGCAGTATGATTTGCCTCCGGTAGAAGAAACGGATGAGTTGTCGGATATTGAACTGGAGGAGGGTGCGATGCTGCTTGTGGACGCCTTGACGCTTCCGCCGCCGCCGGTCGTTGTTGTCCGCGACTAGGACCGGGCTCTTCCGCGGCGCGGGGCGGGGCTGACGCCCCCGGGTCATTCCGCGGCGGCGCTCGTTTCGGCAAGCCGCAGAAGCTCCCGCGCTCCGGTCTCGTCGGTGATCAGCGTATTGCAGCCGATGCGGCGGATGGTGGCCCGGATGGCGACCGCCCGGTGCGCGCCGCCCGAGGAGAGCACGATGTGCCTTGCCTTTTTCAAGGTATCGAGGTCGACCGACATTACCCGCTCGTTCAGCGCGTGATCCACCGAACGGCCATGTTCGTCGAGGAAGTTGAACATCGTGTCGCAAACGCAGCCGGCGGCGATCAGCCGGTCGAGTTCGGCCTTCGAGATGAAGCCTTCCGAAAGCGAAGTGGAATGCGGGCCGATATCTCCGCAGCTCACCACCGCGAGATCGAGGTTTTCAGCCAGGTCGTAGATTGTGTTCAGCCCGCATTTTTCGATCAGCGCCCGTTTGGTGGTCACCGAATCGACGAGAAGCGGTGCGAGGAACATGTAGCATTCGGCGCCGAGATGGCCCGCGAAACGCCACGTATAGTCGATAGGGTTCGTCTGGTGGACGGCGACGATCCCGCCGAGCAGGGAAACGACCTTGCAGTTTTCCCGCCGCGGCGGACGGAAGCTCGAAAGCGAGGCGGTCATGGTGCGGCCCCAGCCCACCCCGATCGTCATGTCGTTCTGCACCACTTCGGAAAGGAACTGGCCCAATGCCAGGCCGACGGCGCTCGCCATCGCCGTGGCGCTGCCGTCGCGCGGCGCGGGCACGACGATCGCCTCATCCAGTCCGTAGGCCTTTTCCAGCCGGGTCGACAGTTCCACGCAGCCGTCGATCCCCTCGCTGATCCAGATCTGCACTTCGGAGCGTTTCATCGCCTCGTCGAGCAGGCGGATCACCGTCGAGCGGCTGATGCCGAGCCGTTCGGCGACATCTTTCTGCGTCAAACCCTGGTTATAATAAAGCCAGGCCGCTCGCAGCCTGAGGGAGGCGGCTTCGGAATAGACGGTGTGGGTCTCGCGTCTGAGCTTCGCCAACGGGCCTCCGGCGGGAATGTTTCGGCATTCCGACGATATTGGCTCAACTGAAACATATGTCAATTCCGAAGAACAAAAGTCTTGACTTCCCTGTCGCGGAAGGAGGATAGTTTTCCGAGGGACGCCGGGGAGCAAAAGTGCGCCGAAAGCGTTAGGGATTGATATCAAGGATTATCCGGATGACGTCGAAACTAGAGCAACTTCGTTCCATGACCACGGTCGTCGCCGATACCGGCGATATCGAGGCGGTCGCCCGCCTGAAGCCCGTGGATTGCACGACCAACCCCACCATCGTCCTGAAGGCGCTTGGAACGCCGATCTTTGCCGACAGGGTGAAGGAAGCGATCGCCTGGGGCCGCAAGCAGGGCGGGCAGGAAGAGGCCGTTGTCGCCGCCGTGGCGGATCGCCTGGCGATTTCCGTGGGCGCGGCGCTTTCCGAACTCGTTCCCGGCCGCGTCTCGACCGAAGTCGATGCCGACCTTTCCTTCAATACCGAAGCGTCGATCGCCAAGGCGCGGTCGATCATCGCCGCCTACAAGGAGCGCGGCATCGAGCGCGACCGCATCCTGATCAAGCTCGCCTCCACCTGGGAAGGCATCCGCGCGGCGGAAGTGCTGCAGACGGAAGGCATCGACTGCAACCTGACGCTTCTGTTCTCCCAGGCCCAGGCGATCGCCTGCGCCGAGGCAAAGGTTTTCCTGATCTCGCCCTTCGTCGGCCGCATCCTCGACTGGTACAAGAAGTCGACGGGCCAGGACTACACCGCCGAGACAGATCCGGGCGTGGTTTCCGTCCGTTCGATCTACAACTACTACAAGGCGAACGGCATCCGGACGATCGTCATGGGCGCTTCCTTCCGCAATGCCGGAGAGATCGAGGCGCTTGCCGGCTGCGACCGGCTGACGATCAGCCCGGCGCTGCTCGAGGAACTCGACAAGGACAACGGCAAGCTGGAGCGCAAGCTCTCGCCGGATACGTTCAAGGCCGAGCCGTTGCAGTCGCTCGACGAGAAGCAGTTCCGCTGGATGATGAACGAGGACGCCATGGCGACCGAAAAGCTTTCGGAAGGCATTCGCCTCTTCGCGAAGGACCTTGTCGCGCTGCGCCAGATGGTCCGCAAGGAGCTGACGCTCGCGGCCGCCTGAACCGGATCACGACCGGAATGAAAGAAGGCCCGTCTTCAGACGGGCCTTTTCTGTTTTCGGGCCGGGGTATGGCCCCGCAGCCGGATGGGCGGCCTGTCAGGCCGCCTGCGGCACCATGGTCGCGGAATCCGGCTTCCGCAGCAACAGCACGGAGACCGCCGCGATCATGCACATCACGCCGGCGATCTGCAGCGCAGGCATATAGGTGTCGAAGCCGCTCTTGAAATAACCGGCGCCCCAGGCGGCGGTCGCCGCGCCGAGCTGGTGGCCGGTGAAGACCCAGCCGAAGACGAGGCCGGCCTTTTCGCGGCCGAACCTGTCGGCGGCCAGCCGGACGGTCGGGGGCACGGTGGCGATCCAGTCGAGGCCGTAGAATACGGCGAAGGCCGAGAGTTCGTAGAAGCTGAAGCCGGAGAAGGAGAGATAGACCAGCGACAGGCCGCGAAGCCCGTAATACCAGAAGAGCAGGATGCGGTTGTCGTAACGGTCGGAGAGCCAGCCGGAGCCGATCGTGCCGAAGAAATCGAAGATGCCGAGGACGGCCAGCGTGCTGGCGGCGGCGACGGCCGTCATGCCGAAATCACCGCAGATCGAGATCCAGTGGGTCTGGATCAGGCCGTTGGTGGAGAGGCCGCAGACGAAGAAGGTGCCGAACAGGACCCAGAACGTGCCGCTGCCGGATGCGCTCTTCAGCGTGGCGAGCGGCGAAACGAGCGTGGCGAGGAGCTTGTGATCCTGCTTCGGGGGCTTGGCGACGGTGGTTTCGCCATAGGCGGGCAGGCCGACATCGGCCGGGTGATCCCGCATCAGCAGGAGGACGAGGAGCATGGCGACGATGATGGCGGCGGCCGTCAGCACCAGCGCCGCGCGCCAGCCGTAGGTTTCGCTGAGGTCGGCGAGCAGGGGCAGGAAGAGCAGCTGGCCGGTGGCGTTGCTGGCGCTCAGCATGCCCATGACGAGGCCGCGGCGCTTCGAGAACCAGCGCGAGGCGACCGTGGCGGCCAGCACCATGGCTGTCATGCCGGTGCCGACGCCGATGACGATGCCCCAGAGCGCCACGAGCTGCCAGATTTCGGTCATGAACAGCGAGACGACGATGCCGCCGGTGATGAGCGCCAGCGCGGTCGCCACCACCTGCCGGATGCCGAAATGGTTCATGAACGCGGCGGCGAAGGGGCCGAGCAGGCCGAACAGCACGAGGCGGACGGCCATGGCGAAGGAAATGTCGGCGACATCCCAGCCGAACTCCTGGTGCAGCGGCTGGATCATCACGCCGGCGGAGCCCATGGCCGCCGCCGTCGCGAGCATGGTCAGGAAGGTCGTGGCGACGATGACCCATCCGTAATGGAGATTTCTGCCGGCCATCCAGCGGGCGGCGGTAGTGGAGAGCATTGCGAACCCTTTCCTCGTCGTTGCCGCACCTGCAGCATCTCTTTGTGGGTATATACCCGTATTTGATCGAAAAAATCAGAGAGCTGCCAGCAGCTCCTGCAATTGTCTTGTCTTGTCCGGCCCAAGCCGGGCCTCGATATTCTCCTGGACGCTATCCCAGAGGGGGCTCCCCTCGCGGAGCAGGTCGCGGCCTTTTTCCGTCAGCGACAGCATCGCCTCGCGCTGGTCCGCCCCGTGGCCGATCGCGATCAATCCGGCGCGCTCAAGCACTTTGGCGTTGCGGCCGACCGTGGATCGGTCGAGCTCGACCTTCGAGGCAAGCTCGGTCAGCGACACCGGTCCCAGCCGGTTGATGTGGCGCAGCAGGCTGAACTGTCCGATGTTCACGCCAAGCGGCGCCAGAACGTCGTCGTAATAGGACGAGACCCTCCGCGACGCCTTTCTGAGCAGGATGCAGTGGCACGTATCGCTTGGCATGGGTGCGGGTATATACCCGCACCCATGCTTGCGCAAGAGGGTGCGAAAAATCAGGCGGCGGCGCGGGCCTTGATCGTCGTTTTTACGAAGGCGAGGATGAAGAGGATCGTCATCAGCAGCACGATGGTCGGCGCCGGGGCGCTGTCGATGAAAAAGCTTATGTAGATGCCGGCGATCGAAGTGCCGAGGGCAATCGCCGCCGCCGTCGCCAGCATGGCGCTGAAGCGGCGGGTCAGCAGGAAGGCGATTGCGCCGGGCGCGACCAGCATGGCGACGGAGAGGATGATGCCGACCGCCTTCAGCGCGCCGACGACGGTCAGGGACAATACCGCCAGCAACCCGTAATGCAGGAGCCTTGTCGGCAGGCCGATCGCTTTCGCATGCCGCTCGTCGAAGGAATGCACGAGCAGGTCCTTGCGCAGGATGACGAGGAAGAGCGTCGCCACCAGCGCGATCAGCCCCGTTTCCACGAGGTCGGAAGGCAGGATGCCGAGCATGTCGCCGAACAGGATGTGGTCGAGATGCACGTCGCTCTGCACCTTGACGAAGAGCACCAGCCCCAGCCCGAACATGCCGGAAAAGACGATGCCGAGCACCGTGTCCTCCTTGATGCGGCTGTTCTCCTTCAGGAAACCGGTCGCGAGAGCGCAGACCATGCCCGCCACGAAAGCGCCGACGGACAAGGGGATGGCCAGGATGTAGGCGATGACGACGCCGGGCAGCACCGCATGCGAGACCGCATCGCCCATCAGCGACCAGCCTTTCAGCACCAGGAAGCACGAGAGGATCGCCATCGGCAGCGCGATCATCAGCGTCACTACGAAGGCCCGCTGCATAAAATCGATCTGGAACGGGAAGAGTGCGAGGTCGACAAGGTCGCTCATGGCGTCTCCTCCAGCGTGCGGCGCAACCGGCGGCGGGCGGCGAGCATTCCGTGCTTCGGCGCGAACAGGAAGGCGGCCAGGAACAGGACCGTCTGCAGCACGACGATGCCGCCGCCCGTGGCTCCGTTGAGGAAATAGCTCAGATAGGCGCCGACGAAACTGGTCGCCGCGCCGATGACGAGACCCATCAGGATCAGCCTTTCGAACCGGTCGGTGAGCAGGTAGGCGGTCGCTCCCGGCGTCACCACCATGGCGACGACGAGGAATGCGCCGACCGTCTGCAGCGCGGCGACGGTGGATGCCGAAAGCAGGGTGAAGAACAGCACTTTCAGGAGGTCCGGCCTCAGACCGATGGTGCGGGCATGGTTCTCGTCGAAAAAGGCGACCATCAGGTCCTTCCACTTGACCGCCAGGATCGCCAGGCTGACGCCGCCGATGATGACGAGCTGCAGCGTGTCTTCCGGCGTGATGGCGAGAATGTTGCCGAGCACGATGGTCTGGATGTTCACGGCGGTCGGGTAGAGCGACACCATGAAGAGGCCGAGCCCGAAGAAGGAGGTGAAGATGAGCCCGATGATCGCGTCTTCCTTCAGCCGCGTGCGCTGGTTGAGGAAGAGCATGGCGCCAGCCGCCAGTCCGCCGGAAATGAAGGCGCCGAGCGAAAAGGGAAGACCCAGCATGTAGGCGCCCGCGACGCCGGGGACGATGGAATGGGAGAGCGCGTCGCCGATCAGCGACCAGCCCTTGAGCATCAGGTAGGCGGAAAGAAAGCCGCAGACGCCGCCCACCAGCGCGCTCACCCAGATGGCGTTCAGCATGTAGCCGTAGGAAAACGGCTCAAGGAGCGTCTGGAGCATCGGCCTTCTCCTTCGGCTTCTGTTGTCTGCCGTTGCCGTAGGTCACGAAAGGCCGCTCGTCGTCGGTGATGACCTTGACGCGGCGTTCGTCGGCGTCCTCGTGCAGGTCCGCGCCGCCGAGGATGAAATGGCGCAGCACGCCGCCGAAAGCCTTTTCGAGATTGGCCTCGTTGAACGTGTCCTCGGTCCTGCCATAGGCGAGCACCGTGCCCTTGACGAAGACCGTGCGGTCGCAGAAATCCGGTACGCTGCCGAGGTTATGGGTCGAGACCAGCATGACGCGGCCTTCGTCCCGCAGCGCCTTGAGGAGCGTGATGATCTGTTCCTCGGTGGTCACGTCGACGCCGGTGAACGGTTCGTCGAGCAGGATCACCTGCCCCTCCTGCGCCAGCGCGCGGGCCAGGAAGACGCGTTTCCGCTGGCCGCCGGAAAGCTCGCCGATCTGGCGCTTGCGGTATTCCTCCATGTTCACCCGCTTCAGGGCCTGGGTGACCATGTCGTGGTCGTGGCGGGAAGGGATGCGCAGGAAATTCATGTGGCCGTAACGGCCCATCATCACCACGTCCTCGACGAGAACGGGAAAGTTCCAGTCCACCTCTTCCGATTGCGGCACATAGGCGACGAGGTTCTTCCTGAGCGCTTCGCGCGCGGGCATTCCGAGAATTTCGACCGAGCCTTCAGTCAGGGTGACGAAGCCCATGATCGCCTTGAACAGGGTGGACTTGCCGGCGCCATTGACGCCGACAAGCGCGGTGATCGTTCCCTTCGGCACCGCGAAGCTCGCGTGACGCAGCGCCGTCAGCCCGTTGCGGTAGGCGACCGTGACGTTTTCCAGCTTCAGGCCGGCACCGGCGGGTTTCGTCTTGCCCATCATCATGATGCGAGACCTCGGGCGATGGTTTGGGTGGTCACACGAAGCAGGTCGAGATAGGTCGGCACCGGCCCGTCCGCCTCGCTCAGGGAATCGACATAGAGCACGCCGCCGTATTCCGCCCCGGTTTCGGAAGCGACCTGTTTCGCCGGCTTGTCGGAGACCGTGCTTTCGCTGAAGATGACCTTGATGTCGTGTTCACGCATGGCGTCGATGACGGCCTTCACCTGCTGCGGCGTTCCCTGGCTGTCGGCGTTGACCGGCCACAGATAGAGTTCCTTGAGGCCGAAGTCGCGGGCGAGATAGGAGAAGGCGCCTTCGCTCGTCACCAGCCAGCGGTGACCTTCGGGCAGGGCGGCAAGCGCATCACGGATCGGCTGCACGGCCGCGTGAATCTTGTCCGTATAGGCCTTGGCGTTGGCCGCATAGACGGCGGCGTGCGCAGGGTCGATCTCCGCCAGGCCCTTGCGGATGTTCTCGACATAGATGACGGCGTTTTCCGGCGACATCCACGCGTGCGGGTTGGGCTTGCCCTGATAGGCGCCGCCGGCGATCGCCATCGGCTCCACGCCGTCGGAGACCGTGACGCTCGGCACCTTGCCGAGATTGGTCAGGAACTTCTCGAACCAGAGTTCCAGGTTCAGGCCGTTCCGCAGCACCAGATCCGCATCGCGGGCACGCAGGATGTCGCGCGGCGTCGGCTGGTAGTTATGGATCTCCGCGCCCGGCTTGGTGATGCTTTCCACCTCGGCGGCATCGCCGGCGACGTTCTTCGCCATGTCGGCGATGATGGTGAAGGTGGTTACGACCTTCGGCTTTTCCTGGGCGTGGGCAAACGCGGGCAGGCTGACGAGAACGGCGGCAATGGCGGCAAGTTTCCTAAGGGGGATCACGGTGTCGAACCTTTTGTTGCAATTCATTCTCAATCTAACCTAGCCAGGATTCTCCATCTGTCAATGCTATTGCAAATCATTCGCAACTAGGCGGTATTCCGGAATGGGACAGGGTGAGGCGCGGCAGCCGGCCGGCACCGGCAAACAATCGAAAAAGAGAACCTTCGGCTTAAAGCTTCCTCAAGAAGAATAGGAGAATATCCCGCCGACATTCCATGGTGTTGTTCTGCGTAAAATGGAGTTGATCATGCCGGAGCTCGGCAAGTGAAGGGTCCCAGGTTCCGGTTCTCGAAGAAGTTCTTCCTGCTGGTGATGGGGGGCATCGTCGTTCTCGGCGGCGGCAGCGGCGCTGCGGCCGTGCTGATTGGCAGCGACAGGATTCTCGGCCCCTCCTATCTCGAACTCAACGGTCTCGAATGCACCGCCGTCGAGACGATCAGGATCAAGCGCGACCAGCGCTACTGGGTCCGCAAATACGTGGTGAGCGACGAGGCCGGGGACGGCATGGCGCGCATCAGGACGGCATTGCGGGTCGCCCGTGCTGTCCAGGAAAAGGAAAAGGCCGATCTCGTGCAGGTGGCGATGATCGACAAGGCGGGTCCGAAGGACCGCGCCCGGATGCGCGGCCGCATGGTCGGCGCGCAGGTCGTCTACATCCCCGATCCCGCCAGGGCGCCGGGAGGCGCCGATGCGCAGGTCTACTCCGCCTATTATCTGGACGGTCCGGCCAATTCGAACGGCGAATATTATGGCATGCGGATCGACCTGCCGCTGGAGGACGCCGAGGCGCTGACCGCAAGGCTGACCGACAAGACGGATTGCGCCGAGCCGGTTGTTGCCGCTCCCGAGGGCGAGCACGGCGCACCGGCAGGCGGTCACGGCGAGAAGGGCGGGAAGAAGAAAGGCGGCGGGCATGGCGAGGCTTCCGGTGGCCACGGCGAAAGCGGTGGCCATGGTGAGGCTTCCGGTCATGGCGAAGCGCCTGCTGCCGAAGGCCACGATGCTCCGGCCGCAGAAGGACATGGCGAAGGCGGCGAAGTCGCGGCCAAGGAGAGCGGCGGCTTCCTCGGTTCGATCACCGGCATGATCTTCGGTTCGAAGACCGAAGCGCCGGCGGAAGGCGAGGGGGCGGATCACGCGGCCGCCAAGCCGGAAGCGCAGGCGGCGCCTGCCGCCGACCATGGCATTGCGGCTGCGGCGGAAGACCATGGCGCCCAATCCACCGCTCCGAAACAGGCAGATGCGAAACAGGCGGATGTGGGGCCGAAGGAGGAGGGCGGGCTTCTGGCTTCCCTGAAAGGGATGATCTTCGGCAGCGGCGGTGAAGCGGAGCCTGCGGGGCAACCGGCATCCGCCGCAGCCGCGAAGGCTTCCCCGGAACAGCCGGCGCCCGAGCCGAGAACATCGGCGGAAGGCGGCAAGCGGTGGTCGAAATCAACGGATGCCGATGTCATCCGTTCCGATCAAGGTGCCCCGGAGGCTGCCCATGCAGAGGCGGCCCCACCCCCGACCGACGGCACCACCGCGGCCGATGCCGCGGGTGCGGCCTGGCTCGCGAAGATGCGCGGCGAGGCGGCGGCCGGTTCCAAGCCGGGGCATTGAGGCGGATACCGGCCCTTTTTCCCGATCAATCCTGCTTGTTGCGGCGCGCCGGGAAGAGGATGACGTCGCGGATCGACGGCGAGTCGGTCAGCAGCATGACGAGGCGGTCGACGCCGATGCCCAGGCCCCCGGCGGGCGGCATGCCCTGGTCCATGGCGTCCAGGAATTCGTCGTCGAGCTGCTTTTCCTTCTCGCCGCGGGCATGCGCCTGCTCGAGCTGCTCCACCATGCGGCGGCGCTGCTCTTCCGGATCGTTGAGCTCGGAGAAGGCGTTGCCGAGTTCCCAGGTGTTGCAATAGGTCTCGAAGCGTTCCACGAGGCGCGGATCGCCCGGCACTTCCTTGGCGAAGGGCGAGATGTCCTTCGGGAAATGCGTGACGTGGCTCGGCTGGATCAGCGTCGGCTCGACCTTTTCCTCGAAGATGAAGGCGAGGCATTCGCCCCAGGTCCAGTCCTTCTCGACCTCGAAACCGGCGGCCCTGGCGGCGGCGCGGGCTTCCTCGTCGGTCTTGATCGCCAGGAAGTCGATGCCGGTCGCTTCCCTGACGGCGTCGGGCATGGGCACACGCTTGAACGGGCCCTTGAAGGAAAGTTCCTTGTCCTGGAATTTGAACTCGGTCGAGCCGTGGATGGCCACGGCGAGCTGGGCGAACATGCGCTCCACGAGGTCCATGATGTCCTCGTAGTCCGCATAGGCCCAGTAGCACTCCATCATCGTGAATTCCGGATTGTGCCGGGTCGAGACGCCTTCGTTGCGGAAGTTGCGGTTGATCTCGAAGACCTTGTCGGTGAGGCCGGAGACCAGCGTGCGCTTCAGGAACAGTTCCGGCGCGATGCGCAGGTACATGTCGAGCTTCAGCGTGTTGTGATGCGTCTTGAACGGCTCGGCGGTGGCGCCGCCATAGACCGAATGCAGCATCGGCGTCTCGACTTCCATGAAGCCGTCGTTTTCCATGAAGCGGCGGATGCCCGAGACGATGCGGCTGCGCTGCTGGAAGCGCAGCTTGGATTCCTCGTTGGTCATGATGTCGAGATGGCGCTTGCGGTAGCGCAGCTCGATATCCGAGAGGCCATGCCACTTCTCCGGCATCGGCAGCAGCGACTTGGTGAGCATGATGATCGACCGGGCGTTGATCGTGAGCTCGCCGCGCTTGGTGCGGCGCACGACTCCGGTCACGCCGATGATGTCGCCGATATCGATCAGGGAGAGAAGCGCGCGGGCTTCTTCCGGCGTCGTATCCTTGTGGGAGAAGATCTGCACCTTGCCCGAGGCGTCATGGATGTCCATGAACATGCCGGAATTGCGCGAGGAATAGACCCGGCCGGCGACCGTCACGATGTCCTGGGTCTCCACGTCGGCTTCGAGGTTCTTGTATTTCTCGGCCAGTTCCGCGTTGGTCAGCGTGCGGTGGAAATGCGCCGGATAGACGTCTCCCACCTTCTCGCGAAGGATGGCGAGCTTCTGGGCGCGCACCTGCGTGGCGTCGGAGGAGAGGGCGGTCTCGTTTGTCGTGTTGTTGTCGGTCATCTTAGTTGCCTTTTCGGCGGCGTTGCCGCAGATCAATTCCCATGCCGGAGCCCTAGCCCCCTCACCCTACCCTCCCCCCCGGGTGGAGAGGGGACTGGAATATGCCGCCGATGCCGCGGTCCTCTTCTCCCCTCGGGGAGAAGGTGCCGGCAGGCGGATGAGGGGGGCGGGCTCAGGCCGCGCTTCCCACCATCGAAGCCACCACCGTCGCGGCGATCTTCAGCCGCTGGCGTACGACGGAGCGGCCGAGCAGCGCCATTGAGTCGAACAGCGGCAGCGAGCGTGACGAGCCGGACATCGCAACGAAAAGCGGCGGGGTCACGACGCGCAGCTTCTTGCCGAGCCTGTCGGACACGGCACGCAGCTCGGCATCGATCGTCTCGACATTCCATTCGAGGATCTTTTCGAGATCGGCCTGGACGGTGTTGACGATTTCCAGCGTCTCGGCGGGGCTGGTTTTCAGGCCCGCGAACGAAGCCGGGGTCAGGCCGACATCGGAGGACAGCAGGAAGCCGGCCAGATTCGGCAGTTCGCCGAGCCTGGAAATGCGGCTCTGCGACAGCTTCAGGCCTTCCGTCAGGCGTTCGTTCTCGGAGGCCCATTCCAGCGTGCGGCCGATGAATTCCTCCGGTGAAAGCTTCTCGCGAATCCAGCGGCCGTTCAGCCAGTCGAGCTTCTGGATGTCGAAGATCGCACCCGCCTTGGAAAGGTTCTCCGGGTCGAACTTCCCGGTGAGTTCGTCCATCGTCAGCAGTTCCTCGCCCTCGGCGATCTGGATGAAGAACAGGCCGAGGAAATTCATCAGCGCTTCCGGCAGATAGCCGAGCGCGGAATAATAGGAGATCGAGGTCGGGTTCTTGCGCTTCGAGAGCTTCGACTTGTCGGCATTGCGCATCAGGGACAGATGCATGAAGACCGGCTGCTCCCAGCCGAAATAGCGGTAGAGCAGGATGTGCTTCGGCACGGATGCAAGCCATTCCTCGCCGCGCGCGACGTGGGTGATCTTCATCAGGTGGTCGTCGATGACATTCGCCATGTGGTAGGTCGGCATGCCGTCGGCCTTGATCAGCACCTGCATGTCGACCGAATCCCACGGGATCGACACGTCGCCATAAACGCCGTCGTGGAATTCGCAATTGCCCTCGGTCGGGATCTTCATGCGGATGACGGAGGCTTCGCCCGCCGCCACGCGCGAGGTCACTTCTTCGGCCTTCAGGTTCAGGCACAGGCCGTCGTATTTCGGCGGCTTGCCCGCGGCGCGCTGCGCCTCGCGCATCTCCTCGAGCCGCTCGGGCGTGCAGAAGCAGCGGAAGGCGTGTCCCTTGTCGAGCAGTTCCTGGCCGTAGGGCTGGTACATCGCCTTGCGGTCGGACTGGCGGTAGGGGCCGTAGGGGCCGCCGACATCCGGGCCTTCCGACCAGGTCAGGCCGGTCCATTTCAGGGCATCCAGCACCTTCTGCTCGAATTCCAGCGTGGAGCGCGTGGCATCCGTATCCTCGATACGCAGGATGAAGGTGCCGCCGTGCTTCTTGGCGAAGAGATAGTTGAACAGGGCGATATAGGCGGTGCCGACATGCGGTTCGCCGGTGGGCGAGGGGGCGATGCGGACGCGGGGGCCGGTCGTGCTCATGGATGCTACTCGATCTTGGCGCCTCGGCGGCGCGAATAATTCTTGTGAGAATGTCGATTTTGGCAGGCCTTAGCGCATATTCAGGTGCGGGCGTCAAGGTTTTTGGGCGCATATCCGCCCTGATCTGCCGGGCCGCGGCCGGGCATGGAGCCCGCCGGCGGGCTGGCGCGGAGGGAGGCCCGGAAGGGACGCTGGACAATCAGGTCCGTTGGAATAGTTTGTGACCGTCTGCCGATTTGCTGTTTTTCATGGAGATTTGTCGATGAGTGATGTTCTGAATATTCCCGTCAAGCTGGCCGACGGCCGCGAGACCTCGCTTTCCGAATACAAGGGGCAGGTGATGCTGGTCGTCAACGTCGCCTCGAAATGCGGCCTGACGAAACAATACGAAGGTCTCGAAAAGCTCTACGAGGACAAGCGTGGCAAGGGCTTCGTCGTCACCGCCTTCCCGGCAAACAATTTCAAGGGGCAGGAGCCCGGCACGGATGCCGAGATCGTCGAGTTCTGCACGCTCACCTACGACGTGAAATTCCCGATCTTCTCGAAGATTTCCGTCAAGGGCGAGGACAAGCACCCGCTTTACAGGGAACTGACGGAATCCGGCGTTCCCACCACCGGCGACGGCCCGATGAAGGAGAGGCTGCGCGGCTTCGGCACGGAGGTCGCCGACGACAACGAGATCGTCTGGAATTTCGAGAAGTTCCTGATCGGCCGGGACGGCCGGATCGTGGCCCGCTTCGCGCCCGATGTGACCGCCGAAGACAGCCGGCTCGTCGCGGCGATCGACAAGGAACTGGCGAAGAGCTGACAGGAAGCGCCCCGGAAGGCTGGGTTTTTCCGCCCGACCGGGGCCGGCCTAGCAGGCGAGCAGCTCGATATTGGGATGGTCGGCTATGATCTGCAGCACGATCTCGAAATAGGTCTCGCCTGTGCCATTCTCCAGAGCGGCTAGGTCCTTGCCGATCCTGTCCGAGTCGTATGTCTCGGGATGCCGCAGCTTGTCGCGGTAGAATGTCCGTGTAAGATCAAGGCCGAGGTCGGCCCTGTTCTTTTCCATGTTCAGCCAGACCAGCGCCACGGGTTCGTTGCCATTGATGGCGCCGAAGCCTCCGTAAAGAAGGTCGTTCAGTGCATCGAGGTTCGGGCCGAGCTTCCAATTCTCGTTGGCCATGAACACGCGGTTGATCTCCTCATAGAACGAGGAGATGTCGCGGATGTTGTCGCCGTCTATGGCAATGGTCTTTTTCAAAACGTTCTGCTTCGCGCGTGGTTCCGTCCGGACCGGCTCGCCCGGACAGGAGGCGGTCCGTCAATGCAGCGTCTCTTCGCCGCCCTTGTTTCGCTTGCGGGCGTTTCTCGCGATCATGTTCAGCACCTCAACCAGCGCCGAGAAGGCCATGGCGGCATAGACGTAACCCTTCGGGACATGGAAGCCCATGCCTTCGGCGATCAGCGTCGTGCCGATCATCAGGAGGAAGGCGAGCGCCAGCATGACGATCGTCGGGTTCCTCTCGATGAAATTGGCGAGCGGGGTGGCGGCCACCAGCATCACGGTCACCGCGACGATGACGGCGACCACCATGATCGGCAGGTGCGGCGTCATGCCAACGGCGGTGATGATGCTGTCGATCGAGAAGACGAGGTCGAGAAGCAGGATCTGGCCGATGGCGGAGGCGAAGGTGGTCGTCGCCGAGCTTGCGATGAAGTCCTCGCCGTGATCCTCGGGATCGACGTTGTGGTGAATTTCCTTGGTCGCCTTCCAGACGAGGAACAGGCCGCCGGCGATCAGGATCAGGTCCTTCCAGGAAAAGCCGTGGCCGAAGGCCTCGAAGAGCGGATTGGTGAGCTGGACGATCCAGGCGATGGTGCCGAGCAGGGCCAGCCGCATGATGAGCGCCAGCCCGATGCCGATGCGCCGCGCCCTCTCGCGGTGCTCGGCCGGCAGCTTGTTGGTGAGGATGGAAATGAAGATCAGGTTGTCGATGCCGAGCACGACTTCCATGACGACGAGCGTAACCAGCGCCACCCAGGCGGCCGGGTCCGTAAGCAGCGCAGCGATCTCCTGCATTCCCATCCTTTCTCAATCTCGAGGCGTAACAGCCCCACCGATTTAAGGATCGGGAACGCAAAGACAAGAGGAGGTTGTGCAACAACCCGTCGAAATCAGGCGTGTTCGCGTGCTTTGGCGGTCACGGGCGCGTCGTGGTTTCCATAGGCGGCCATGAAAACGCGGATGGCGCCCCTGACGACGTGATCCAGTTCCTTTTGCGGCGGAACGTCCTGGAGGTCGCCGAACAGCCGGAACTTGAAGAACGTGCCGCTTGCCATCTCGATGAATTGCCGGGCAGCCAGGTCCGTGTCCTCGACCTTGATGTTGCCGAGCGCCACATGCCGCTTGATGAAGTCGTCCAGGACGGTGCGGACGTTCATCGAGGAGGAATTGAAAAACTGCCGACAGAGGCTCGGCATGCGGTCCACGACGCCGATCACCGTGCGCATCGCGTTGATCACCTGCGGGGAGGTGATGTGCGCGGCAAAGCCCATGCCGAAGCGGTAGAGCCCGTCCTCGACCTCCTCGCTGCCGGCCAGGATATCGCGCATCCTGAGGGTGATGCGCTCGCGCTCCTGCGCGACGATCGCGCCGAACAGGTCTTCCTTGTTCTGGAAATAGACGTAGATCGTGCCCTTCGAGACACCGGCCTCACGGGTGATGTCGTTCATGCTCGCCGCGTGGAAGCCGAGCTTCATGAAAACGCGCTTCGCACCGTCGATGATCTGTTCCCGCTTCACGGGGTCCGCGCCTGCCGCGAAACGTCCGGCTGGACCGGGATCGGATCTTTCCAGCTTCCTCGTCTGCCTGGCCATTTCAATGCCTTTTTTAACCTTTTCGAACCGAGCGGTTCGATTGCTCTTGATATGTGTCATCGAAAGGTCTATGTCAAGCGCATTGAACCGAGCGGTTCGATGAAGACTGTACTCCCAACACGGTAATAGACCATGACGGCTCCTCAGAATGCCGGCGCGCTGCGCGCCGTGACGATGGACAATGCAGGCCCTGTGGAAGCGGAAGCCCGCAAGAGCGAGCCGGCGGCGGAAAAGCCCGCCGCGGCCGAAGCGATCGCGGCGCCCGCCGCCGCCAAGGCGCCCGAACAGAAGAAGCGGCGTGGTTTCCTGCTGCCGGTCATCGCGCTCGCCCTCCTCGGCGGTGCGGCATGGTACGGCTACGACTGGTGGGTCGACGGCCGGTTCCTCGTCTCGACGGACGACGCCTATGTGGAAGGCGATCTCGCCGTCATCTCCCCCAAGGTATCAGGTTACGTCGCCAAGGTTAATGTCGTCGAGAACCAGTCGGTCAAGGCCGGCGATCCGCTCGTCACCCTCGATGACGGCGATTACAGGCTGGCGCTTGAAAAGGCCGAAGCCGCGATCGAATCCGCCAAGCTCGCGATCTCGCGCATCGACGCGCAGATCGTCGGCGCCCAGGCGGCGCTTGCCCAGTCCAAGGCGCAGCAGGGTGCCCTGGAGGCCGCCGTCCGCGGCGCCGAGATCACCTACAAGCGCGCCAGCGAGCTTGCCGCGAAGTCCGTCGGCACGGCGGCCGATCTCGACAACGCCCAGATCGCGCTCGAACAGGCCCGCGCCAATCTCGTCGCCGGCCAGGCGGCCGTCGCCTCCGCCGACGCGAATATCGGCCTGCTGCAGGCGCAGCGCAAGGAAGCGGTCAACACTGTCCGCACCCAGGAGCTTGCCCGCGACCAGGCCCAGCGCGACCTCGACTTCACGGTGCTCAAGGCGCCCTACGACGGCATCATCGGCAACCTCGCCGTCCAGACGGGCGACCTCCTTTCCGTCGGCAAGCGGATCGCCTCGCTCGTGCCGCTGACCGAGCTTTATATCAAGGCGAATTTCAAGGAGACCCAGATCGGCCATCTGGAGCCGGGCTCGAAGGTTCGCGTGCATGTGGATGCCTATGAAGACCATCCGATCATCGGCACGGTCCAGTCGATCGCGCCTGCCTCGGGCGCGGTCTTCTCGATGCTCCCGCCGGAAAACGCCACGGGCAACTTCACCAAGGTCGTGCAGCGCGTGCCGGTCCGCATCTCGATCCCGCAGGAGGACCTGGAACGCGAGCACCTGCGTGCAGGGCTGAGCGTCGTGGTCGACGTCGACACCCGCACCGCCCCGGCCGGCAACGCGGTCGCCGCCAAATAAGCGCAAGGAGAACGGCCATGGCAACCGCAACGGCCGTAGCGGGCGCAAGGCCCGCAGACCCGCCGATGGACCGACGGAAGGTCATCGCCTTCTTCGCGATGGTCTTCGGCATGTTCATGTCGATCCTCGACATCCAGATCGTGTCGGCCTCGCTTTCCGAAATCCAGGCCGGCCTTTCCGCCGGCTCGGACGAAATAGCCTGGGTGCAGACTTCCTACCTGATTGCCGAAGTCATCATGATCCCGCTGTCGGGAACGCTGGCGCGCATCGTCTCGACCCGCGTGCTTTTCACCGTCTGCGCCGGCGGCTTTACGCTTGCCAGCGCGCTTTGCGCCACCGCGTCCAATATCGAGCAGATGATCGTCTACCGGGCGCTCCAGGGCTTCATCGGCGGCGGCATGATCCCGTCGGTCTTCGCGGCGGCCTTCACCATCTTCCCGCCGTCGAAACGCAGCATCGTCTCGCCGATCATCGGCCTGGTCGCCACTCTCGCGCCGACGATCGGCCCGACGGTCGGCGGCTACCTTTCCCACGCCTTCTCGTGGCACTGGCTTTTCCTCGTCAACATCATCCCCGGCATCCTCGTGACCGCCGCCGCGTGGAGCCTGATCGACTTCGACAAGCCGCAGCTTCACCTGATGCGGAAGTTCGACTGGTGGGGGCTCTTCTCCATGGCGGTGTTCCTCGGGTCGCTGGAATACGTGCTGGAGGAAGGCAACAACAAGGACTGGTTCAGCGACGAGCATATCGTCATCGGCACGGTCTTCATCTTCGTCGGTGCCGTGGTCTTCTTCTGGCGCGCCTTCCGGGTGGAGTTCCCGGTGGTGGATCTGAGGGCCTTCGCCAACGCCAATTTCGCCTTCGGCTCGCTTTTCTCCTTCGTGATGGGCGTCGGCCTCTACGGCCTCACCTATCTCTATCCGCTCTATCTCGGCCGCATCCGAGGCTATGACTCGCTGATGATCGGCGAGACCATGTTCGTCTCCGGCCTTGCCATGTTCTTCGCGGCGCCGATCGTCGGGCGCCTGACGAACGTGCTCGACCTGCGCCTGATGATGGCGGTTGGCTTCGGGGGCTTCGCGATCGGAACCTGGATGATGACGGGGATCACCGGAGACTGGGATTTCTGGGAGCTGTTCCTGCCGCAGATATTGCGCGGCGCCTCGATGATGATGTGCATGGTGCCGATCAACAACATCGCGCTCGGCACCCTGCCGCCGCAGCGCATCCAGGGCGCCTCGGGTCTCTTCAACCTGACCCGCAACCTCGGCGGCGCGGTGGGCCTTGCCATCATCAACACCATGCTGACGCAACGGACCGACGAGCACTATGCCCGGCTGTCCGAGCATGTGAACTACGGCAATCCCGCCGCGCTCGACTGGCTGAACAATGTCGGCGGGAACTACAGTTCCTACGGCCTGGACGGCAGTTCCGTGGCGTTGCAGAAGCTCTCCGGCATCATTACCCAGCAGGCTTGGCTGCTGTCGTTCGCGGATGTCTTCCTGCTGCTGACCGGCCTCTTCGCCAGCCTCATCCTCTTCGTTCTCCTGATCGCCAAGCCGGCGCGACCTGCAGGTGCCGGTGGGGGCGGGCACTGATCACAACCCTCCACCGCCGGAAGGGGCTGCCACATCTGTGGCGGCCCTTTTCTTTTAGTTGACTTTACTTCCAGATATTCTACTTTAAGGACGCTGTTTCTTGGCAATCGACCAAGGAAGGCACTCCAGAAAATAGTACCTAAACGCAGGAGGCTGCGGGTTCAAATCCCGTCTCTCCCGCTCTATGGGAGAGTAGCTCAATGTCAGAGCGTCTGCTTGGCACTAGGGGCGCCACGGTTTCGCACTGGCGCCCCGTCTAGCCGATCATGCTGCTATCCCTGTCCTTTCCCGTCTCCGATCTGAGAACGTTCTTCGCCGATGGGCTCGGGCATGTCGGCGTCGACTTCAGTTCGCTGACCCAGCAGGAGCGGAACAGCCATTTTCTCCGTTCGGCCGGGCTGTCGCGGCAGCGCATGTGGGGCGAGAACCCCCATGCCGCCACCGAGAAATACTATTTCCCCCTGCATCGCATCTGCGAGCTTCAATTGCCGGAACCCGCCGACGAGATTTCGAAATGGCACGCCCGGGCGCGTTCCATACGCTACTACCAGCTCGATTCCGCCTGCGGGCGGATCGACCTGAATGTCGTGGCGCGCCCCGATGGCGAGAAGGTGGACATCGACGGCCTGTGGGATCACGTCAGGAAAGGCGGCCTCGGAATCTCGCACCGCAACCCCCGCGAATGCGCGCTGGACAAGGCCGGCAGGGAGCTTTGCCGCCTGTTTCAATCCCGCACGACCGCCGAGCCGGTATTGCGCCTGGGTCCGATCGTCGATGCCGTCTTCTCGGCGCCGCCCGTGGTGTTCTTCGAGGCGAAGGCCTCGGAAATCGGACCGATCCCCAAGTTCTTCAGCCGGGTCCAGATACAGGTCGCCGATATCCGGCTGTATTACGGCTTCCTGCCGACGAAGGAGGTGGCGTGGCTGATCGTCCGGGACAGTATCGAGCGCGATGTCTTCATGTCGGCCCGTGCGCTGCGCATCTATCTCAGCCATTCCTATTGCCACCAGGCCAATTTCCGCAACCTCTCGCGCAACATGCCGGCGATGCTGGACAAGGTCGACGACGACCAGATCCTCTACGAGGGATATACCAAGTATATGATCGAGAACGGACGTTATATCGCGTCGTTGCGCAAGTCGGCGAGCGAGCAGTCAGGCGTCGATCTTGCCACCATCGCCACGCTCGCCGAGGACATGGTCAGGGCGGACGAGATAGAGGCGATCATGGCGCGGCATTCCGAGATGACCAGCCGCCAGAACGTCATAAACAACATCCGCCGGCGGCTTCACGAGGATTCGCAGTTCAACGAGGCCAAGCAAGCCAGTCCGACCACCCAGAATATCATCGCGTTCTTCGGAACCGTTGAAAACGTCCGGCAGGTCGCGGGCGAGGGCCGGAACGGGAAAGGTATTTCGCGCGAGCAGCTCCTCGACGATTTCCTGGACCTGTTCCACCTTACCGAGATCGTCGCCATCGACGTGACCCGGGAACGGCGCTTCGAGATCATTTCGCTGCTGACGGACATGGAATACGCCATCAAGGAATACCGCGATCCCGTCGGCGTGGTCAGGAAGAAGATCGGGCGGCTGCGCTCGCTCACGACGAGGATTGCCCGCGGCCGCTCCAAGCTCGACCGCGTCCTTCTCAAGTTCGAGCGTTCCCTGGGCGACCTGCAGGCCTGACGCTACATTTTCTGCTTGACGTCCTTGACGGTTCCGCCGATCGCGCGGATGCGCTGCTCTCCGCTCTCGTCCATTTCCTGCGACGCGCCTTCGATCAGGCCGCCTTGCTCGGCCGCAATCTCCTGAACCCTCTGCGGGCCGCCGAGGATTGCGGTCAATTTGTCCGCCGTATCCGGATTGGCTTCGAGATATTCCAGGAGCGCCTTTTCGAAGACTTCGCGGATGGGCTTGCTGTTCTTGTCGGCCGCCAGAAGTTCGGTCGCCGGACCGAGTTTGCGGTCCGACTCGACGGCCGGAAAAATGACCGTCCAGATCTCCTGCGCCTTTTCCCAGGCCGCCTCTCCGGCCTTGGCGGCAAATTTCTTTCCGCCTTCCACCAGGTAGGGCGCAATCAGACCGGCGATGGAGGTGGCAAGCGAAACCAGAACCGACATGACGTCTCTCCTCTTCCCCAAAATGTCCTTACCCGCAATTGTTGCATATCTGTGTGTCATTTTCAATAAAGTTGCAGGTCTCCGGCGCCGGCATTCCGCCCGGTCACCGGCTCGGATGGGACCTGAGATTTTTTTGATTTACGTACCTCAGAAATTGGGCTACGACCTTCCCGGGGAGGCGTCCATGAAACCCACGGTCCACGACATCGCGAAAATCGCAGGCGTCAGCCTCGCCACGGTGGACCGTGTGCTGAACGGCCGTCCCGGCGTGCGTTCCATCACCCGCTCTAAGGTGGAGGAGGCGATCGCCGCGCTCGGTTACGTGCGCGATCTCGCGGCCGCCAATCTCGCCAAGAGCCGCACCTATTCCTTCGTCTTCATCCTGCCGGAGAACGACAATTCCTTCATGATCGGCCTTCGCGAGGAGGTGCGGGGGGCGATTTCCCGGTCGAGTGCGGAGCGCACCCATATCCGCATCGCCGACGTGCCGCCCTTCGATCCCGAGGCGCTTGTCGCCGCGCTCGAAAAGGCGATCGCCGACAAACCGGCCGGGGTCTCCTTCGTGGCTCTCGACGCGCCGGAAGTCCAGGCGGCCGCCAGGCGGGTGACGGCGGCGGGCATCCCGATCGTCACGCTGGTTTCCGACCTTCCGGATTCTCCGCGGGACCATTATGCCGGCATCGACAATATCGCCGCGGGCCGCACGGCGGGCAGCCTGATGGGGCGTTTCCTGAGCGGCCGCGAAGCCACCGTGGCGGTGCTCGCCGGCTCGATGCTGGTGCGCGACCACCGCGAGCGCCTGGAGGGGTTTTCGGCGGCGATCGGCGAGGCTTTCCCGGGCATCCATATCCTGCCGGTGCTGGAAGGCCGCGACGATCCGGCGCTTGCCGAGACGATGATTTCCGACGCGTTGCGCCGCCACCCCGACATGGCCGGCATCTACAGCCTGGGCGCGGGCAATCGCGGCCTCATCCGCGCCATCCGGAAGGCGGACGTGCCGAAGCGTCCGGTCGTCATCGCCCATGAACTCACCGTTTCGACGCGGGCGGCCCTTGCGGACGGCATCATCGACGCCGTGCTGAACCAGGACGCGGGCCACGAGGTCCGCAGTGCCATCCGCGTGCTCAAGGCCAAGGCCGACGGCCTGCCGGTGCTTGCCGCGCAGGAACGCATCCGCATCGACATCTTTCTGAAGGACAATCTGCCCTGAGCGCCAGGGTATCCCGACCGGCGCATGCCGAAAAGTGTGAAGCGGTTTGCGGAAGAGATGCGCTGCAAACAAAAAAGGCCGCGAACGCGGCGGAATTAGGAGAAACACCATGTATCTCGGTCTCGATCTCGGCACATCCGGCGTCAAGGCGATGCTGATCGACGGCGATCAGAAGATCATCGGCTCGGCGAGCGGCTCGCTGGACGTGTCGCGCCCGCATTCCGGCTGGTCGGAGCAGGACCCCGCTCACTGGGTCCGCGCGACGCAGGACGCGGTTGCCGGCCTCAGGGCGAAATTCCCGAAGGAGCTTTCTGCCGTGAAGGGCATCGGGCTTTCCGGCCAGATGCATGGTGCGACGCTGCTCGACGTTGAGGACAAGGTGCTGCGTCCCTGCATCCTGTGGAACGACACCCGCTCCCATGCGGAGGCCGCGGCGCTGGACGCCAATCCGATCTTCCGCAAGCTTACCGGCAATATCGTGTTCCCGGGCTTTACCGCGCCGAAACTCGCGTGGGTGAGGAAGAACGAGCCGGACATCTTCGCCCGGGTCGCCAAGGTCTTGCTGCCGAAGGATTATCTCCGCCTGTGGCTGACCGGCGAGCATATTTCCGAAATGTCCGATTCCGCCGGAACCTCCTGGCTCGATACCGGTGCGCGGAAATGGTCGCCGGACCTGCTCGCCGCCACCGGTCTTTCGGAAAAACAGATGCCGTCGCTGGTCGAGGGCACGGAACAGGCCGGGAAGCTGCGCGCCGAACTCGCGTCCGCCTGGGGAATTTCCGGTGACGTCGTGGTGGCCGGCGGGGCAGGGGACAATGCGGCGTCCGCCTGCGGCATGGGCACGGTCGCGGCCGGCAACGCCTTCGTTTCGCTCGGCACGTCCGGCGTCCTCTTCGCCGCCAACGCATCCTATCTGCCGAAGCCGGAAAGCGCCGTGCACGCCTTCTGCCACGCGCTGCCGAGGACCTGGCATCAGATGGGCGTCATCCTGTCGGCCACCGATGCGCTCAACTGGTATTCGCACATCGCCGGCAAGGCGGCAGCGGAGCTGACGCAGGAACTCGGCGAGGTGCTGAAGGCGCCGACCGGCGTCACCTTCCTGCCGTATCTTTCCGGCGAGCGCACGCCGCACAACGATGCGGTCATCCGTGGCTCGTTCATCGGGCTTGGCCATGAAAGCGACCGTGCGGCGCTGACCCAGGCGGTGCTGGAGGGCGTGACCTTCGCGATCCGGGACAATCTGGAGGCGTTGAAATCCGCCGGCACGTCGATCTCCCGCGTGACCGCGATCGGCGGCGGTTCGCGTTCGCGCTATTGGCTCGCCTCGATCGCGACGGCGCTCGGCGTGCCGGTCGATATTCCGGCGGACGGCGATTTCGGCGCGGCCTTCGGTGCGGCCCGGCTCGGCCTTGTCGCGGCCACGGGCGCCGATCCGCTTGCGGTTTGCACGGCGCCGGAGACGGAGGAAACCATCGATCCGGTCTCGGCGGTGTCTGGGGCCTATGAGGCGGCGTATGCGCGGTATCGGGCGGCGTATCCGGCGGTCCGGTCGCTGGCGAGCTGAGAGTGTGAGGCTTCCCCCTCATCCGCCTGCCGGCACCTTCTCCCCCTGGGGAGAAGAGAAACGCGGCGGCGCCTCAATCCCCTTCTCCCCGGCGGGGAGAAGGTGGCCCGAAGGGTCGGATGAGGGGCCTTACCCGCTGAACACCGAATTCGAACCCACAAGGAGGAACCAACCATGAGCACAGGCTTTTTCGGAGATATCCAGAAGATCAGGTATGAAGGCCCCGAGAGCACCAATCCGCTGGCCTTCCGTCACTACAATCCCGACGAGATCGTCGCGGGCAAGCGCATGGAGGACCATCTGCGCTTCGCGGTCGCCTACTGGCACACCTTCACCTGGCCCGGCGGCGACCCCTTTGGCGGCCAGACCTTCCTGCGCCCGTGGTTCGAGGATTCCATGCAGGCGGCCAAGCTGAAGGCGGATGTCGCCTTCGAGTTCTTCAACCTGCTCGGCGCGCCCTTCTATTGCTTCCATGACGCGGACGTTCGCCCGGAAGGCAGGACCTTCGCGGAGAATACCAGGAACCTCAACGAGATCGTCGACTATTTCGAGGAGAAACAGGCCGCGACCGGCGTCAGGCTGCTCTGGGGCACGGCGAACCTCTTCTCCAACCGGCGCTACATGGCGGGCGCGGCCACCAATCCGGACCCGGACGTCTTCGCGTTCGCTGCGGCGACCGTCAAGACCTGCCTCGACGCCACCAAGCGCCTCGGCGGTTCCAACTACGTGCTGTGGGGCGGCCGCGAGGGTTACGAGACCATCCTCAACACGGATTTCACCCGCGAACTCGACCAGATGGGCCGCTTCCTCAACCTCGTGGTCGAATACAAGTACAAGATCGGCTTCGAGGGCACGATCCTCATCGAGCCGAAGCCGCAGGAGCCGACCAAGCACCAGTACGATTTCGACGTCTCGACCGTCTATGCCTTCCTGCAGAAGAACGGACTGGAAAACGAGGTGAAGGTCAATATCGAGCAGGGCCATGCGATCCTTGCCGGCCATTCCTTCGAGCATGAGATCGCCATGGCGAATACGTTCGGCATCTTCGGCTCGATCGACATGAACCGCAACGACTACCAGTCCGGCTGGGACACCGACCAGTTCCCGAACAACGTGCCGGAAATGGCGCTTGCCTATTACCACGTCCTTTCGGGCGGCGGTTTCAGGAATGGCGGCACGAACTTCGACGCCAAGCTGCGCCGCCAGTCGCTCGATCCGCAGGACCTCTTGATCGGCCATATCGGCGGCATGGATTGCTGCGCCCGCGGCCTCAAGGCTGCGGCGAAGATGATCGACGACGGCGCGCTGAAGACCCCGCTCGACGCCCGCTACGGCAAGTGGGACAGCCCCGAATACCAGAAGATGCTGCGCGGGGAATACAAGCTGGACGACATCGCGTCCTGGGTGGAGAAGAACAACATCACCCCCGAGCCGGCTTCCGGCCGCCAGGAGTATCTGGAAAACGTGGTGAACCGGTATGTGTGAGCCAGTCGTGCCTCGTCTTCTCCCCGTTTCCGGGGGGAGGACGCCGGCAGGCGGATAAGGGGTTCGGCAGCCACGGTTTCACCGGGAACAACCGGCGGAAGAGTTTTCAATGCCCTGTCTCACATGTTCGCGTGCGCCGGGCAAATCTGCTTTACGTACCTCAGAATCTAGGCTAGCGTCTCTGGCGGGAGGAGTTCGGGTGCAGTCTATCGTTTCCATACACGCTGTCGGTATGACGACGGTCCGGTGTCCGGAACCGTGCGGCCTTCGTCTGGCGGAGGCCCTGTGATGGCTGTGGCCGAGGCGAATTCTTCCGCTTCGCTGCTGGAGGCGGCAGGCCTTTCCAAGACATTCGGCGTCGTCGAAGTGCTGAAGGACATCAGCCTCGCCGTCCGCGCCGGCGAGGTTCATGCCATCATCGGCGAGAACGGCGCCGGCAAGTCGACGCTGATGAAGATCCTGGCGGGCAACCTGCCGCCCACCCGGGGCGAGATCAGGATGGACGGGGAGGCGGTCGCCTTTTCCGGGCCTGTGGATGCGGAATATCGCGGCATCGTGCTGGTGCACCAGGAAATCCTGCTGGCGCCCGACCTGACCGTCGCCCAGAACATCTATCTCGGCCGCGAACTCGGGAAGGGCTTTACGGTCGACGACCGCGCGATGAACGAGGGGGCGGCAAGGGCCATCCGGGACCTCGGCGGAGATATCGACCCGAACGCCATTGTCGCGCGCCTCTCCATCGCCCAGCGTCAGCTCGTGCAGATCGCCCGCGTGCTGCTCGTGCCGCATCGCATCGTCATCTTCGACGAACCGACCGCGTCGCTGACGCCGCACGAGACCGAGGCGCTGCTCAAGGTCATCAAGGACATCCGCGCCAAGGGCGTCGGGGTGCTCTACATTTCCCACCGCCTGCCGGAGGTGAAAGAGATCGCCGACCGGGTCACCGTGCTGCGCGACGGCCGCCTCGTCGCGTCCCATGCGGCAAGCGAGCTGCAACCTGCCGACATGGCCCGCCTGATGGTCGGCCGCGATGTGGCGAAGCTCTATCCGGATCGCCATGCGGCCGCGGTGCGCGAGGTCGTGCTCAAGGTCGAGCATCTCAACGTGCCGGGCCATGCGCAGGACGCGTCCTTCGAGCTCCGCAAGGGCGAGATCCTCGGTTTCGCCGGCCTGGTCGGCGCCGGCCGCACGGAGCTGATGGAAGGGCTCGTCGGTCTTCGGCCCGGCCGCGGCGCGATCCGCCTGAACGGCCAGCCGGTCGATTTCCCCAGCGTGCATGCGAGCCTCAGGGCAGGCATCGCCTATCTCTCGGAAGACCGCAAGGGCAAGGGCCTGCTGCTTGCCAAGGACCTGCGCGTCAACCTGACGCTCGCCTCGCTCGGCCGGTTCGTCGGTGCGCTGCAGATCGATCGCAAACGGGAAGGCGAGGCGCTCGACCGGGCGATCCGTGAATTCGACATCCGCACCGGAGCCAAGGACATCCTGGCCGGCCAGCTTTCCGGCGGCAACCAGCAGAAGCTGCTGCTTGCCAAGATGATGATGCTCGATCCCTCGATCGTCATCATCGACGAGCCGACGCGCGGCATCGACATCGGCAACAAGGAACAGATCTACAAGTTCATCGCCAGACTGGCCGACGAGGGGCGTTCGATCATCGTCGTCTCCTCCGAAATGCCGGAGCTGATCGGCATCTGCGACCGCATCCTCGTGATGCGGTCCGGCCGGATCGTCGGCGAGGTGACGGGAGAGCATATGAACGAGAACGAGATCGTCGTGCTTGCGACAGGCGTCAAATCCGGGGAGGCCGCGTGATGAGTTCCGTCGCGACCGAAACGGCCAAGGCGCCCAGGACCTCGAAAGACTGGGACATGGCGGCGATCGCGCCGTTCATCGCACTCGCGCTGCTGCTCGTGCTCGGTTATTTCGCCAATCCGAACTTCATCTCCGTCGCCAACCTCACCAACGTCATCACCCGCAGCGCCTTCATCGCGATCATCGCGCTCGGCGCGACCTACGTGATCTCGTCCGGCGGGCTGGACCTTTCCGTCGGTTCGATGGTCGCGTTCGTGGCGAGCCTGATGATCCTGTTCATGAATTCTGGCGCCGTCGCCGACCCGATGTTGATGCTGGTCACGGCGATGCTGCTGGCGATCGCGCTCGGCGCCGCCTGCGGGCTGGCGAACGGCCTCATCACCACGATCGGCCGGATCGAGCCTTTCATCGCGACGCTCGGCACGATGGGCATCTATCGCGGGCTGACGACCTGGCTTTCCCAGGGCGGGGCGATCACGTTGCGCGACCGCGAGCTGCAGGCGCTTTACCGGCCGGTCTATTTCGGCTCGGTCGCCGGCATTCCGGTGCCGATCATCATCATCTTCGTCACCGCCGCGATCGCCGCCTTCGTGCTCTACCGCACACGCTACGGCCGGCATGTCATCGCGGTCGGCTCCAACGAGGACGTGGCGCGTTATTCCGGCATCTCGGTCAACAGGGTGCGCACCGTCGCCTACGTGGTGCAGGGGCTCTGCGTCGCGGTCGCCGTGCTGCTCTACGTGCCGCGCCTCGGTTCCACCTCCGCCACGACCGGCATCCTGTGGGAGTTGCAGGCGATCACCGCTGTCGTGGTCGGCGGCACGGCGCTGCGGGGCGGCGTCGGGCGCATCTGGGGCACGATCTGCGGCGCTTTCATTCTCGAGATCGTCGGCAACATCATGCTGCTTTCGAACTTCGTCAGCGAATACCTGATCGGCGCCATCCAGGGGGCGATCATCATCATCGCCATGCTGGTGCAGCGGTCGCTGATGCGCAAGTGAGGCGTGGCGAGCAGGGGAAATTGGCCGGGCTTTCGGGTCGCGCCCTGCCTCGGACATGCAAGACCCCATGATAAACTGAGGGAGAGAGAAACATGCGCAGACAAATTTTGGGCCTGGCCGTCGCGGCGCTGGCCCTGGCTGCGGGCGCGGCATACGCCCAGGACAAGAAGGTGACGATCGGGGTTTCCATTCCGGCCGCGGACCACGGCTGGACCGCCGGCGTCGTATTCCATGCCGAACGCGTCGCGAAGCTGCTGATGGCGGAGCACAAGGGGCTCAACGTCATCCTCAAGACCTCTCCGGACCCGGCCAGCCAGGCGAACGCGCTGCAGGACCTGGATGTCCAGGGGATCGACGGTCTCGTGATCCTGCCGACCGATCCGGACCCGCTCGTCAACGCCATCCAGCAGGTCAAGGACAAGGGCCGCTTCGTTGCGCTCGTCGACCGGGCGCCGTCGAGCAACGACAATTCCGTCCGCGACCTCTACGTCGCCGGCAACAATCCGGCGCTTGGCGAGGTTGCGGGCCAGTACATCGCCAAGACCACGCCGAATGCCCAGGTCGTCGTCATCCGCGGCCTGCCGATCCCGATCGACCAGCAGCGCCAGGACGGTTTCGACAAGGGCATCGCGGGCTCCGGCGTCAAGATCCTGGAACGCCAGTACGGCAACTGGAACCGCGACGACGCCTTCCGTGTCATGCAGGACTACCTCACCAAATATCCGAAGATCGACGTGGTCTGGTGCCAGGACGACGACATGGCCGTCGGCGTCCTTGAAGCCATCAGCCAGGCCAAGCGCACCGACATCAAGTATGTCGTCGCCGGCGCCGGTTCCAAGGACATGATCAAGCGTGTCATGGATGGCGACAAGATGGTTCCGGTCGACGTTCTCTATCCGCCGTCGATGGTGGCGACGGCCATGCAGCTAACCGCCGCGCATTTCTACGATCAGGTCCCCGTCAGCGGCACGTATATCCTCGATGCCACGCTGGTGACGAAGGACAATGCCAAGGACTTCTACTTCCCGGATTCTCCGTTCTGATTTCCGGGTAGGCTTATGCACGGAGCCCCCTCATCCGCCTGTCGGCGTTTTCTCCCCTTGGGGAGAAGGGAAAAGTGGCACCGTCGCCGTTCCTCCTCTCCCCTTGGGGGCGAGCGGAGCGGAGGTCGGGTGAGGGGCCGTATTCTCGTCGCTCGTTTTTTAAGGAGGAAATATTATGAAGACGATGAAGGGCCCTGCTTTGTTTCTGGGTCAGTTTGCGGGAGATGTGGCACCGTTCGACAGCTGGGACGGGATCACGCGGTGGGCTTCGGAGAAGGGGTATGTCGGGGTGCAGGTGCCGACGTGGGCGGGCCGGCTCATCGATCTGAAGAAAGCTGCCACGTCGAAGGATTATTGCGACGAATTCGCCGGCGTGGCGCGTCGGAACGGCATCGAGGTGACGGAGCTTTCGACCCACCTGCAGGGCCAGCTCGTCGCGGTGCATCCGGCCTATGACGAGGCCTTCGAC
>NZ_JBHMAA010000067.1:0-859 GCF_042429745.1 Neorhizobium puerariae | reverse complement strand
CAAGCTCAAACAATTCCGACGTGTCGCCACACGATACGACAAGCTGCTCGCAAACTTCATGGGCTTCGTCAAAATCGCCGCTATCGCCATCTGGCTCAAATAGTTAATT
Organism: Neorhizobium puerariae; assembly: GCF_042429745.1. Lineage (NCBI taxonomy): Bacteria > Pseudomonadati > Pseudomonadota > Alphaproteobacteria > Hyphomicrobiales > Rhizobiaceae > Neorhizobium > Neorhizobium puerariae. The sequence continues at coordinate 750 of NZ_JBHMAA010000067.1, read as the reverse complement.
CGTCGCTACGGCCTAGTGATTGACGGTCAATCGCGTCTCTTGTTATTCAATCCGGGGCACGGAGACGGCAGATATGTTTTGGCGTCGCAAGACAAAACCTTCCGAGATACGGCCATCAGCCGTCACGTCTTTTACGTATGATGCTGTTGAGAAGCTGCTTGTCGTCGAATTTGCCGACGGCACGCAGCGCCGTCATCCCGGGGTCAACAAGGGGGCCATCGTCGGGCTTGAGGTCGCCGGAAACAAGCGCGACTTCTACGACAGTGAAATATGCCCCAGGTTTCGGGATATCGACGATTCGACGGTCGTCATGCCGGAAGAGAATGGCCCTGACCGGTAACGCGCGTCAGGCAGCCTGAAGCGCTTCCGGTCTTGATGGAACGTTCTGCAAGCCTTGGGGTGCGTCCTGAAAGACGCGCGAAGGTGTTCCAATCTGTAGAAGCCGCGCACCGACCGTGGGAGCTCGTGCCGGGAACTGGCTGTTACGGCAGATCGCTGGCGGCTGTTGGTCTCCCAGTCCGCCTTGTCCGTGACGCTGGTTTGGGAGAGTCCGTGGCAGACCCGGAGGAGAGGCGTTCACGGCTCCTTGGGTCGCCGGGGTGTGGGAGGCAGCCGACCGTTTCACGCCCGACCGGCGACCGCAGCGCGCCCGGCATGGCGCAGGTGCCTGCGCCTGCCTTTTCATCCGCGAGGCCAGGCGCGGGCCTGGCCCCATTCGCCGTTCATCCTCTCCCGAATTCGTCAGTTAAT